>JAAUTG010000055.1 GCA_012031785.1 Saprospiraceae bacterium | reverse complement strand
ATTGCAAGCTGCACGCTGCATGGACTGTGGTGTGCCAATTCTGCCACAATGGTTGTCCTTTGGGAAATATTATTCCTGAATTTAACGATGCTGTCCACGAAGAAGATTGGTTGAGGGCTTATGAAATATTGAGTTCTACCAACAACTTCCCAGAATTTACAGGGCGCATTTGTCCAGCCCCCTGCGAAGCGGCTTGTGTGCTAGGCATTAACCAACCGCCTGTGGCTATTGAGCATATCGAAAAATCAATTGCTGAATTGGCTTTTGAACGTGGCTATGTTCGCCCAAACCCACCTGTGGTGAGAACAGGAAAAAAAGTGGCAGTCATTGGGTCTGGTCCAGCAGGGTTAGCTGCTGCCGCTCAATTGAACAAAGCAGGACATCTAGTGACGGTGTTTGAACGAAACGATAGAATCGGCGGTTTGCTTCGCTATGGCATTCCAGATTTTAAGTTAGAAAAGTGGGTCGTGGAACGCCGAGTGGCAGTGATGGAAACCGAAGGGATTAAGTTTAAGACCAACGCCAACGTAGGAGAAAATATTGATCCTCAGCATCTAATGAATGAATTTGACGCTGTTGTACTTTGTGGCGGCTCTACTGTGCCAAGAGACTTAAATATTCCTGGACGCAACCTAGAAGGCGTTTATTTTGCCATGCAATTTTTAGAACAGAACAATCGTAGGGTAGCTGGCGCACATATCAACAAAAACGATGCCATCTTAGCAACTGGTAAAAATGTTTTGGTGATTGGTGGTGGCGATACTGGCGCGGACTGTGTGGGGACCTCCAACCGACACCGAGCCAACTCTGTTACACAAATTGAACTTCTTTCCAAGCCACCTAAAGATCGCGAGCCACTTTCTTGGCCCAACTGGCCCATGATTTTACGCACTTCTTCTTCGCACGAAGAAGGCTGCGAAAGAACATGGTCGGTACTGACCAAAAGCATTTTTAGGAGATGAAAACGGAAAATTAAAAGCAGTTCAACTCGTGGACATTGAGTGGGCAAAAGACCCGCAGACAGGGCGTTTTGGATTTGCAGAAGTCGCTGGAACAGAAAGAGAAATTCCTTGTGAATTAGCTCTTTTAGCTGTTGGCTTCGTAGCTCCACCGTTTGAAGGAATGTTACAACAACTAGGGGTAAACATAGACGAACGCGGAAACGTAGTCACGAATCACTATCAGACCAACGTGGAAAAAATATTTTCTGCTGGCGACATGCGTCGAGGTCAATCTTTAGTGGTTTGGGCAATTTCTGAAGGCAGAGAAGCGGCTAAAGCAGTAGATGAATATTTAATGGGCTTTAGTTACCTTGAAGGCAAATCGGATTCTTTATTGATGTTGGAGGAAGTCGTATAATAAATTAGTTGTTTGTAATCAGTTTGTAGTGTATCTTTCTCAGAAGATGCACATTGTAGTCGCCTAAATGAAAAGAATTATAGACCTTCAAAGTAGTTGCTTTAGACATTCAAAGTCTAAACAACTACTAGCGAACTATCAATGGCTAACCACTGGAGTCACTTCGTTCATACCATTACTCTTATCTTTTATTTCTTTCACCAAAAAGCAACTTCCCGCAGCACAAAGCATACAAAATCCTGCTAGAATCAAAGCGTTTCGAGGGTCATCTCCTAAAATAGATTCATAATAAAGCGGCACCGTCAGCATACCAATAAACTGTGGGACGCAGATGAATCCGTTGAAAATACCCATGTAAACGCCCATTCGCTTTTCGGAAACTGAGTCAGCAAGCATGAGATAAGGCATAGACATGATGGAACCCCAAGCCAAACCAATCAAACCCATACCTGCAAAGTAAATCCACTTGTCGTTGCTTAACAAAACACTGAAAAATCCTAGCGCACCAATTGTCAAGAATAAGGCATGAGTACCCCTGCGGCTTCCAATGCGCTTAGAAATGGCGGGTAAAAAAATAGAAATTACAAAACAAGAAATACTAAACATAGCAAAACATAAACTCCCCCAGTTTTTTCCAGCTTCAAACCCCACTTGGTTAGCATCAGGGCTGGGTGCATCAAAAGAATATTTAGCTACTGCCAGCGATAAATATTGCCACATCAGTGGTAGCCCATACCAAGTAAAAAACTTAACCCACCACAATTGCCGCATCACTACTGGCATCTCCGATAAAGAGGCTAATATTTCTTTGAACACAGGCAACATCAACAACAAGTAAAGCCCAACGCCAATACCTCCAGCCCAAATTAACCCATTGTTGATACCACCAATTCGCACCGCAAATAATCCACTCATTAAGGCTGCACCCACAGTTAGCGCAATATGCCAAAAAGTAATATTTTTCTTTTGTTCGGTAGTAAAGATAAGTTTAATTTTATAATCTTCGTTTTCTGGCGGATATTCTTTGGTTGTAATCATGGTAAAAAACACTGTAATTAAAATAGCGGCGGCACCAATGTAGAATGGGAATCGCACCGAGTCAGGAATACCATTGCTAAGATCGTCGGAAAGTGCTAACGAAATGCCTAGTATTGGTAAGATGAAAGGCATTAGATTGGCTAAAGTTTGTCCAAACCCTACCATAAACGACTGCACCGCAAAGCCTATTGGTCGCTGTTTATTGTTTAATAAATCCCCAACAAACGCCCGAAACGGCTCCATAGATGAATTTAACCCGGCATCTAGCAACCACATCAGGCAAGCTGCCATAAAAACAGATTTTGAGTTCGGCATTAAAATCATAGCAATACTACCAGCAATAGCACCTACAAAAATATAAGGCTTGCGACGTCCCCAAAATGGCGACCAACTTTTGTCAGATAACGCCCCAATAATTGGTTGAAGTAAAAGCCCAGTAAGCGGACCAGCTAACCAAAGCCCAGGAATATCGCTTTCTTCTGCGCCTAAATAACGATATACTGGACTCATATTGGCTTGCTGTAAACCAAAGCCGTACTGAATGCCTAGAAATCCAAAACTCATGTTCCAGATTTGCCAAAAGGAAAGATTAGATTTATGATTCACTATTGTTTGTTTTACTTGTTTGTCAATTCTTTATGTGAAACCGATTGCTTTTTTTGCAAATCGTACAAAAAAGAGCGAAGACTAAAACGCTTCGCTCTTGCAAGAAATCACCCGACTGTTATTATGAAGGAATAAATTTTACCCTCCCGTTCTTAAAACGGGAGGTTGTAAAACTACCATTTATCAAAAAATCACTTAACCATTTTATCAATACAAGGGTAGCAAAGACATAAACCATGGACTAGAATTTAATTTACGCATTCGTTACTAACGAAAAACTCTAAATGGATATATCTGCAATGTACCGTCTTTAATATTGCGCTAAGGTAAGATGTTTTTTTCATTATGCAACTTTTTCTCTTTATATTTAATTAACATTGAAATATTATTTTTGTTTTGCAACCAAAGACTGAAGTATATACCGATTTTTATAGGGTTTTTATCTGTTTAGATTGGAAAGTAGAAAGCACTATTTTCACTTGCATTATTTTGATTATCAAACAATTACTTATGTTTAGTTTAGTTAAACAATAGCTATTGTCGTTCAAATCAATAAAATAAATTCTGCACGTTTTATCATACCGCGCTAAAAATAAAATGGTCTATAATTCTGAAAAACAAAAAATATTGTATCTTTATCAACCCATTTTATGGATAAAATATTTACCTTCGACTTCAATTGAAACAAATAAACAATCGAAAAAAAATACCAGCGAACATGAAGCGAAGAACTTTTTTAGCTACTTCTGCGGCGGCAAGTGGTGCATGGTTTGCAAATCTCCCCTTCTACGAAAAACCCACTTACGAGATTCCTTCTAATTTTTATATTGCTATTTTGGCTACAAACTGGGGATTTCAAGGTAGTGCAGATGATTTTTGTAAAAAAGCAAAAGAAAGTGGCTACGATGGAATAGAGGTATGGGCACCAACCTCCCTAAAAGCAGCAGAAGAGTGGATAAATGCCATCAAAAAATATGGTCTTGTGTACGGATTTTTGGTAGGGTCAGATGGAAATAATTACTCAAAGCACTTAGAAGATTTCAAAAACTACTTGCTTTCTGCTGTACGCTATCAACCTATGTTTATCAATTGCCATTCGGGGAAAGATTATTTTTCTTTTGAGCAAAATAAAGCATTTATTGATTTCACCGCCTGGGTTAGTCAAGATACTGGCGTTCCAATTTATCACGAAACGCACCGTGCAAGAATTTTATACGCCGCTCATATCTCCAAAACTTTTATTGAGAAGTCTCCCGATTTACGACTTACTTTAGATATATCGCACTGGTGCAACGTTCATGCTTCACTTTTGGAAGACCAAGCCGAAACAGTTGATTTGGCTTTGACACGCACAGACCACGTCCACGCTCGAATAGGGCATGAACAAAGTCCGCAAATCACTGACCCACGCGCTCCAGAATGGCAGAAAGCGGTTGCTGCGCACTTTGCATGGTGGGACAAAGTGGTCGCTTCCAAAATTAAACAGGGAAAAAGCCTCACGATGACCGCTGAGTTTGGACCTCCTAGTTATATGGCAACTGTTCCTTTCACCAATCAACCACTTGCCAACCTTTGGGATGTAAATGTTCATGTGATGGAACTCTGGCGAAAGCGTTACCAGCAGTAAAGTAGGTGAAAAAATTAGGCGCAACACACATGAGTGATGAAGGATAAATTAGGCGTGATGAGTTGCGAGTTTATTCAGATAATCAATGGTTTGTAAAAGCAAATTATTAATATATTTATTGCTCATTCCTTATAGAATATGGAACAATTTACCACGTTGATAGGCAGGTTTCATCCGCTCTTGGTTCATTTGCCAATAGGAATTTTACTGGTGGCTACACTATTTGATTTACTTTCCTATCGAAAGCGATACGCCAACTTGAAATTTGCTTTACCGTTGCTTTACTTGTTAGGAGCTTTAGGCGCGATTGTTTCTTGTATCACAGGCTACTTGCTCTCTACCAGTGGCGAGTATGAAGCCCAAACCGTCAACCCTCATCAGTGGGGCGGAATAGCAGTAGCCGTGTTAGCAGCAAGTGTTTATTGGAACAAAAAAACGCTTTACCTAAAAACGCCGATATGGAATCAACTTCATGCGCTATTGGTAGCAGGATTGTTGTTTTGGACAGGACATTTGGGTGGCTCGTTAACACACGGTGCAGACTACTTGATTCAGCCGCTCCCGGATAGTGTGAAAACATGGTTGGGGATGACCACAATTGAAAAAATAGCCATTCAAGACGTGCAAGCAGCACGTGCTTACAGCGATATTGTAGTTCCTATTTTAGCTGAAAAATGTTACAATTGCCATAATGCAAATAAACAAAAAGGCAAATTGCGTTTGGACACCCCCGAATGGATACAGCAAGGTGGGAAAAGCAAACTTCCTCTCCTCGTAGCGGGAAGGGCAAAAGAGAGTGAACTCATTCGCCGACTGACTTTACCCACTTCTGACGAAAAACACATGCCTCCTAAATCGAAACTTCAACTTTCAGAGGCAGAAATAGAACTGTTATCTTGGTGGATAGATAACGGTGCTTCTTTTGAGCAACAAGTGAAAGAAATACCACAACCAGCACATATTCAGCCTTTGTTGGCTGCTTTAGAAGACAGCGAGAGATTAAGTGAAGAAGAGCAGAAACCAGAAATTTTGTATGCTGGCATGGAAGCCGAACCAGCTAACGCAGAGGATGTAAAAAAATTAAATGCTATTCGAGCAGTTGTGCTACCAGTTGGGACAAATAGTAACCTATTGAGTGTCAATTTTGTAAATGTTGAACCTATTTCAAAAGAACATTTAACATTACTGCTGCCTTTGAAACAACAGTTAGTGTGGCTACGTTTAAGTGAAAAAAACATCAGTGATGAAGATATGGACATCATTGCCCAACTTCCTCATTTGACTAAACTATACTTGGATTACACCCAGATTTCTGATGCAGGATTACAAAAGCTGGCGGGGCTTCAGCATTTAGAATATCTCAATTTAGTGGGAACAAATAGCACTAAAAAAGGTATCGAAGCCTTGAAAACGATAAGCAGCCTAAAACAACTTTACCTATTTCAAACTAAAATAACCACACGAGACTATTTAGAACTCTCAGAAACTTTTAAAACCACCGAAATTGATACGGGAGGCTACGCATTACCAAATTTGAACTAAGGTCTAGCGTTAGTTAGTATCTCAAATTACGCGGTTGTGTATTAGTTTGGGTTATTGCGTTTTTAAATTACCTCATTTCAACTTAATGGCTGAAGACTAAAAACTAATGACCAACAGCATAATATCAGTTAACACTCAATCCCTAAAATTCAGGTTACAATCAACCACTACATGATAAATCATATTATTACAAATTTATTTCACACAATTGGCTGTTTACCATTCGGCATTCGCGCTGAGACTAGGGAGGTGGGAATTGAGGGCTTAAAAAGTGACAAAAGCTATTTAATTATGCCTTTTGAAAAACACAAAAGCCAACTGGGAAAACTCAAGTACCTGAAGTCAGTTACTATTGTATTATTGGGTTTATTTTTAACAATAAGTCATTCGAGTTGGTCGCAAAATCAGCGTTGCTTGACAGAGGCATTGCTGCCTTCTATTACCCTTGATGAGCAGGAGCAACGCATCCAGAGCTGGATGCAAGCTAATCCTGTACTACCGCGCACTATTGTCACTATTCCTGTGGTCGTACATATTGTGTATCATGTAGGCAGCCCTTCAGAAAACATTAGCGACCAGCAGATTCAATCTCAAATAGAGGTGTTAAACCGAGATTTTAGGGGAAGAAGCAGTCAAATTAACGAAATTTCAGCAGAGTTCAAACCCTTAGTGGCTGACGTAGAACTGGAATTTTGTTTGGCTTCTGTTGACCCCAGAGGCAGAGCTACGACGGGTATTACGAGGACAGAAACCACCCAACGAAATATTGCCAACAACGCTTTTCAAATCAAAGATGGCTTAAACAAAGGTATAGATGCTTGGGACACCAACGCTTACTTAAATATTTGGGTAGGTGCTAGGGCAGATGGTGTGTTAGGGCAGGCTACTAGACCCAACGAGGGCAGCAAAGATAAACAAGGTCTAGTGATTGATTATCGCGCTTTTGGTACTATTGGTACGGCTTCTGATAATAAACCATACAATCAAGGCAGAACTGCTGTGCATGAAGTTGGACATTACTTTGGATTACAACACGTTTGGGGCGACGAGGATGAACCTAGTTGTAGCACCGATGATGGTATTGCTGACACGCCACGCCAAAATTTAACCTATGCCAATGAATGTCCTTCTCGCTTCGATTTGGAAACTTTTTCTTGTGGAACGAGAGATATGTACATGAATTTTATGAATTACACGGACGATTCTTGCATGGCGATGTTTTCCTTAGAGCAAAAGAAAAGAATGTTAGCTGTGCTGTACGAGTTTAGGTCGGGTTTACTAGAAAGTAACGGTTGTGGTATGCAGGTAGTTTCTACTCATAACCCTGCTGCTGCTTTAATGAATGTTTACCCCAACCCCGTAACGGACGAATTAATCCTTCAATTTACAAACCTCAACCAAGCCTACTCGCTTGTTCTATTCAATAGTTTAGGGCATGAACTGTTTACACAAAACGGAACCACTGCGCCAACCACTAGATTAAAAGTGGCTCATTTGCCCAAAGGCTGTTATTTTTTAACTGTATCATCAGGAAGTAAAACAAACACTCAAAAAGTGATAATACAATAATTGACTGTGCCATACTAATTAATAAATAATTGATTATCAGTTAATTATTAATTAAAGCTGCAACAATACAAATTATCTCACCACCAATAAAATCAATTTTATTTCTTTTCTTCTACAATTTTTTTATACAATTCGTAATACGAATTAGCGATGTAGTCTGGGTCGAATCTTAGTTTATTGATTCTACCATTTGCCAGTAGTTGTTCGCGATAGGTTGCGTCATTTATAATTTGTAATAAGCCTTGCCGAATAGCTTGCACGTCGAATGGGTCAACTAAGCACGCTGCGTTGCCCGCTACATCTGGCATAGAAGTCACATTGCTGGTCAGTACAGGTCGTTCTACTGAATTGGCTTCAATGATGGGCATTCCAAAGCCTTCATACGTAGAAACATACACCAAAATATCACAATCTAGGTATTGTTGCACCATTTCTTCGTCAGAAATATTAAAGACGTTAGTATATTCGATTTGGTGGTGTTGAATTTTTCGAGTTGTTCTTCGGATAGTTTTCCCACGATGGTTAAGTGACAACTAATACCATCTATGGCTTCAATGAGGCGCAACAGATTTTTATTTGGATTAGTGCCAATATGAAGCAATCTAGGTTTCACTGAATGGAATGGTTTGGGATGTGGCTGATAAGCAGGAGAAATGGCTACTGGTACGATAATCACTTTCTCAGGGTCGCAGTTGGTGTAACCCACTACATCGTCTTTCGTTGCTTTGGAAATAGCCGTGACAAAGCGGGCTTTGCGTACAGGCAGTTTTAACCAAAATAGTTGATATACCCATTTGGAAGTCGCGCTTCTATCTTGCTTCATAAATCCGCAATCAAGCACTGTCAGAATGGTCTTGCGCTTGGTTAAAAAAATTCCTACATAATGCGTATCGCCTGTAATGTGGTTCACGTCTCCTTTTTGGCGAAATATTGCCTCCAATGCGTTATACACCCTAGGGTACAAACCTTGACTAGTGTATTTGGATTCTGCGATGTCGTATTCAATTTTGTGGGCAAGGCGAGTGCGTACATCTTTGAAAATATACTCTAAACTAAATGAGCCATATTTTTCAGGCTTTCGATGAAAATAGGTGATTTTCAATTTTTATAGTTGATGACGGTTAAAAAAATAGCATACTAGGCAGCAAACACTTTGCCATTCCATTCTTCTTCAATTAGAATATTTAGCACTTCCATAAAGTGCATATCATAATTCCATCCCAATTTTTGTTTGGCTTTAGTAGGGTCTCCATAAATATCTTCTATATCAGTGGGGCGAAAAAGCTCTGGGTCAATCACAATTTTATCTTTATCTAGTCCTAAATAGTCGAATACGTATTCAATAATTTGACGTAGAGAAACCGATGCTCCAGAGCAAATGAGGTAATCGTCAGGAGTCGCTTGTTGCAGCATTAAATACATAGCTTCCACATAGCGAGGTGCCCAACCAAAGTCGCGTTTTACATCCAAATTACCTACTTTGAGTATCGTTTGCGTTCCCTTTTTGATGGAAATAGCTTCTGTGATGACTTTTTTGATGAAAAAGTTATTGGTGCGTAAGTACGATTCGTGGTTGAAAAGTACCCCACAAGAAGTGAACAAATCGTAAGCCTCGCGGTAGTTGACAGTTAGCCAATGCGCCGATGCTTTTGAGATGGCATAAGGACTTAAAGGGTGAAATACCTCGTTCTCTGTAATAGGGAGTTGATGAATTTTGCCAAACATCTCACTGCTGGAGGCTTGATAAAATCGAATAGTAGGGTTGAATAAACGAATGGATTCCAAAAGGTTAAGTACGGATTCGATATTGAATTTTATCGTTCCAATAGGCTGCTTAAAGGAAAGGGAAACTGAACTTTGTGCAGCTAGATTATAAATTTCGGTAGGCTGAAAAGTTTTAAAAATTTTGAATAACTGCGAAAAATCAGTTATATCACAGCCCTGTAAATTCACTTCTTTTCAATACCTAATTGTTTCAAACCACCTATGGAACTGCTAGTGTAGCTACGAGTGAGTCCAATTACTTGGTATCCTTCTTCCAATAGTAGTTTGCTCAAATAAGCTCCATCTTGACCTGTCACGCCCGTTATAATCGCTACTTTTGACATTAATTTTTCATTTTTTGTCCCAACTCATAAAGTTTTTACTGGTTTGATGTTCTGGCAGATTCTATCAAGGCATTTATCTTTTCACCAAGTAAAGCAGAATAGATATTCGCACCTTTTAAGTTTAAATGTACTTCATCATTAGAGTTCTCAAAGGCGTACAATTCAGGGTAAATAGCTGAATCCGAAAAGTCTAAAATGGTTACACCTTCTTTTTCTAGGAAATTTTTGAGCTTAGTGGTTTGATTGATGGAGTTGGCAGGGTTTCTTGGTGGAATCAAAAGCACCACTTTGGTTTTTTCACCAAAAAGGTGCGTAGTTGCTAACCAAGCATCAATGAAGGCATCGCGCTGTGGATGGTATGCTCGGTCAGTAGATTGGTCATAAAAAGGCATCAGTTTTTCGGGCTGTTTTGCAAAGTTGCGTTGTCGTTTGCGCAACGGAGCGTTGTCGTTACCCACCTCATCCGTAGAGTAAAATCCACGTTTTTCGTAGATGCCGTAATCAATAAATCGTTCTGTGGGTTCTGGGATATTCAAGACATATCGCCAGCGTTTAGCACTATTGAATCCGATATATTTGTAACTAATTAGTTTTGTGTAGTCCATGGCAGATTGATACTGAAAACGAAGCGGCAAATCGTTGTGTCGAAAGAAATCAAGTGCAGTTAAAAACCGCTTTTCATCCACCGAACGCAAGTGTTCAGGCATCTTGAACGATTCAAATAAACGCGGCAGTGGCGATAACTCAATTATCACCACATCGAGGTTGGGCTTTTCTTTTGCCACATCTGCGACTAAGTCAAAAATGCGGAAAGGTTGCACTGCCGAAAAAGCTAAATTGTAAGAAGTCAATCCTGTGATAGAATCGAATACAACAGGATTGACCTGGTTGTACGTGCGGCTAGACCCCAAAAACACCGTATTAAATTCAGCTTTATGTTCTTTGAAAATCTGATTTTTTAACCGTAACCCTGACACTTCGTACCGATTGAAGTAGGTGTTTGTATCGCCTGTCAGCTTGTAAAAAGCAACGGAAATAGCAGTGACTACTACTAAAAATAGGACACCATAGCTCAACGTCTCTTTTACAAATCGTTTAATGTCCATAAGTTAAAATTGGAAGTAGATGAAAGATGAAAAATTAGTATCGAAATAAATTACACAAAGATAATCAAGATAAAATATGTGAGCAAGCGCATCGGTTTATTAAATTGAACAAACTGTAATGGATGTTCTTTAGTGCGATTGCCCCACTCAAAAGCAATCAAACCTCCAATGAGTGCAGCAATATCCCAACCAATTGGAATCTTATGATCCCCAAAGTTGTAAAACATCCTTGACATGTAATCAAAGGCTTGCCCAATCGTTTCTGCACGGAAGAAAACAGTAACAAACCATATCACTGTGAACGTGACCAACATCTCAACGAGTTCTTCAAAAGAAGGCAATAATTTGCCTTGTGCCACCACTTTGGTCATTTTTTTCTTTCGTTTTTGTCGAATCACATAAGAAATGACGATAAAAATACCTTGTAAAAAACCTGACATCACGAAAGTCCAGTTGGCACCGTGCCAAAAACCACTCACGGTGAAGATGATGATAGAACTTCTGAACCTTCGCCATAGCTTACCCCGACTTCCTCCTAACACTGGACCTAAATAGTCTATGAACCAACGAATCATGGAAATATGCCAACGCTGCCAAAACTCAATAATATCCCTAGAAAAGTAAGGATAATTGAAGTTAACCATCAAACGTACACCCAATATTTTAGCAGAACCAATAGCAATATCCGAGTATCCACTAAAGTCCCCATAAATTTGAAATAAAAATAATAACAAACCTAGCGCTAAATAAAGAGGCGCGAGGGTTTCGTAGTTCATAAAAATATAATCCACGTACTGCCCACAAACGTCTGCAATGGCGATTTTCTTGAAGAAGCCCCAGAGCATTTGGCGCAAACCATCCTTAGCTTGGTCATAGTTAAAAGTTCTTGGTTTTTCTATTTGTGGCAATAAATTAGAAGCGCGCTCAATAGGTCCTGCTACCAACTGTGGGAAAAAACTCACAAAAGCGGCAAAAGCAATGAAATCTCTAGTGGGTTTCAACTTTTTTCGATACACATCAATTGTGTAACTCAAAGTTTGAAAAGTATAAAAACTAATACCAACAGGTAAGATAATGTTGAGTGTCCTCGCATTCAGCTCAATACCCACAGAAGCAAACGCAGCCACAAAGTTATCAACAAAAAAATTGTAGTATTTGAAAAAACCTAGCATACCTAGATTAAAAATTAAACTGATTGCTAAGCATACATTGCGTTGACGTTTGTCGGCTGTTTTTCTAATTGTAAAGCGACGAAATAATCAATTACTGTACTCAATACTAGCAAAGAAAGGAATCGCCAATCCCACCAACCATAAAAAACATAACTACCAATCAGAATAAGTATATTTTGTGCCTTCAAATGCTTGTTCAGCACGAACCAATAGAGGGTAAAGAAGATAGCAAAAAATACAGCAAACTCAAACGTATGGAAAAGCATGGGCTGTTTAGTTGTTTATAGCGTGTTCATTAATAATTACTTGTTATTTACCTTTTTAAAAAACTTGCAAAAAGCCCTTAACCACTTTCCAATGACGGCTTAGGAATATGGTTTTGTTTTAGCGAATTACAGAGAGTAAATTCTCCTAGATTAAGGTAATTAGTCGAGTAACAGCATGAATAAACCGCTGCAATATTAGACATTATTTATTACCTTTTTGCCAAGAATAGCGAAAAAGGAATTTTTTAACCTCAACTGTTGACTAACTTACTTAACTTCCGTCTATAATATTTAACCATTTACATCATAAAATATTTACTTTGCATTCATCCTAGTGGTGGTTATTAAAATTAGCTTCTAAAGTACAACTCTAGCTATCAAAGTATTACCTCATCAAAAGACTAAACCTTAAAAGTCTAATTTTTCACTAACAAATAAAATGTAGTTACCATGCCTATCAGAATGGAAAAAGACGAGCAGCGTCCAAATCAACCCAACAACCCTCAACCTAATACACCTAGTGGAGGTGGTGGGCTGCTAAAATTATTGCCATTTTTGCTCTTATTTCTGGTAAAGAGACCCAAATTGATTATTCCTGTAGTCATTATAGGTGGTATTTGGTGGTTTTTCTTTGGAGGAAGTCAAATGTTCAGTCCCGTAGCTTCTACCACTGAAAATCAAGGCGACCCTACTGAGTTTTCGCTAGGGTTTGAACCCAACGAACCTGAATATGACAAACGTTTGGTTTACGCCTCCCTTGCAGAAAGTAAAAATACCATGCCAAGCAAGGTATCGCTATTACAGTATGCACCACCACGCCTCAACCAAGGTAGGCAAGGTTCTTGCGTAGGTTGGGCATCTGCCTACGCTGCGCGCACCATCCTTCACACGCGCCAAACTGGACAAGCCCCCAATCAAGCGGCGTTTAGCCCATCTTACGTATATAATCAAATTGCATTTGATGGTTGCCAAGGGACTTACCTGCATTACGCCATGGAAACCATGCTCGAAAAAGGCGCACTTCCCTTTTCAGAGTTTGAATACAACGAAGGCTCTTGCCGTTTGAAACCAAGTAATACAGAAATTCAACAGGCAAGGCAGTTTAAAATCAAAGGATACGAACGCCTTTCTGTAGGAGCGAACAATTACAAAGTGGATGTCAACGCGATTCGCCAAAATATCGCTGCTGGTGCACCCGTTGTCATTGGGATGATGGTGGGAGAAAGTTTCACTTATGGTATGAAAGGTCGTCAGGTTTGGCAGCCTTCTCGCAGCGATTTGACAGGCTCTAGTAAATTAGGAGGTCATGCCATGTGCGTGATTGGCTATGACGACACTGCCTTGAGTGGCAAAGGTGCTTTCCAAATTATGAATAGTTGGGGTAACGATTGGGGCGATAATGGCATTGCGTGGGTGGATTACGGAAACTTTGAATACTTTGTCAAAGAAGCATACGGGCTTTATCCTATGGGGCAAATTGCGACCACCACAACCAATGACTCCAAATTAGCTGTTGAATTTGGACTATTAGATAACGCCACACAAAATAATATTCCGTTGACGAAATTTAGCGACAATATCTTTCGCACTAAATCGCCTATCAAAAAAGGTGATAAGTTCAAAGTGGAAGTCACCAACTCTATTGAGTGCTACACTTACGTCTTCGGTATGGAAACGGATGGTTCCAGCTACGTTTTGTTCCCTTACACGGAAAAGCACTCCGCGTATTGTGGCGTGACAGGTACGCGCATTTTTCCAAACGACTATTCTATGGTTGCCGATGATTTGGGTTCAACGGACTGGATTGCAGTGGTGGTAAGCAAAAAACCTTTAAATTTCAAAGCACTCAACGCCGCTATTAGTCAAAGCAGTAAAGACACTTATCCAGGCAAAGTGATGGCAGCTTTGGGTTCAGAGCTGGCAGCAAAGTAGCCTTCAATGAAGGCGGT
Organism: Saprospiraceae bacterium; assembly: GCA_012031785.1. Lineage (GTDB taxonomy): Bacteria > Bacteroidota > Bacteroidia > Chitinophagales > Saprospiraceae > JAAUTG01. Next base: position 5,234 of record JAAUTG010000055.1, on the reverse strand, counting down.
AGCACCATTAAATTTGAAACCGATGTGAAAGATAAAAATGCAGTAGCAGCTGCTTCTCTCTATTGAGAAGCGATAAGCCATAGGACAGAGCATGAGTCACAAACAAACGCTTGTGACTCATGTTTTAATAGCCAAGTAACCTGCTAATACCCGCGTCATGTATTCAGGAGAGGGGGATTAGCAGGTCTAGTTCAATTTTTTTAAAACGACATAAGCTATTAGCTCAAAGTTGATACTTATTTGCCATTTTCATTACCCTATTCCTTAAAAGTAGCAGATGATATTACGCAATTTTAAGCGCAACTAGTCAAATACGAAGCGAACTTCATAGCATCACAAGATAGGCTTTTTCAACTTTAGTTAAGCCGATTTCCCAAACCTCATCCGTCAAATTTTTTTCTACTTTTTTTAAAGAGATAACAAATAATTACAATAATCTAACAATTATTCAGTTGCTTTTGCGTCTCTTTAGGCATCCATTTGTTATTAAAATAGGACAATCACATTGTAAAATATAAACATTATGAATCAACCATTACGCGTAGCACTTGCCATAATCGGAATAGTTGCTATTGCACTAGGAGGCACACTTTATGTACTGAAAAGGCAATCGGCTGAAAATGAAAATATTGCACGCCGACCTTCCAAAGCACAGCGCATTGAAGATGCCATTAAAGATAATTTTGAGCGCACGAAAGACCCTAAATTGGGTTATCCTCCAGTAGATCGTCTAGCAAAGGCAATTGAGCAGACTCGCCAAATGCAACAAAAACTTTGCGCTTCAAAAAAATAACAAAATTTGCAAATGCGCGATTCAAAGAACGCGGACCCAATAACATCGGCGGAAGAACACGCTCTATTTTGATTGACTTGAACGACCCAACACGCAAGACTATCTTTGCTGGTGGTGTGACAGGAGGCTTGTGGAAAACTGACGATATTACTGCACCATTACCCAACTGGAAAAAGTAAATGACTACTTAGACAACCTTTCTGTGGGTTCTTTGGCACAAGATGCCCAAAATCCGAATATTCTATACATGGGTACAGGTGAAGGTTATGGTGGAATTGCAGCAGGTATAGGTATTTTTCGCTCTTTAGATGGTGGTGTAAATTGGGAGTTGTTGCCAGCTACTAATAATGGACAATTTATTTATACCAGAGAGCTTCTGGTGCATCCTTCTGGGGATGTTTATGCAGGAACTTCCACTGGATTATTCCGTTCTCAAGATCAAGGAAATACTTGGCAAAGAGTATTAGGTGTTGACGCTGGAGCTTCAGTCAACAATGTATATGAAATTAACTACGTACCTGCTAATAATAAGATTTACGTTTCTTTAACCAACGTCATTTTTACTTCCCAAACTGGTAATAAAGGAGAGTGGGTATCTATTACGACAAGTAGTAGCGGTTTCCCAAGTAACTGGGCTAGAGCAGAAATTGCGGTAAGTCTTTCTAATCCCAATATTATCTATGCCATAGGTTCGATAAGTGGTTCGGCATCTAGTGTTTACAAAACATCAAATGGTGGCACAACGTGGCAAAATCTTGGCAAAGTGGGCGGCGTGGAGGACTTCACCAATGGTCAAGCGTGGTATGATTTGGAAATTGCGGTTGACCCTTTCAATCCGCAACACGTTATTGCTGGTGGCGTTCCTATTTTTCGTTCTTTGAACGGCGGCGTTGCTTGGGAAAGATTTGCGTTTAATATGCACGTTGACCAACACCTCACTGTTTTTGATGAAGCACAACCGGGTATTGTCTATTTTGGAAACGATGGTGGCGTTTGGAGAAGTACCAATGGCTCTACGCAACAAGTGCAAGACAGAAACCTGGATTACAACGTAACTCAATTTTATGCAGGTGCTATTCACCCAGAGGCTCTTTCCAATTACATATTGGGTGGAACGCAAGATAATAACTCATTGCAACTCAATGGTTCAGGTATTACAAGCGCAAGAGTGGTAAATGGTGGCGATGGAATGCTTTGTCATATTGACCAAAATGAACCTCAATATCAATTGGTTTCTTCGCAATTTGGCAATTACGCACTTTCCACAGACGGTGGAAGAACCTTCGGCGGTGGTGCAAGCGTAAATGGTGCTTTTGTAAACCCGTCTGATTATGATGACTTAGCCAATATTCTTTATACAGAAACTGGGGATGGAGATTATTATCGCTGGAAAATTCCTAATAGCACACCAGAATTGGTGAACATCCAAAATGCAGACCCTGCTATTTCTGTGGTGTATGTGGATCCAAGTACGCCTAACCGCGTTTATTTTGGAACTTTTGGAGGGGACTTGTTTCGAGTGGATAATGCACACACGGGCAACGACAAAACAGCCGAACGGGTTAGAATAGGTGGAAGAGGTGAAGTTTCTGGCATAGTGGTTGAAAAAAAACAATCCCAACCACCTGCTGATTACTTACTCCAATTATGGGCTTCCAGATAATGTGTTGGAAACAAAAGATGGTGGAGCAACTTGGATTAATGTAGAAGGCAATTTGCCAGATGTACCTGTTCGTTCAGTATTGTTCAGCCCAGAAAATAATACACAGGCAGTAATTGCTACGGAAATAGGAGTATGGTTCACCGAAAAATTGGATGGGAGCAATACAGTTTGGATACCACCAGCAATTGGTAGAGGCACCCCTTTAGTGAGAACAGATATGTTGCAATTGCGCGAATCAGATGGTATCATTTTAGCTGCTACGCATGGTAGAGGAATGTTCACTTCTGATGTTTTTTCCAAAGCAAAAATTGCGTTGGATGCGCCTCAAATTGGGTATTTGAACGCACCAGTACAGTTTTTAGGTAGCGTGTCGCTAGGTGGTGAAAATTATAATTGGACATTTGGCGACGGCGAGGGGTCAGACCAAGAAGACCCAACGCATCAATATCGGCAAATTGGTACTTATGAGGTGATATTTACGTTAAACGACAGCTTGACCACGCGCAGTAAGATTAAAATTTTGCCTGACAAAGCACTGCCCTATGCTAAAGGTAAGGCAGGTTATAGCGGTGACTTTGAAGTAAATCCACAGGATTACGGCGTGCATACCATCAGTGGTTCTTCTTTTGAGCTGGGCAAATCAAATATTAATGGTAAAAACGGTACATTCAGTGGAAACAATGCGTTTGTATTAGGTATTAACGAGCAGTTTTATCAGAAAAATACGCATACTATGTTCTATTTGCCCAATTTTGACTTTTCTGAACGCGGCATTTATGAGTTTAGTTTTTGGTCAAAATATTTTGTGCAAAACGGCTTTGATGGCTTTTTGGTCGAATACTCTATTAACAAAGGACAAAGTTGGAATATACTTGGAGCAGAGCAACCCAATTGGTACGATTTTACGAACAGCAACAATTTGGAAGGTGCTGCATTTCCGAATGGTACACCTTATTTTGGACGTTCGCGCTCGGAGTTTACGCCGTTTTTCTTAGATGTGAGTTTTTTGGGGGGCAATAAAGACGTAGCCTTTCGGTTCGTATTTCGTTCCAACGATGTAGGTAATCATCCTGGCGTAGTAATTGACGACGTGGAAATTAAAAAGTACGAGGGTGAACTTGCTACTCAAATTGTATCCTTAACAGCAGATTACACTAGTTCTGAAGAAATCACGGTAGAATGGGTGACACAACCAGAATACTTTGCTACGCGATTCGTGGTAGAGCGTTCTTTAAATGGACGCGACTATGAGGAAGTAGCGAAAGTAGAAGCGTTGGGAAAACTCACTAGCCGCGTACAAAGTTATGAGCAGGCTACTTTGGGTATTCGAAATTTATATTTTTACCGCATTCGTTCACTCAACGAAAACAGAAGTGAAGCCTATTCCTATGAGTTTACGACTCCGCCAGTGGTGGTGCGTCGAGAACTGGAGGATGTGGAAGTGTACAGCACTTTCCCGAATCCATTCAATGACTATTTGGATTTTACGTTCACTGATTTTGTGAATGAACCTGTTACTTTTGAATTATATGATGTTGCAGGGCGTTTAATTTTGAAGCGTCAACAGGAAGTGAACAACGTGTATGTGAGAATCGAAACAGGGGTATTACCACAAGGCACGTACTTGCTGAACTATAAAATTGGGGAGCGCACCGCAAAGACAATGAAGTTATTGAAGATGTAATTAAAATAGTATGAATTGCAAAAGTATAGTTCAATTCAAAGGGTGACTGCTGAAGTCACTCTTTGAATTGCTACAACTTGTCACTTTATTGCTGATTGTTCAAAGATTTTCGCGTTGACTATTGTTCATCAACTTCCCATCTAGCATTTCCAGACGTCGGTCGCTCATCGCAGCCAATTCCTCGTTGTGAGTCACAATCACAAAGGTTTGCTGAAAGTCGCGCCTCAAATCGAATAAAAGTTGGTGCAATGCTCTGGAGGAATCAGAATCTAAGTTTCCAGAAGGTTCATCTGCGAAAACCACTCCAGGTTGGTTCATCAATGATCTTGCTACTGCCACTCGCTGTTGTTCGCCACCAGAAAGTTGGCTAGGTTTATGCGATAGCCGTTCAGCAAGTCCTAAATAGTCCAATAATTCCTTAGCTCTTTGTTTAGCCTTGACTTCTGATTGTTTTTGGATGAAAGCGGGCATACATACATTTTCGAGTGCAGAGAACTCTGGTAACAAATGATGAAACTGGAACACAAACCCTATGTTCCGATTTCTAAAATCTGCCAGTTGCTTGGTATTTAGTGCAGAAATAAGCGTACCATTAATTTTTAAATTACCGCCATCTGCTGCATCAAGCGTCCCTAAGATATGCAGTAAAGTGCTTTTTCCAGCACCTGATTTTCCTACAATAGTTACAATTTCTCCTGACGCAATAGCTACGTCAACGCCTTTTAGGACTTGCAAACCACCGTAAGATTTTTTAATATTTGTTGCTTCAATCATTTGTGTCAGTCATTCAAACCTTGTCAAAGGTACTACAAAATGTTGTGTAATTTTTTTTAACCTATTTTTCTTTGCTCATCGCGCCTGACCAATTTGGAATAAGTTTTAGGACATAACCTACAATCGCTCAAAGACTTCATCCAGTTCTTCAAACGATTTGAATCCTGTTTTTTCTTCCTCTCCGCCTTGCAAATGAATACCAAATGGTTGTATTTTTTCCATCAGCTCCATAAGTTGGTCGGTATTTAAGTCTGCTTGAATCATGAGCGGATGGCGTTGACACCACGCTTTTAGTAAAGTGGTTTCGAGCATTAAATCTT
>JAAUTG010000363.1 GCA_012031785.1 Saprospiraceae bacterium | reverse complement strand
ATTAGCAAGATTTAAACTATAAACCTACAAATAAGTTTCTTTAATAGTACGTTCCAATTGCTTTTTGCCTATCATTCGCAAAAACAATGGAACATTTATATTTGTAATTGAAGTGCAAAAAAAGACAGCCGTACTTGGTTTTGGGAATCCTGTGCGCAGCGACGATGGAGTTGGCTGCTTCGTGATTGAATACTTGAAACAACATCTCGGCGAACTTCCCCACAACATTTCGTTGATAGATATGGGGACTTCCGCCTTTGAAATACTTTTTCAACTACAAGGCAATGAGCGCATTATCTTAGTGGATGCCGTGGTTAACTCCAATCATGCTGATGGTAACATATTTTATCTGCCCGCAGCAGAAGCTATGCGCTCTATTCAAGATGACCCTATGGTATTCCTACATAGCCTCAAATGGGATCAGGCACTTTCTTATGCAAAAAAATATTAGCAGACACTTTTCCCGAAGATATTAATGCCTATTTAATTGCCGTTTCCAACACACGCCTCGAAGTAGGATTAAGCCAAACTGTCCAAACAGCAGGCGAACAGGTCGCAAATTTGATTTTGAAACTATTGCAAGATGAACAGCCTCACGCATAAAGTACAACTCAAAAACCGACATCTGCTGGTAGCCGCTGATGTTGCACAAAGCGCATTTGGGGAAGTCGCTCAAGTGTTCATGGTGTATTATCCTAACCAGCGTTCTTTGCTTTTAGCTCCAATGGACGACACTATTTTTTCTACGCTACACAAAGCTGCCCTTCAAATGCTGAAAACTCGCAACCTAAATGGCGATAAAAGCCTCTCGCTCGAAGAAATTCTAATTGACCACGAAATTGATGATACCGACCGAGAACTGCCATTTCTACAACAACCAGGTATGAAATTATTGCAAGTAACGCTTTAAATAGACAAAAAATGATTTATATCTACGCCGAAGATAAGCATATCCCCTCTATTCGCAGTATTATTGAAACCGAGTTCCGCCTTAGTGAATTAGTTACCATCAACAATTTGTCAGAAAAGCAACCTGAATTTAACGCATTTCACTTTGTGATAAATTCAAAAGGCGATGCCATAACCCATCTCATTGATTGGCAAAATGCAATGCCTTCTTACATATTGCCAGAGGAAATCCCATTCAATAAACATAATTTGCTCGCACTGGTTTATAATAAACTCGGCAACCAAGAAAGAGCATTTGACTTGCTCCAGAACAACCCAGCTTTGAAGCACGAATTGAGTTTAGTGGCTCGCATTCAAGCAGGACAGCCTACGGACAGCAACGAATTGCACTCTGATTTTCACCCCTTCGAGGAGTACCGATTCTGTCATAATACCGCCATTTTGAACCACTACACACTCGATGAAGCTCGCTTCGATGCTGACAAACACGCTATTTTTATCGAGAAGCCATAAACGCTGCACCCAATGATGAATATGCTGCTTTCAGCAGTAAACATTTTGCAACTTTCCTAATAGACATAGGCTACCTCGACCAAGCAGAACTCATATTGCAACAAGCCTTGCGCACGGAACTTTGCGACGAAGGAAACATAGAATTGAAAGCCACCCTCAGTCAAGTATGGATAAAAAAACTGACTGTACCTTACGATCAAGCCCTTTTGACAAATTTGAAGGAAACGCTTTGGGAAGTCTTAGCATATTATCACAAAAAGAATCGGGCATTGGAAGAAGCCATCACCCTGATGGATGCTGCCCAAATTGCCAATTACTGCGAAAGTTTTGCAGAAGCATTAAAGTATATCAATCGCGCTATCGGTATTTTTGAACCTGCCGAAGTTCCGGAACTGTTGGCTCAAGCTCATTATCGTCGAGCATTACTGCTCTATATTTGGGCAAAAAATGGCAATCCGCAATTCTTTCAAGGGGCACTGGATAGCTTTAAAGAAACGGTCAAAGTATTTAGCCGCGACTATGCGCCCGAAGTTTTGCGGATGTTCAACAATATTTGGGAATTATTTACGCTGAAATGCCCGATGAAGAATTGAAGCGCAGTATGTGGGCGGCGATTTCAAATAGCTCTTTTCAAGAGTCGCTTGCCTTCTATCAAAAGAAAATAACCTACTGAATACGCTATGGTTTGTAATCATTACGGCAATGCCCTCACGAAATATCCTACTGCCATCCATTCTGACAATACCGAAAAAGCCCTTTTTTACTATAATGAAGCCCTTTCTATTCGCCAAGCCCATCAATTTCCTTTTGAACGGGCAGTCACTTTACTCAACTATGTTGAAGCTTGCTGGCACGTCAACTTAGCGAACAATGGCTCGAACAAAGCCCTTTTTGAAGAAATGGTTGCCAAAACCCAAGAAGCCTTAGCCCTCACCTCAGATGAGAACATCATAGACGAGGCGCAACAGCAGTTGCAAAAGCTAGAAGAACTAAAACAAAAACTTGCAGAAGAAGACCAGTTAAACCAAAACATATCGTCACAAAACTAAACGCAGGACTATCATGCACGAAATCTCACTTGTACGCACCATATTTCGCACCATAGAAGAAGAATTTACCACCGAAGAACTCGATAGAGTGCGCAACATTCGCCTAAAAATAGGTCCATTAGCTAATGTAGATGCTATTTTGCTCAAAAACGCTTTTGATGCAGTGGTAGAACAAGAAGAAACACGTTTTCAAAAAGTACAGTTACAAATTAATGAAATTCCTATTCTTATTGCCTGCACAGCGTGCGGAGCAGTTACAGAAGTCATCAATTATTCCTTTGTCTGCACATGTGGCTTAGCCAGTGCTAACATTGTGCAAGGAAACGAATTGCTAATTGAGCATGTCGAATTTTTTGAAACTGTCTAGTAAAAAAGAAACTTGTTGTTTAAACCGACATTCCCACCAGAAAACTTCGATTTTGATAATTATTGAATTTCGATTTTTTATTCTTTAGCCCTTTTTGTTTTAAAAATCAAAAATCAATTTATCAGCGACTTATGGTTTATATTATATCACAATATGATTTCATCACCAAATTTTTATCATCGCCAGGGAATGTCGGTTGTTGGTACAATGCCTTTTCCTACTCCACCACCAACCTAGTCGTCTGTACGGTATTGCCTTGTTTTAGGGTCAATACGTACATGCCACTTGCTACATGGGTATCCAAAGTAACCGTTGCAACTCCATTTGGGGTGGGATTGATGATTTGAACATCCACCTGTTTGCCTAGCAAATCGTAGAGTGTAATTTCTATCGCAGTGTTTTTCCAAATTTCATCCAACGCGATGGTCATTTCCCCAAATGTTGGGTTGGGATAAACCTTAAAGTTATTGTTGGAAGTAGCTATGTTTTTGGTGGAGGTTGTTGTGATGGTACTTGGCGTGAAATGGTAATTTTGAGCTTAAATCAACCAAAAAGGCAAGCAAAGCAACGGGGCTTTACCTGCCTTTGGTCTTTCATTTAGCAGTTAAATAGTTTATGAAAAAGCAATTATTGTCCTTTTGTTAGCACCATCTGCTTGCTTTCAAGGATTTGTCCATCCAAAACCAAGCTATACAGATAAGTACCTGCACTCAAAGTTTGGGCTTGCAGCGTAGTTTGTCCTTCGCCTCTGCCATCAATGATGATCGTTTTAATCAGTTTACCGCTAATATCGAATACCCGCATCTCTGCCTGACGCACTGTTTCAGGGATGAAATGACGCACTACGGTATTGCTGTTAAATGGGTTCGGTTGATTCTGCTCCAGCCTTGCGCTGCTCAATGTCGCGTTGGTATTGTTGTTGCTGCTTAGTAGCGCTTCCAGTCTTGCCAGACGTGCATTTAAGTCTTCTATTTCTTGTGTTTTGGCTTCTAATGCTTTATTTAGAGTTTCGATTTGGGTTTGTTGCTCTTGAGCGGCATTTACTAACATATAAGTCACCGCAGAGCCATCATAGCTTAGGTATTCGCCTGTTTCACCTGTTTCATCGTCGGTTTCCATATAAGGTGTAATCGTGTAAGGAGCTACTTCCTGCATTTCCTGTGCGATAATACCAACGTAACGCGGTTCTGTTGGAAGCCCAAATTTGCCATTGTAAGAATACCATACTGGACGAATTTTTTAGAATTTGCGCCAAACCATCTCTGTAATCTTCAATATTTTGCTTTAATCGGCTATCAGAAGCATTACTCCAATCTCCACCACCTGGTTTGCCAGCAGAACCATTGACTTCAAGTTTATAACTAATACTTGTAGTACCAATGCCTACATCTCCTCCTCCATTTACAAGGACTATATCTTGGCTCGTATTATTGTTTAAAAATAATCCATCAGCAGTAGCATCAATTTCATTGCCGTCTAACAACATATTTTGTGCTCCGTTTCCTGATATTATTCTTACTACTGCATCAGTACCGTTGTTATCAGTCCCAGTTCCATTGATAGTAAATAGATCTTGTGGTGAGGATGTTCCAATTCCTACAAATCCACTACCATCTAAAATACGCATTACTTCCGTTCCCGTCGTTGCATTTCCATCGCGAAAGAATTTTAAATCACCATCTGTCGCCTAAGCCTATGCTAAAAAGCA
>JAAUTG010000362.1 GCA_012031785.1 Saprospiraceae bacterium | reverse complement strand
AGCACTTAACCAAATAAACGTTTAACAATAACAACACATTTTTCATTGTCTCAATTTTGTAAATGAAAAGAATTTGAACACAAGATGTAAGTAATTGAGCGACCGCGCAATATTTTTTTATGAAAGCAGAAAAAAAAACGACGAAAGTGTGGAATTTTAACATTTGTGGTGGAGTGATTGGGTCAGGTCCAATACGAGCTAGTCAACTTTCAGTTGCTTTATGTTGAAGCATAAGTTGCTCCTTAGTTTTAGCCACAGCTATGGGGCTAAAATTTTCATCTAGTTTTAATTTTATTATGCGCTCGATGGTTCTACATCCCACCAGATACGCTACAAATTTTAGTTGGAAAGGCAAGCTACTGTAGCAGAAATGATCAGCCATTCCCGATGTAAGATATACACGTAAAAAAGTATTAAGTTTGCGTAATGAAAAAGGGAAAGGAGAAAAAAAGAAACTGATGTAAATTTGATCGCATCATTACCGATGGATAAGTTGGTAAGTGAAATCAAAACGAGGTTTGCCCAGGTAGGGGATCATCGAGGGAAGAACGTGGTGTTTAAATTACACGACGTATTAATGAGTGGATATGCTATGTTTAGCTTGAAATATCCTTCGTTGTTGGACTTTGGGCAGCGCAATATGGCAGAGGAGCAAAATATATACCGTCTTTTCGGTGTAAATAAAGTATGTTCGGATACGCAATTTCGCACGATATTAGATGAGGTTGAACCGAGCAGTATTTATGGTATTCTCCCTGATATGGTGAAGCTACTATCAGAAAAGGGTGGATTAGAGGGTTATGAGGTATTAGGTGATTACAAAGTAGCAAGTATAGATGGGGTGGAGTTTTTCCAACAACAGGACGGCTGCCAAAAGAATGATTGTGAATTGAATGCAGCCAAGCGCCTCAAGGCGCAACTCAAAAAAGACTACCCCAAAGAGAAATTTATTGTTGTCGAAGACGCTTTGTATGGAACAGCCCCTAATATTGAGCAGACTTTAGCCAATGAATGGGGGTATGTAATTAATGTAAAATCTGGTAGTCACAGCACTTTATTTCGTTATTTTGAACAACGAAGAGCCAATAATCAACTGGATGATTATGTTTTCAAGGATGCAAAAGGCACTACACATCGTTTTTACTGGATGAATAATGTGGCATTAAATGGTTGTTCTACCATTAGGACAAATTTTTTGTATTATGAAGAACAAGATAATAAAGGCAATCTTCAAGTATTTAGCTGGATTACGAGTTTTACCATTCGAAAACAAAATGTAAATACCTTGATGCGCATTGGAAGGGCTAGATGGAAAATAGAAAATGAAACTTTCAATACCTTAAAAAATCAAGGCTATCATTTTGAACATAATTACGGTCATGGATATAAGCACTTGTGTAATATCCTAGCTTTATTGATGCTTTTAGCTTTTTTGATTGACCAAATTGTGCAAGCCGCTGATAAAATCTTTATCAGAATTGAAACCAAAATTAAAACCAAGATAAGATTATGGACAGACATGCAAGCCCTTTTTAGAACTACTGTCTTTAACTCTTTCCTTGAACTGTTTACAAAAATTGCTTTTTTGCATCGCATTAAATTAGAATAGGAATTTTATTTAGTACCCTTTTTTACGTGTACACTTTACATCGGGAATGGCTGATTATCCTCATCCTAAATCTCACCCTAGTTTCCATAGTTACTTTTCAAAATATATTTTTTCCCCATACGTTTTGAGGTAGGAATTTTTGATTTTTTCAAACTTTTTTAAATCAAGAACATGATGCTTAGGAATCTTTACTTACGATTTATTTTAGTGGCAGTAGTAATACTTTCGATAAAATCTGTTACAGCACAAAATGCGATCAATGCTTTTTACATTGGGCATAGTTTATCCGACCAGATTCCAGATATGGTAAAATCACTTTCTGATGATACACAAGGGATTAGCTTTGATTGGTCGTATCAATGGATTCCTGGTGCGCCCTTGCGCTGGCAGTGGAATAATGGAACAGATTACAGCAAGATTGATACTTTTTACAGCGGTTATAACGATAGACAATTCGGACTACCAACCGGTAAATTTAATGTGCTGGTGCTTACCGAATCTGTGCCTCGATATTCGGCTATTATTGACGAAACCTACGACTATGCAGGTCGTTTCTACGAATACGCCAACTCCTACAATCCTGATATTCAAGTATATTTGTATGAGGTTTGGCATTGTATAAAAAGTGGTACACCTACAGGTTGTGACTACGATGTCAATTCCTCTAATTGGAGACAACGCCTAAAAGACGATTTACCGATGTGGGAAAGCGTGGTAGATTATCTTAATGAAAAATACAATCCAACTAGCCCTGTATGTCTAATTCCAGCAGGACAGGGTTTAGCAACCTTGTATGATTCTATTCAAGTAGGTGTCATACCTGGCATTAATAACATGGAGCAAATCTTTGAAGATGATATTCATCTCAACAACTTAGGAAAATACTTTATTGCTTGCATACATTATGCTGCCATTCATAGGACTAGCCCAGTTGGGCGCACAAATCAATTGCGCGTGTGGTGGGGTGGCGATTTTAGTCCAATTCCATCCCCTACCCTAGCCAAAAAAATGCAAGAAATTGCTTGGGAAACCGTTAATCGGTATCCGAAATCCTGTTTAAGCAACGTTATTTCAAGCACAGAAATTGAACACAAGCCAGCATGGAGTATTCATCCGAATCCTACACAATCGGTTTTGTATTTTTCTGAGCAAACAAAAAAATACCACTTATTCCATATACAACACCTTGGGGCAACTGCTCTGGAAAGGCAACGATACTATGATAAATGTATCCGATTTGCCCAAAGGTTATTATTTTATTCATGCCAACAACCTCGTACAATCATTCGTGAAACAGTAAAATACATCCAACTCCAGAAACCAACCCACCAAAAACCTATACCCCTAGATTAAAAGAATCCAAGTGGATTAAGGTTGTCAATAGATGGATAATTGGTTTTGAAGAAGCAACCATCTCCTTTAGTAATTTATCATAAATACAAATAACGCCTTATCCTACTATCCGCTCTACTCCTCTCAGCATAGCAGTAAACATACTTAAACGTTTGTAACGGTTAAAAACGACTAAATATATAAAATACATCACAGTTCGCTCTGATATTTTTTGGCGGAGATATTGTTTCATGGAGCTAGGGAATAAGGTAGCACAACATGTTGAAATTCAGGGAGAACAAATCTCATCAAGTTGTTGTAGTAGATGAGAACAGCCATTACAAAGAACTTTCGTCTATCTTTCGCTTGATTTCGCGTACCTCGTCAATAGACAAATCGTTAATATCAGCAACCATTTCTACGGACAATCCTTTCCTTAGTCCTCTTTCTGCGGCTATGTATTTGGCTTCTTCTTTTCCTTCTGCTTTCCCTTCCATTTTTGCCTCTTTCTTTGCATCCTCTAAATCCTTCTGCACCACCTCATTGTAACTGGCAATACTACGTTGTTCGTCCAAATATCGCTCGTACTGGCGGCGTTGAGCTGGCTTTAATTTTGCCACGTTGAGCTTGTTCTTTGCCTTGGCAAGTCCCTTTGCAGTAAAGGATTCTTTTATCTGCCCCTTCTTGAAAAAATATATCCACTCGTCAAGCGCATCCTTGATGTTCTCATCAAAATCTTCCGCTTTGATGAGATAATATTCTGGATACAATTCTTGGGGCAGTTTTTTGTCATATAATTCCTGCTGTTTATCGGAGAGTTGAAGGATGTCCTTCTGGTGCATACCCGTAAATACAGTCTGTCCGTGATAGATATAATCAATGCCTTCCGCAGCCTCGAAATACACCACGCTTACCGATATGATTTTCTTTATTGTGGAATATGGATTACCCTCATCAATATTCTCGGCGAGGGTTTTTGCTGTACCAAAAAGGATGCGTTGCAGGTAATCGTATTCCTTGTTGTTCTGGATTTCTATAATGATGCGCTCGTCTTTGTGGTCGCGCACGAGGATATCCACTCGGTTGAACTTGTCCGTTTTGGTCTTTTTGTTGCTCTCGCCATCCAATATCTCAATGATACGGATATCCTCTTTAAGCAACTCCGACAAAAAGCCTTCCAGTATCTCAAAATTAGACTTGTCGCGCAGCATGAACTTCACGAACCAATCGAAACGAACCAATTTTTTATCGTCAGTCATAACTCACAAATTTCAACAGCAAAGATACAAAAAAATATGGGATTTGGGCTGATTTATTTGTGTTTGATGAGGAAGCGTATCTATTGGGAACGTATCGTTTTAAGCTAATGGATTAATTTCATATTATGCTTTTATTAAATCCGTTTGTCTATAATCGCAGGAACTTTACTTGGCAAAACGTTGACTTTTCAAGGGTTTACGAATATTTTTTTTCTTTTTGGTTTCATGGAGCTAGGGAATAAGGTAGCACAACATGTTGAAATTCAGGGAGAACAAATCTCATCAAGTTGTTGTAGTAGATGAGAACAGCCATTACAAAGAACTTTCGTCTATCTTTCGCTTGATTT
>JAAUTG010000054.1 GCA_012031785.1 Saprospiraceae bacterium | reverse complement strand
TACCTTTTTGAAGTTTGATTCTACTTGCGCTGGTGAGGTGGCTACTGCAAATTTGTCGGAATGCGCCCTGCAATACCAGTCATCATATCAATTAACTGGTCTGCAAATGCTTTTGCACCTCCTTGCTCTTGATAAGAAGCAGGAATGTAGATGGACATAAAGGGTGCGTCTAGTCCTCCTTTTTTTGCGCGCACGTAGTCAAAGTCGCCTTCTTGGGTTTCGATGGGAATACCTAAATAGGCTCTTTCCAATTTAAAGTTTTTTACTGTCAAACGATAGGGCAAGTCCACATGCCCATCTGTTATGATGAATTTTTGAGCTAATTCATTGGCTAGGTTGAGGCGTTGAGCGTCGTCCACGATGAGTTGTTTGTTAACCGCGCAAGCAGTTAAAGACCAAATAAATACTAGGTGTATAATTCTGTTTTTCATCTTATTGTGATTGATGACGAAGTGATTGGGGGTGGTATGTGACCACAGGCATTGCTGCCTGCGGCTACAAAGGATAAACGAATAAAAGTAACGTTTTTGTCTTACTTTTATCCATTTACCTTATTTCAAAAGTCTTAAACAAATAAAGACAAATAGCCAGTAGCGTAACATCCGTTATGCTTCTAACAATTCTTCTCGTATCTTATTCAAAGCAGAACCTGAGCGTATCCAAGCGATTTGAGCTTCGTTATAAGTATGATTCACTTCAAAAGAGGCTTCTGTACCATCTGCATGATGTAAAATCACGGTAAGAGATTGACCAGGTGCCATATCGTCAAACCCGCGAATGCTGATGGTATCGTCTTGACGTACTAAATCATAATCTTCAACATTTGCAAAGGTAAAAGCTAACATTCCTTGCTTTTTAAGATTCGTTTCATGAATACGTGCAAAGGATTTTACGATAACAGCTTTTACCCCCAAATAGCGTGGCTCCATAGCGGCATGTTCACGCGAAGAACCTTCTCCATAGTTTTGTTCTCCAAATACAACCGTTCCAATACCCGCCGCTTTATACTTCCGAGCGGAATCAGGAACTGGCATATAACTAGCGTCCCCATTGACGTAATTGGCTACGTGGTTTGTCTTGTCATTATAGTAGTTCACCGCACCGATAAAGCAGTTGTTGGAAATATTTTCCAAATGACCGCGATACACCAGCCAAGGACCAGCCATAGAAATGTGGTCTGTGGTGCATTTGCCTTTTGCTTTAATGAGTAAACGCAGGTGTTGCAACTGGTGGTGCGTAATTGGTTCAAACGGCGATAACAATTGTAAACGGTCAGAAGTTGGATTTACTTGAATTGTTACTTCACTGCCATCTTTCGCTGGCTCTTGATAGCCTAAATCCTCCACTGCAAACCCTTTTACAGGCAGTTCAACTCCTACTGGTGGGTCAAGTCTAACTGCTTCTCCATCCTCATTGATTAGTGTATCTGTCAGTGGATTGAAAGTCAAGTCACCAGCAATAGCTAGAGCAGTCACGATTTCGGGCGATGCTACGAAAGAGCGCGTTTGTGGGTTTCCGTCGTTGCGCTTAGAGAAATTTCTATTGAAGGAGGTAATAATTGAATTGGCACGGTTGGGGTCGTCAGTATGTCGTTGCCACTGTCCGATACAAGGACCACAAGCATTTGCAAGTACCACACCTCCCATTTGTTCAAAAGCTTCCAGTTGACCGTCGCGGGCTACAGTAAAGCGGATTTGCTCCGAACCAGGCGTAACTGTAAACTCCGCTTTTGTCTTTAATTTTTTGACAACTGCTTGACGCGCCAAAGAAGCTGCACGGTCTAGGTCTTCATAAGAGGAATTGGTACAAGAACCAATCAATCCTACCTCTAATTTTTGTGGATAGCCGTTTTCTTTTACTGCTTGTGCAAATTTAGAGATGGGCCAAGCCAAATCTGGAGTGTAAGGACCATTCACATGTGGCTCAAGGGTAGAAAGGTCAATTTCGATAACTTGGTCGAAGTATTTTTCTGGTGCTTCGTAACATGCTGCATCGCCTGTCAAATGAGCAGCCACGCTATCTGCTAAGTCAGCTACTTCAGCTCGACCAGTGGAGCGAAGGTAACGACTCATGGATTCGTCATAGCCAAAAGTAGAAGTGGTTGCTCCAATTTCTGCGCCCATATTGCAAATAGTTCCTTTACCAGTGCAAGAAAGAGCCTTTGCACCTTCTCCAAAGTATTCTACAATCGCTCCTGTACCACCGTTAACGGTAAGGATACCTGCCACTTTGAGTATAACATCTTTAGAGGAAGTCCAACCGCTCATGCTGCCCGTCAGTTTCACGCCAATGAGTTTAGGCATTTTTAATTCCCAACCCATACCTACCATCACATCTACAGCGTCTGCACCACCCACACCAATTGCTAACATACCCAGACCACCTGCGTTTGGGGTGTGAGAGTCTGTACCAATCATCATGCCACCAGGAAAGGCATAGTTTTCTAATACCACTTGGTGGATAATGCCTGCACCTGGTTTCCAAAAACCAATACCATATTTGTTAGAAACATCCGCTAGGAATTGGTACACTTCTTCGTTTTCGTCTAAAGCGATGCGTAAGTCCTTATCTGCGCCTTCTTTGGCTAAAATTAAATGGTCGCAATGCACAGTGGAAGGTACCGCAACTTTGTCTCGACCACAAGTCATAAACTGAAGTAAAGCCATTTGAGCTGTTGCATCTTGCATGGCTACACGGTCAGGTGCAAAAAATACATAATCTTTTCCGCGCTTGTAGTCCGCAAGTGGAGAATCAGTGTGCAAGTGGCTAAAAAGGATTTTTTCGGAAAGCGTAAGAGGTCTTCCCAAAATTGCTTTAGCTTTTTCTACTCTTTGAGCTAGGGTCTCGTAGTGAGTTTTTAATATATCTAAATCGAAAGGCATAATTATTAGATTTATTTATAGAACAATCTTATCGAATAAAGTATCGCAAATGTAGCATTTTTGTCAAAAAAAGTCGCGCAAGTACATTTGTTATATTACAGTTTTACTCTTCCCATTATACTGACTTGATAAGCACAAATGGCTTTCATTCAGAAGAGTTGAGGGCATTTGGCAGATAACCAACATCAGTTAGCGAACTGCCTAACTTTAGTTAGAAATTCGCTGTACCAAAAGCACCAACGATAAAATGGTGGTTACTTGCGCCAAAGTATCTCGTACCACTTCGCTCCAGTTGATAGGCTCTTGCTCGGCAACTGCTACTTCTTCCTCTTGTTCTTTGATTGGTTTAGTACCCACACTAATGACTGCGCCTTTATCCACTTTAGGATAAATCTTGACAATACCTAAGTCTTTGGTGCGTTCTATTCTGCCGTTTGGATGCTCGACAGTAATGAGGTTTCTTTTCCATTTTCGCTTACACCTGCCGCATATTCATTGACGTAGAACATCGCTCTTTTCCTTGAATGATATGCCACATTAATTGTTCCATCAGCTATGTACTTATCGGGATAAAGTTCGGAGGCTTTGATGGCACCCCTAATAGCCACTAAGTCTTCTTGCTTTGGGATGCTGATTATATCCCCAGCTTTAAGAATAAAGTTGTAGCGAGAATTTGGATCATTCATCACTTTTTCCAAGTCCATAACCACGTAGCCGATGTTATCTAAATTTCTAAACAAGGTAGCACCATCTGGAAAGGCTTCGTCCGTTAAGCCCCCTGCTCTCGTGATTAAAGATAACAATCTTTCATTGTTATCCATCAAAGGATAAGAGCCAGGGAATTTTACTTCTCCTTCTAAATTGATGACTTGAAAGGGTTCAAAATCTGGCACCCTTCTCACGACCACCAAATCAAAAGGGGCTAATTGAAAATCGCCACCTGATACAAGGTTTAATTCCTTATCTACTTCCACTTGTGCCACAATGGTTTGAGTAGGTTGATTGTTTTGAATCACCAATCGGAATACTTCTATCTGATTGGAAGCGGCTTCTAATTTAAGTCCTCCTGCCAAAGTGAGTACATCGCGCAAAGTTAAACTTTCATCGAATTGAAAATCACCTGGTGTGCGTACCTCGCCCTGCACGGCTACCGTAAATTGGTCGCTAAATGTGGTGTTCGATAGCACTAAAACTCGGTCATCAGGCTGAAGTAAGATGTTGCTTACTTCATTCGTGCCATCGGCTGCTTCTCTGACGTTGATTCTTTCATAAATAATGTCTTGTGGATTTTCTGGATTTTTTCTGAACAAGTAGCCAAAGTTACTTGCATCTTTTCCTAAGCCACCAGCTAATAACAGCGCATCCTGAAGCCTCAAATTATCTTCCAAATCAAAAGGAAACTCAACTGGCGCACGTACTGCGCCTTGCACCTGAACAATACCTTTATCTGCAAATTTACTCAAGGCATTAACTTGCAGAACGTCCTCTGGTTGAAGCAGGATATTGGACGCACTTGCTAGATTGAGGCGAACAGAATCAAAGTTTATACGAAAATACTCTACATTCCTATCTGGTTTAACGCGCCTCAAAAACATAATATCAGTGCGCGCTTCTTTGTCCAAAACCGCTTTATCTAATAAATCACTGACGCGCATATCAGCGGTAAGTTCGTATTTGCCGCTCAATTCCACCGCACCTTCTACCTCCACAAAATTCTGATAAGGTTTAGGGATGCCTCGAATGACAATTTCATCCGCGTTGGCAAGGCTAAAGTTTTTATTTTCATCGTACAAGGCTTTCAAATTTACATCAATAAGCCGTTGTTCGTCCTCTACTAATCTTTTTACTTGAATGTTGGCTCGATAAGCGTTTGCTGTCAAGCCTCCAGCGTAATCAATTAATTCCTTTAGATTTTCATTCTCCAGTAGTTCGTATTTAAAACGGCGTTGAATAGCACCATCTATGCTTACTATCTTTCTCGCCACTGGCACGTAAATAAAATCATTTTGTTCCAGAAAAAATCGTATGCTTTATTAGGATTCTGTAAGTATTCGTAAATATCAATTTTTATTCGTGCGCCATCTTGTTTGATCAATTCGATGTTGCGCACGCTTCCAATGTTGCTTGGACCGCCCGCAATTGCAAGCGCGTTGATTGCAGTATTAGTCGCTGGAATGGTGTAAGCTCCGGGATTAATAACATCTCCCACAATGTTAATAGTAATAGTTCTTGCAATGTCTAGTGCAATTTCAAATTGATCGTTTGTGAAGCGATAACGTTGCTGAAAGCTTTTCGCAATCAATGGTTTAGCTTTATCTAAGGTCACGTTTTTAAGGTAAATTGGCAGCATATTTTCAGGGCGAATAAAACCATCTGTTCCAATTTCAAACTTTCCATTAAATAAAGAGATTCCAAAAATAGAAATTGCAATTTTGTCTCCTACTCCTAAACGATAGGTGGAAGGTGGTTTTACTTCGTAAGTGTTCGTAAATTCACTGATGCTTTTGTTTCTAAAAATATGTTGTCCATAAATATCCGTTGGAGGCAGACTTTCTTGTATTTCCTCAGCCACCTCCTCGGCGATTGCCTCTGAAACTGTTTTCCCTTCTTCCACACTGTTTTGGATTTCGGTTACTTGGTCTCCGCCTGTGGCAGCTACTAGCACTTGAGCGTCAGCGGGAGATAAAGTGTCTGTGGTGGCGTTGGTAGCTTTTTCTTTCAACATTTCAGCAATAACATCTTCAAATACGCTGCGTATTTGAGCGGGGTCTGCAGTGGCAGGGTCAATATTTTGTAAATCTACGCCCTCATTTTGCATTCTTGCAATTACTTCTTGCTCGTTGAGCCCCTTCGCTTTAATTTCTGCCCTAGCTCGCTCTACTTCTACCGTGATTGCTTGTACTTTATTGGGCGACAAATTACCCGGTGTGCGCTGTCCTTGTACTGTCGTAACTACCAACCATGCGGCAAACAAAATAAATATACGTTTCATAAGACAAAAAACTAATTTATCAGAATTTAATTTACCAAATGGGCAAAATAACCCACACTTTTTTGCTATTTTATTAGTTGTCAAAGATTGGTCTTCGCATTTTGTAGCGTTAGCTGCCTTTGACAACTAACGCTACAAAACGCAAAAACCAATCTATTGCACTAGTTAGTATTTAGGGCTTTACAACGGTTTTGAAATACTCATAAGTGCGCTTCAATCCTTCTGAACGTGGCACTTTAGGCTCCCATCCTAATATTTCTTTTGCTTTAGTGATGTCGGGCTGACGTATTTTAGGGTCATCTTGTGGTAATGGTTTATACACTACCTTAGCGTCAGGATTGTTGACTAACGCTAGAATTTCCTCTGCAAATTGTAGGATAGTAATTTCGTCTGGATTACCAACGTTTACAGGTTGATCATAATCGCTTAACAACAAGCGATAAATTCCTTCCACCAAATCGTCCACATAACAAAAAGAACGAGTTTGAGAACCATCTCCAAAAACAGTAAGTCCTTGACCTAGAATTGCTTGTGAGAAAAATGCTGGCAATACTCTTCCGTCTTCCACGCGCATTCTCGGACCATAAGTATTGAAGATGCGTACAATACGAGTATCTACTTTATGAAAAGTATGATAAGCCATTGTAATCGCTTCTAAAAATCTTTTAGCTTCATCATACACGCCTCTCGGACCAATTGGATTTACGTTCCCCCAATATTCTTCGTATTGTGGATGCACCAAAGGGTCACCATACACCTCCGAAGTAGAAGCCACAAGGATTCTAGCATTTTTTAGCTTTTTGCTACACCAAGCACATTGTGCGTACCTAAAGCACCTACTTTTAAGGTTTGAATAGGCATTTTGAGATAATCAATTGGAGAAGCTGGAGACGCAAAATGCAGAATGTAATCCAAGTTACCTGGTACATGGATGAATTTAGTGATGTCGTGATAATAAAATTCAAAGTTTTTTAGCGGAAACAAGTGCTCGATGTTGTCTAGGTTACCAGTTAGCAAGTTATCCATGCCTATCACATGGTAGCCTTCTTTAATAAAACGGTCGCACAAATGAGACCCTAAAAATCCAGCAGCGCCAGTAATTAATACCTTCTTCATAATAGTAGGGCTTTTTCTAAATGTTGAATAATAAACTGTTGAATATCCTCTGTCAATGCAGTATGCATAGGCAAAGAAAGCACTTTTTTTGAAAGTTCTTCTGATACAGGAAAGTCACCAAGTTGGTAACGATTATTTTGATAGGCTTTTTGCAGGTGAAGCGGCACAGGGTAATACACAGCCGTCGAAATACCAGCTTCCATCAAGGTTTTCTGCACAGCATCCCGATTTTCTTCTATTAAAATAGTATATTGATGAAATACGTGTGTGGAGTAGCGTGCTATTTTTGGCGTGGTGATAGTTCGCCAAGACTGCATTTGGTTGGTGTAATAACTAGCTGCGGCTTGCCTAGCGCGATTAAAATTATCCAGATGAGCTAATTTAACATTCAGTATGGCAGCTTGAAGAGTATCTAATCGTGAATTTACACCTACTTCGTCGTGGTAGTATTTTTTTTCTGAACCGTGGTTAGCAATCATCCGAATCTTAACTGCAAGTTCGTCTTCGTCAGTAAATAAAGCACCACCGTCCCCATAACCTCCTAGATTTTTGGAAGGGAAAAAGGAAGTACAACCAACTCTCCCGATAGTTCCTAATTTTTTACTTGAGCCATCTTTAAAAAGAAAATCCGCGCCAATTGCTTGTGCATTATCTTCTATAACGCTGATTTCGTGCGCTTTTGCGATGCGCATAATCGCTTCCATATTAGCAGCTTGCCCAAAAAGATGAACGGGAATAATTGCTTTTGTTTTTTCTGTAATTACTTGCTCTAATAAGTATTCATTGAGGGTGAAGGTACAAGGATTAACGTCTATAAACACGGGTTTTAGTTGCAGCAATGCGATAACTTCCGCAGTTGCAACAAAAGTGAAGGGCGTAGTAATGACTTCATCGCCTGGCTTCAACCCTAGTGCCATCAAGGCAATTTGAAGTGCATCTGTACCATTGGCACAAGGAATGACGTGCTTTACACCCAAGTAATTGGCAAGATGCTCGGCGAATGTTTTGACTGCTTCCCCATTAATAAACTGGCAAGACTGCAATACCTCTTTTATCGCCCGATCAATGTCTGGCTCCAGGGAAGCATATTGGCTATGAAGATCAACCATTTGTATATTCTGCATGTCTTTTTAATTTTTAGCATTAGTTTTTTAGTCCTGCTTTGCTACTAATTACTGAGGTAAGCTAAGGAAGCTAAATTGAAAAACAAAAGGCTTTCATCAAAAGTGCAATTATTTTGAAGTCGCAAAGATAAAAGGATTCTATTAGTATGAGCAGCTTGATACAAAGTTATCCCACGATTTATGCAATTTATGAGCAAATAAAGTTTATTTAATTGATTATCTTCTACTTAGCTTATCTTTTTTGCCAATCAATTGTCAAACTTCCAGTTTGCTAGGACAGTGAATGAAAAATACCTCAAAAGCCAAGAAAATATAATTTGGAAAATAATTCATCTGCGTATTCAATAAATTCTTACATTTGGCACAAAACAGCAACAGCTATGCGACATTTATTTTGGATTATCTTACTTTTGTCTGCTTGTGAAGTAGCAACTCCGAAAGAAAAAACAACAGATATGCCAACTACTAACATCGTCAAACAAGACGCAGAAGCGCAACTCTTGAAATTGGGTATTGAACTTCCGCAACCCACTACTCCGGTAGCAAATTATGTCAATTCCGTAAGGACAGGAAACTTGCTGTTTCTGGCAGGTAAAGGACCCACCCAAGCAGATGGGAAATTGGTGACGGGTAAAGTCGGTTCAGATTTAACCATAGAGCAAGGCTATCAAGCTGCACGGCTGGTAGGTATTGCACAACTTGCTGTCCTAAAAGCGGAATTAGGCGATTTGAATAAAGTTAAACGCATTGTGAAGGTGCTAGGTATGGTAAATTGTAAAGACACTTTTGAGCAGCAACCTGAAGTGATTAACGGGTTTTCGGATTTGATGGTGGAAGTGTTTGGAGAAAAGGCAAACATGCTCGCTCCGCAGTAGGCATGAACGCACTGCCAAGAAACATTGCCGTGGAAGTAGAAATGATTGTGGAAGTAGAATAGGTACTTATATTGAGGTTCGGTTTGCGGCGTTGTAGTTCATTAAAGCGATGAACAATCCACGCATTTCGTAGTTTCAGAGTGGTATGTTTATATCATTTCATGGCGCAATTTAGGGTAATAAATTGTGCCATCTACAAATCATCACAGCCATGACGACACTAAAAGTAGGGGACAAAGCACCAGATTTCAAAGGAATTGATGAGCAAGGAAATGCCATTGGTTTGGCAGATTTTCAGGGTAAAAACTGATTCTGTTTTTATCCAGCCGACAATACGCCAGGATGCACAGCAGCAGCTTGTAGCCTTCGGGATAGTTATGAAGCGTTGCAGGCTAAAGGATTCGAGTTACTAGGCGTTAGTCCAGATAATGCCAAAAAACATCAGGGATTTATCAATAAATACGCTTTCCCATTTCACTTACTTGCTGACACTGAACATCAAGTGATGGACGCTTTCGGGGTTTGGGGTCCAAAGAAATTCATGGGAAGGGAATTTGATGGGGTACATCGTACCACTTTCGTAATTGATGAGCAAGGAACAATTGAAAAAGTATTCACGAAAGTAGATACTAAAAACCATGCTACACAGATTTTGGAGGCTTTATAATGATGCAAATTGCTTTTTGCTACTAGTCGTTTGCTTCAATACACGTATTTCTGAACCATAATAACTGGAGGACTTTAGGGAACAAGCCCCGCCAGCTTGCGAAATAAGCAAAAAGTCAATAAGGGATAGCAAATATCATATTGCTCATAGTAGTGACTGGTTATTTGTTCGTAAAGGTATTTGACAAGTTGTCTTCTGAATGTTTCATTGTAAAATGACTAAAGGCCAACTCACAGTGCCAGTTACTAATCACACTAGCAAATAAACAAGCCAACAAATAAGCAGTTACGTAAAGTCAGTTACACAAACAACCGCCAAGTCCCTTATTCTTTTGCTCGTTTCTAACGCTTAATTAGCACAGAATGATAAATACAGAATCCATACTACAACGTCCTATTTCATTTTTAAAAGGGGTTGGTCCAACTAAAGGCGAACTTTTAAAACAAGAATTGGGCATTCATACGAATGGCGATTTGTTATACCACTTTCCGTTTCGATATATTGACAAAACCAAATTTTATACTATTCGGGATTTGAATGAGGAAAGTGGAGAAGTACAGCTTAAAGGTATTTTGAGGCGACTAGAAATGATTGGAGAAGGTGCGAAACGTCGGCTAGTAGGTACTTTTCGAGACGAAACAGGCGTGTTGGAGTTAGTGTGGTTCAAAGGTGCGCAATACCTTCAAAAGCAACTCTCAATCGGTGGAGAATATATTGTATATGGGAGAATCAATATGTTTAATCACCAGTTCAATATCCCACACCCTGAAATGGACTTAGTAACCCCTGAAAATACCACCTTAGCTGAAACTTTTGCACCAGTTTATCCAAGCACAGAAAAGCTTAATAATAAAGGTGCAGACGTAAAAAATCGCCGTAAGCTACTCAAAACCTTATTAGCACAGTTGACTGAAGCTGATTTGCCTGAAAATCTACCGACGTATGTCGTTCAAAAACTTCGACTAGGCACGCGCTTTCAGGCTTTGCAGTGGATACATTTTCCTAATGACGAACAACAACTTCGAGTAGCGCAGAATCGTTTAAAATTTGAGGAACTCTTTTTTTTACAACTTCGCCTTTTGCAGCTCAAACGCCAGCGAAAAGACAGTGTGAAAGGCTACGTGTTTGAAAAGGTGGGAGACTACTTTAATGAGTTTTTTACCACTAAACTTCCGTTTAGCCTCACCAATGCGCAAAAGCGCGTCATTAAAGAAATTCGGCGCGATCTAGCGCTAGGTATTCAGATGAATCGCCTGCTACAAGGCGACGTGGGAAGTGGGAAAACAATAGTTGCATTAATGATTATGTTGATAGCAATAGATAATACCTTCCAGTCTTGCTTGATGGCACCTACAGAAATTTTGGCACAACAGCATTATCTTTCCATCAAAGAGTACGTGAAGGATATGGGTATTGAAGTAGCTTTTCTAGCAGGAAGTATTAAGGGCAAAAAGCGAGAAGAAATATTGAAACGACTTAAATCGGGGGAAATTCACATTTTGATTGGTACACACGCGCTCTTGGAAGACCCTGTGGAGTATCATCATCTAGGACTTGCTGTCACGGATGAACAACATCGTTTTGGAGTAGAACAACGCGCCAAACTTTGGCGAAAAAGTTTGCCTTGTCCGCCACATGTCCTTGTAATGACCGCGACACCTATCCCAAGAACGCTTGCCATGACTTTGTATGGCGATTTGGACGTTTCAGTTATTGACGAATTACCTCCTGGAAGAAAAGAAATAAAAACCCTTCATAAAACGGACAATTATCGCCCACAAGTCATTGGGTTTATGAAAGAGGAAATTGCAAAAGGTAGGCAAGTGTATGTGGTCTATCCGCTGATTGAAGAATCTGAGAAAATGGACTTACAAAACTTGGAACAAGGACATGAAGCCTTGAGTATAGACTTTCCTGCGCCTCAGTACCAAATAAGCATAGTACATGGACGTATGAAAGCAATAGATAAAGAATTGGAAATGAGGCGTTTTGTAGAAGGTGAATCTCAACTTATGGTAGCAACCACCGTGATAGAGGTAGGTGTGAATGTACCAAACGCTTCCGTCATGGTGATTGAAAATACTGAGCGTTTTGGACTTTCTCAACTCCACCAATTGCGTGGGCGCGTGGGAAGAGGCGCAGCGCAATCATACTGTATTCTAATGTCAAGTTTCAAATTGAGCAAAGAAAGTAAAGAACGCATCCAAACCATGTGCCGCACTAATAATGGCTTCGAGATTGCAGAAGCGGATTTGCGCCTTCGAGGACCCGGCAACATAGAAGGCACTCAACAAAGTGGCATTATTCAACTTCGCCTTGCTGATTTATCAAAAGATGAGGCAATTTTAAAAACGGCTCGGGAAATTGCGCAGCAAATTATTGAAGCCGACACTGCTTTAATGGCTCCTGAACATCGTTGCTTAAAAATACATTTAGAAGAACTTTATCAAAAAAATAAAGGATGGAGCAGAATTAGCTAGAATCTAAAATTTTGGCATAATAAAATTGAAAAATAGTGAGTTGTAAAAGTATTTCTTTTAAATCCAGTAAGTCAGTTTGAAATACATAAAATAAAATTGTTATTTGTTTTGACATGAAACTTTTCCAATTAAGACAAATAAATAAAAATTATAATTAGTGCAATTATTTGATTATCAGTATTTTAATTTTAAATAGACATTTATTACTATCAATTTATAGGGTTATACAAAAGTCCCATTAAGTCCTATTATCCTTCCACTAATCCGCTCATCTTTGCATCATCAAAAGCGACTAATCGAGACAACTATCTAAAGTGGTAGTGAAAACCGAAGAACAAAGCAACAATCAAATTGTTAGAACTAAGTACGAGTCTTTTTGATGTAAGAAATTAGTATTCAAATAGTTGTATTTATTGTATTCAAACTAATGACCAAAATTGAGGTGCTTTAAAAGGCTATTAAAGTCCTTTAGTACAACAAAAAAGGCCATAGTTTTGCACTTAAATATTAACAAATACCTCAATGCCAACTATGACCAAAACACTTACTTTATTTGACACAAAAAAAATGCGAAAAGGTATAACACAACTATCCAAAAGTGGATACCCAAGTGTTAAGCAAAACAGGAAAAAGATTTAAAACAATTTTAATTACAGCAATACTTTGAAAGTCTGTACAACTAACTACCACAGCTATCAACTTCGGAAACAAAAAATACGAAAGTTGAATAGTTAAAGACTAAAATAGCGAAAGTGAGAAGGTAGTACAGCAAATTAGGAAAAGGCTTTCCAACGAGAGCCTTTCTTTTCACTTTTCAAAGAAATTTAGCTTAGTATTAAATTTGTCCATGTTGCGCTATAAATTTACAAAATGCGCAACAGAAAAAACCTAATAAAAATAAAAAATGTGTGTGAGAAGTCAGGTGCTAATAATAGCAACCCGTTCAGCAAAACAGGAAAAAGATTTAAAACAATTTTAATTACAGCAATACTTTCGTGTACAACAGCAAGCATCTAGAACAGTAAATAAATAGCACTGTTAGATTACTTAAACATTTAAAAAATTGAAGGTAGTATTACGAACTAGGTAAGAATTTTCTTTTCGAAAACCTTTCTTTTATACAGCGACACAAAGATAAGCCTTCCTTTTGAATTGTCAAGTTTTTTTAGAAATAAAAAATAATTTTTTCTTTTCCTATCTCGAACAGTCAGCAATTCAGCAGTTTAGATAACTTAACTGTAAAATTAATCTTCATTTAATAAGCGTTTCGATTTACGCAATTAAATTATACTTACCTTTGCACGTCTTTTTAAAAATAGATTATGATACAATCCATTCGTAACGTGGCTATTATTGCGCACGTTGACCACGGTAAGACCACTCTAGTAGATAAATTGCTACATGAGGGTAAATTGTTTGAGGAGCATGAACGTCCGGGAGAGCTTATCATGGACAATAATGAATTGGAGCGCGAGCGCGGCATTACGATTCTTGCCAAGAACGCTTCCATGAATTACAAAGGGGTAAAAATCAATATTATTGATACGCCTGGCCACAGCGACTTTGGTGGTGAAGTAGAGCGCGTCTTGAACATGGCAGATGGGGCTATTTTATTGGTGGATGCTTTTGAGGGTCCAATGCCTCAAACTCGATTCGTGCTACAAAAAGCACTACAATTGGGTTTAAAGCCAATTTTGGTGATCAACAAAGTAGATAAAGAGAACTGCACGCCAGAAGAAGTGCATGAATCTGTGTTTGACTTGATGTTCAACCTAGATGCTACGGAAGATCAATTGGAATTTCCAACTGTATTTGGTTCAGCAAAATTGGGCTGGATGGGTCCGAATTGGCGAGAGCGCACCAATGACATTACATACTTATTGGACACTATTGTAAAGTATATACCAGAGCCAAAAACGGAAGAGGGTACATTACAAATGCTTATTACTTCCCTGGATTATTCTTCGTTCTTAGGTAGAATTGCCATCGGACGTTTACATCGAGGAACTTTAAAATCCACGCAGCGAATCGCTTTAGTCAAAAAGGATGGTTCTATTACCCGCTTCACGTTAAAAGGATTATATACTTTCCTTGGGCTACAGAAAATCAAAGCAGATGAAGTACAGGCTGGCGATATTTGTGCTTTAGTAGGTATTGAAGGTTTTGAAATTGGAGATACCATAGCAGACGCTGAGAATCCAGAAGCATTACCACCAATTTCTATTGACGAGCCAACGATGAGTATGTTGTTCAATATCAACGATTCACCGTTTTATGGTAGAGAAGGTAAATATGTCACTTCCCGACACATCAACGACCGTTTGCAGAAAGAATTAGAAAAAAACCTAGCTCTTCGTTTGGAAGAAACGGGTGCTGCTGATTCCTTCCGTGTGTTTGGTCGTGGTGTATTACACTTATCGGTATTGATTGAAACCATGCGCCGTGAAGGTTACGAATTACAAATCGGTCAGCCGCAAGTAATTATCAAAAAAATCAATGGTGCTAACCACGAACCAGTGGAAGAATTGACGATTGATGTACCAGAAGAAACTTCTGGGAAAGTAATCGAAATGGTGACGCGCAGAAAAGGAAGTATTCTTTCGATTGATACTAAAAGCGACCGATTGACACTTCGATTTGAAATACCATCAAGAGGCATTATTGGCTTGAGAAGCCAAGTGATTACTGCTACGGCAGGAGAAGCCATTATGACGCACCGCTTTCTTGAGTACCAACCCCACAAAGGCGATATTCCAGGCAGACAAAATGGCTCTTTGATTTCTATGGAAAACGGAAAAGCTATTCCGTACAGTATCAATAACTTACAAGATCGTGGTAAGTTTTTTGTAGAATCCAATGAAGAAATTTACGAGGGTCAAGTAGTGGGTGAAAACAGCCGACCTGGAGATATGATGGTGAATTTAACCAAAGAAAAGAAGCTAACAAACATGAGAGCTTCTGGTTCTGACGACAAGGTAAAACTCATTCCACCGATTAGATTCAGTTTGGAAGAAGCATTGGAATACATACAAGATGATGAATTTGTGGAAGTTACGCCACAATCTATACGCATTCGTAAAGTTTTGTTAAAGGAACACGAACGCAAACGTTCTAAGAACAGCGCATTAGCGGATGTGAATTTCTAGTATTTTTCGTATCAATCTTATGACAGCACTTTGGAGCATTTCGTCCAAAGTGCTGTATTGTTTATGCGTTGGTTGCTAATTTATCCCCTGACACGTACCTTTAATCACCACTTTCCTTTCTTTCATACCAACCGTTTCTCGGTGCAAGATGTTATAGAATCAAGGTTCTTTAAACCAAATTATTTAAGCTATTCATAAATATGGAAAATAGAGAAAAAACTTTTTGGGAGCGATTGAAGCACA
The DNA here is from genome assembly GCA_012031785.1 of Saprospiraceae bacterium. Taxonomy (GTDB): domain Bacteria; phylum Bacteroidota; class Bacteroidia; order Chitinophagales; family Saprospiraceae; genus JAAUTG01. The sequence goes on along the minus strand of JAAUTG010000054.1, from coordinate 4,123 downwards.
CCTATCGTTTGGTGGTGATGAACAATGAAACCTTTGAAGAGGTGGGTTCCTATCGCCTATCGCTACTAAATGTTTATGTTCTTTTAAGCACTTTGGTTGTGCTAGTTGGTATTTTGATGTGGATGCTTATCACTTACACCCCTCTAAAACGCTACATTCCAGGATATAGTGGTGAAGTTGGTAATCAGCAAGAATTGGTTTTTCAATTGAGTCAAAAGCTAGAAAAACTAGAACTCGAATCCGCACACGCTCAAACTTACATTGAAAGTATGCGCCGTATGATTACTCAAGATGTGGATACATTAGTGGCAGAACCCGAAGCAAACACGACTAACATTGACGAAGAACGCTATTCACTACCAAGTGAAGATGAACTCTATGTGAGAGATGAAATAAAAATTGATGATATTGCTCAGATTGCACAAAATTGGGTACGCCCTGTCAATTATCTTTCTGGCAAACCGCTAGAGCAGTTTCATTTCATTAGCCCCGTATCTGGGGAGGTGTTGCAAGGATTTAGCCGCGATAAACGGCACCTAGGAGTTGATGTTATCGCGCCAAAAAATACAGCTATTCGCGCTGTGTTGGATGGTTACGTATTTTTTGCAGATTGGACGCTGGAAACAGGCAACGTCATTGGTATTCAGCACGCCAACAACACGATCAGTTTTTACAAACATAATTCCGTTTTACTAAAAGAAGAAGGAAGTTACATTAAAGCAGGTGAAGCAGTTGCTATCATTGGTGATACTGGTACGAAAACAAGTGGACCACACTTGCATTTCGAGCTTTGGCACAATGGACAACCTGTTGACCCGACCGTATATATTTCGTTTTAAGGTTAATCCTATTGAGAAGCTGTCCTAAAATTATCAGCCTGCAGGAGTACAAAGATTTATACCCAATCTTTCATTCATCGTTCCTGATAATTCCCAAAGCAACCGCTATCTCTATCTCTTACCCTTAAAACAATACGCAAGAAGTAAAAAATGAACTAAAAAAGTTGGCGTATGATTTTCCATACACCAACTTTCTCTCCATAGTTCTTCCTTAAAACTTGACGAGCCATTACATATTTACTCCCAGATTCTCTTTCAATTCTCTTCTTCTGACCTATTCTTAAAGGAAAACCTAAGTTATTTACCAATCGTCTTAATTAGCATTCCTTTCTTCACTACATCCGTCGTTTTCATGCCATTCAAAATAGATAATTCTTCTAAACGGCTATTTGCCATACCAAAGCCCAGCAGCGCACTCGATAAAGTGGCATCTTGGGTCACGGTTTTGATGCGAATGCGGTCTGGCAACACCTCCATTTTACTTTTATCGGTTAGGCGGCTGAAACTGGTCATCGTATTTTCAAACTCGCTGCGATAAAAACTAAATTTAGCAGGTAAGGACATGCCATGAAATACGTAAATTAAATCGCCGTCGCGGATGAGATAAGAAAGCAATTGCACCGCTGTTGTATTATCTTGTTCGTTTACCTGTTTACTTTCCATCACTATGGCTGGAAAGCCATTAATGGTTGTTTCTCGCTTGTTGATTAAAGTCAGTTTATATTGTTCAATTATTTTTGTTGCACTTTCTTCCAACGTGCTACCGGGTGAAAGCATCATAATAATTGCAGCATCCCCACTACTTGGAAAAATTTGTACTTGCTGGGGAGAATTGTTAAGTTTCCAACTGCTTGGGAAAGAGAATTGGAATTTTAACTCTGGATGGTAGAATCTATTTCCTTCCGTATAGCCTTGTCGTGGGTCGTCTCCATGAACCAAGCCTTCAATCCTACGCAAATAATCATCCCGAACTATTTTAAGTGAACTTTTATCACTTACCCCCATTTGCGCCTTTGTCGCCAATTGGTTAACACGATTGAAACGGTCGTAAGGGTCGGGATGTGTAGAAAGGAAAGTAGGCAGGGATTGTCCTGCGCCTTCGCTAAGACGACCAATAGTTTGAAAGAAATTTGCCATTTGGTGAGCATCATAACCCACCTTAGTAGAATACAATACCCCAAGTTCATCCGATTGGCTTTCGTGGTCTCTACCATTTTTTAGTAGTAATAACTGAATACTTTGTTGAAATTGATCTACGGATTGCGCAATTTCTTTAGAAAGTACCACCCCTGCAATCAATCCGATTTGGGCAATAATTTGGTTGCGTTGCTGAATTGCACCATGACGACCTGTTACATGTCCAATTTCATGTCCCAGAACACCTGCAAATTCTGCTTCATTGTTGAAGTGCGCCATAATGCCGCGCGTAAAGTAAACATAACCACCTGGCAATGCAAAGGCGTTAACGACAGGAGAATCCAAAATTTTAAACTCAAATTTTAAATTAGAGCGATGAGAGATACTAGCCATTTGCTGCCCTCGTTGTTCAATAAATTGCTGTAATATATCGTCTTGATACAATCCAAAAGCCGCCACTACCGCAGGGTCATTGCTTGAGCCTAGTGCTATTTCACTTTCTTCAGACATTAAAAAAGCCTGACTCTTTCCGGTCACAGGATTTTTAGAACAGCTTGAAGCCATCGTCAAGAGTAAGATGGCAAAAGAATATTGCAAAAAACTAATTAATTTCATACTATGCTAAATTTTAGATAAAATAACAAGACAAGCTATATTTCAAATACCAATCCATAAATATTTGACTTAAATTTGTGCGCAAGATAACAGGGCTTTGGGTAATTAGCTATTAATATTTAGTAAATAACCTTACGCACGGGCTGTTGGTCTTTAAACCCAAGCAAGTCGCTAAATTACTATTACTAGTTGAGATTTAAGCGTTAAAAGTTTCTAATTTTCCAATTTAATTACTCAAATACGCCTCATCAGCCACACAAATTTAGTACAAGCATCCCTAAAAGGTTAAAAATAAGACAGGTATTGAAAATACCAATTACTAAACCATCAATCTACATTTCATCAACACCTTTAACAATGAACGTGTTCATTCTAAATACAGGTCGCTGCGGCTCTACTACTGTGATAAGAGCTTTTCAACATGCTACTAATTACACTGCCCTTCACGAATCACGCAGCAGTATGCTTGCTACGGAAAGACTAAATTATCCTACAAATCATATTGAAGCAGACAACCGTTTAACTTGGTTTTTAGGACAGCTCGACCAAAAATATGGCAACGACGCTTTTTATGTACATTTGCTTAGAGCGCGTGCTGGTACAGTGGCAAGCTACGCAAAACGATGGGACAGCAACGTTACCATTGTGAGAGGCTTTGGAGAAAGTATTTTGATAAGAAGACCAGATCAAATTTCGGATATAGAAAAGTTACAAATCAGTAGCGATTACTATGATGCGGCTAACGCTAATATTGAATTGTTTTGAAAGATAAAAGTAGAAAAATGACTATGCACCTAGAAACACTAGAGGAAGACTTTAAAATACTTTGGGGAAAAATTAATGCAAAAGGTAATCTTGATGCGGCGTTGCAAGAACTAAATCAAAAGTATAACACTTCCGAACAACCAGAACATCACGCGTACAGCGCAAGGCAGTGACCAAGAAAAAAAGGACTTCTTGGGAGATGGCATACGTTGAAACTAAGATTGGCGTACAAGATTGGTTTGGAAGCTGTGAACTATTACTTTAAGTCCTACATGAAATAATCGTAGCTTCAACAACTACAACTGGTTGACAATAAGTTATAAAGTAAAAACATCAATTCACAACTCATTTTTTATGAAAACAAGAAACGCTTTCCTGATTGGAAAGCGTTTTTCTGTTTTTCGTAGCCCGTACGGGAATCGAACCCGTGTTACAGGAATGAAAATCCTGCGTCCTAACCCCTAGACGAACGGGCCATTTTACTGGCTGCTTATCCATTCTGAACACCTATAAATTTAATCATAGAATTACAATTTACAACCTGTTCCAAAACGGAGTGCAAATTTACAATCTTTTTTAAAAATAAAAAAGTATTTCAAGTTCTTTTTTACGAATGACAAAAAAATGATTGAATAAGTTCCTTGTAGCTGTAAGTTTTTTCAAATATTAGGCTTTGCCATTTGCCGCTCCAACAAATTAAGCATTTTGATGGTTGCTTTGATAGCTGCGATAGCTTGATCTGAGTCTAAGCCATTAGTTTTAAATTG
>JAAUTG010000361.1 GCA_012031785.1 Saprospiraceae bacterium | reverse complement strand
CAGTATGGCTGCCTAAAGGGTATGATGGATTTTCCAACTACTATGTAGATATAGACCCTGGATTCTCGGATGGCGTGTTAGATATATTAGTATATCGCTATCCCAAAAGTGGTGGAAAAGGGGACGGTTATCAACACTTTAGAATTGGTGGTAGCCTAAAATCTACGGGTTTATATCCAATCGAAAAAGGTAGTAGGCAAAGTTTTGTCTTTTACGATGAGGATACTAATTGCGAATATCTAGACAAAGACAGCACTTGCCAATACAGCGGTTATCTAAACATAACTACTTATGATTATGACTTAGGAAAGGTTCAAGGGAAGTTTGAATTGACCATCACAAAACCTGGCTGCAAAACGATTACAATTACAGATGGTCGCTTCGCGTGGCAGTATCAGTAGGAATGAAAAATGAAAAATGAAAAACTTTTTAAGTTATTGAAAATTAAGTTATTGTTTTATCAAGCTATACATATTGTTTTTACTTAGTTTCAAATCTATTTTTTTATGAATAAAATAACAATTGTTTTTTCCTTATTCCTTGTTTTCCTTGGAATGACCGCCTGCTCCCTAGAAGAGCTATTCGAGCGAGAAGAAAAGCTACCTCAAATTACCCCTGAAACGCGAAAAGCCTTTGGTTTCTTGCTGGATGGAAAGATATGGCTACCTAAGGGTACAATGGATTTTCCAACTACTATGTAGATATAGACCCTGGATTCTCGGATGGCGTGTTAGGTATATCAGTATATCGCTATCCCAAAGGTAATGAAGTAAGGGAAGGTTTTCAATCTTTCAGCATTGGTTCGGATAGCTTGAAATCTATAGGTTTATATCCGATCGAACAAAGTAATAGGCAAGGTTTTTACCTTTATGATAGGGATAGTGGTTGCGAATATAGAGACAAAGATAGCACTTGCCAGTACAGTGGTTATTTAAATATAACTACCTACGATTATGACTTAGGGAAGGTTCAAGGGGAATTTGAATTGACAATAACAAAACCTGGATGCGAAACGATAACAATTACAGATGGTCGCTTCGCATGGCAGTATCAGTAATGGATGTCGCGCAATTTGCTATTCGTTATTTGCTTTTTGCTTATTGCACATACGGTCTGGAGGTATTCTAAAGTATTACAGCTAGTATTGTTCAAAAGCACTTGTATTTAGCGAATGGCAAAAGCCAACAGCGTAGTAGCACTACAATTTATTTTTTAATATCAATTACTTTATTTTATGAAACTGTTAACGAAAGTATCTTTGTTAGCCTGGATGTGGTTTGCCTTTTTTCAAGCTTCCACTGCCCAAACAACCGACCCTGTGCGGGTGGAATTAAATCGGGTCTTTGCCAACCTCAATCGCAGTGCCATTCCAACTGGCGTGTTGCAAGAGTACGGTCAAGAATTTGTGGATTTACAACAATACGATGGCTCCACAACTGCTACTAATATTGTGGATGAAACGAGTTGGAGTTTGATTTATCACACCTTCCATTCGGCACGTATCACTGGCACACAGTCTTTACCTACTATTGATCAAGTGAATAACAACACAGAAACAGCGCAACGCAGCAATAGTGCCGTAGTAGTACCCATCTTGTATGGGCAGTATGCTTACATGCGTTCCGATGCGGTGAGTAGCAATTTGTTGCGGGTGCAAAACAATGCTTTGTATGATGTAGCAGGGCGCACACAAAGTCCTTACTTGACGCGCAATCTTTTTGCGGCTGCCCCCTTACGCGATGTTTCCGAGGATGGGACTTTTTCAATCGTTTTTTTATCCAATCATTTTTACACCAGCACTACCCAAACCGTTCAACAAATAAGAGTGGATATGGGCGACGGCAATGGATTTCGCACAGCTACCTTTGGTACGCCCCTCGGTGCCAGCTACTCCACTGCTGGAGAGCGCACCCTTACCATTCGGGTCACTTTTAACAATGGTACGAGTTTGCAGTGCTTCAGCAAGATACAAGTGTTGCGTCCAGTTACCATATCCTCCTCTCGTTTTGCACCAACCCTGTTAGAGTAGTGCCGATTGCACGCACTGGCTTGCATAGCGGTGGCAGACTCCAAATCAGCTACAGTTCCACTAATACAACTGGCAGACTGCGCAAACCGCTTATTGTAGTTGAAGGATTGGATTTGAATTCCGTTTCTTCTAAATTAAAAGAAAATACAGACTATGAAACTTTTGTGACGGGACTTAATAATATTCAAGGCTACGATTTTAATGGGCAATTGGATGATGTTGGTGGATATGATTTGGTATATCTGGATTATACCGATGGGGTAGATGGCATCATTCGAAACGCTGCCTTGTTAGAGGATGCCCTGCTGAATTTTATCAATACGGAGAAACGTGCAAATGGCAGTACACAACAAAATGTGATACTGGGAATTAGTATGGGTGGCTTGGTGAGCCGCTACTGCCTAGCAAACATGACAAAACGAAACTTAAATCCAGAAACACGCCTCCTTATCACTCAAGATAGTCCACATCGCGGCGCAAATGCGATGCTTGGCTTGCAGCATATCGTAAATGTTGCTAGTGACATACCATTTACAAGTGGACCTATAAGAATTACTTTAGGTAATATTGTACCTAAAATAGGTGCTGCAGCAAGAGCAAATAGAACACCAGGAGCTATTGATCAACTTTTTAGTTCGCTCTACCGATAACAATGGAACGGTGGCATTTAACAATTTTATACAAAACGTATATCAGCCTATGGTGACTAATTTTCCTTCGACAGGTCCTCAACCTACCTATCGGTTTGTAGCAGTTAGTCAGGGCGCAGAGTGTGGGCAAGGCGTCCTTCCATCTGGTGCACAAATGGCAGGGGTTGGTGCGACAATTGTGTGGAGGTTTACTGTAAATGACAGACCTTTGCCAGGGAATAGAGGCTTTTTCTTTACTGGAAGTATAAATGCACTACCATCTAGTGCAGCGCAACGAATTTGTTACTTTAAACTAGAGTACCGTATTCGCTTGTTTAATATTATCAATATATCAGTTCCTATTATTGACAAATCTATCAACTCACCAGTTAGTATATTACCATACGATTCTGGTGCAGGCGGCACAGAGTCTTGGAATAGACAACAAGACTTAGCTATTGGTGTCGGATACTTTGGATTGGGTAAAAATTATGCAACAATAAGAGTTATGTTTAATGGCTATATTCAATATGATGAATGGTGTTTTGTACCAACTGCCAGTGCTTTAGATGCTACCACCTTTAATAGTTCTACTTTAAATACGACTTTTGTGGGTGCGGTGACACCAAGAACATTGACCAGATCAGAGAAATTTATTACGCAAGAACCGTTTACTGAATCAACTGTTGCAAAATTTAATCGAAGGCATACCTTCTTTACAGCTCGCAATTCACAGTTCATGTTCAATGAAATGCAAGGTATCAGTAATACCCTGAACTGTTCCAGTATATGCACGAATAATACGCTTGTGGAACTGAACGGACCCGCTACGACAGGTTGTTCCCAGAATCTACTTACTTACACGTCACCCATTACTACTAATGTAAATAGTTATACTTGGTCTGTGGGTAATAGTCTTACCATTGTTAGTGGTCAAGGTACAAGTACGATAATGGTAAGGCCTGAGCCAAATGGAGTAACTTCCAGTAGGGTCAGCGTAAATGTAGCTACGACATGCAACGGCACAAACATCATTAATTCTTTTTCCAAGAATGTAACCATAGAAAGCGGAGGTATCAACGGTACGATTCAATATACCCAAAACAATAGTACCCAGACGGTGCCACTCAATACTTACAATTCTATACCAGCACTAAATATTACAGTCTCCGCAAGTCTTCCAGGTACAAATACGTTGACATGGACTCCAGTTGGCACACCACCTTCCTTTTATCAAGCAACGAATGGTGGGCAGACTTTTACTATTCAAAGTAGTGTAGCAGGATGTTTTTCATTTAAAGTAAGAGGTACTGGGACTTGTGGCTTACGAGAACGTACTATTACCTTCTGTCTTTCAAATTCTTCATTTAGGCTATCTCCTAATCCTACAAGCGAAAGTTTTGTAGTACTAGCCGACGAAGAAATTTCACTTCAGTCAATCAAAGAGATTAGAGTTTTAGACAGAAATGGTATTGTGTTACTGAATCGAATATTAACGCAAGGCTACAATGGAGAAAGTTTTGATGTTTCTAATATTCGACCAGATATTTATACTGTTATGATAAATGATGGTGCATTATGGAACGTTTTGCAATTGATAATCCAGAGATAGATATAACCTAGAACAGCTATTCTTTTTGAGTATCGTTTCTCATTACGAGACGATGCTCAAAAGAATAGTTTAGGTGAATTAAGAAAGATGAAAAATGGAAGCCCTTTGGAAGAATAAAACAGTTTGATGTTTTTTAAACCAATCGCCTTTCGGAACGTCTGAAGCGTATCGTACAGAAAAGCCTCCAACGAGTTGTCGTTTTTGTTGTAAAGCCGATGGGTACAATTGGCGACATTATTTTGGGTATGAATAAATTGATCTAGGGAAAGTCCCATAGCTTGAGCTAGGGTACAAACTTCATCAAAGGTGAAATCGGTATC
>JAAUTG010000053.1 GCA_012031785.1 Saprospiraceae bacterium | reverse complement strand
CGTTCGTTTACACCTTCTTTTAGTGCCTCTTGTTGGACTATTAACTCCTCTTTTGCTGTATTTTCACAGCCTCTTTGAGGATGAACTATTTTCCGTTCCAATTGGTATAATATTGATTTTAGGGTCTGACGCAGAACCATTAAGTTCGATTTTCATTTTCACATGAGAACCTGCTTTTAGGTTGATACCCGCCTGTGATGCTTTGCTTTCTAGTAGATTCAATCCCTTGTTAGCGGCAGTTCCTAGCTTTTCTCGCGGTACGATAGCAATGATAGAATAATTGATGTTTTGATTGAAACTATGTGTACCACTTATTGTCATGGAAATGTCTTTGTACTTCAGTTTGGCTTCTTCCAGTTTGATTGTACCATCCTTGACAGTAAACCAGTTCTTAGAGTCTTCTATTGGTATATCATCTGCTAGTTCTTGTATTTGTAACTGATTTGCAATAGCCTGAAAAGGCTTGTATTTTTTGATTACGGCGTTTAGCGTTTGAATAAATCCTTCTGCATTAATCGTATTAAAATCGGGCATCATATCCTTACCTAAGGAGCTGGAAAACAAGAATGTAGTATTTAGTTTGCCATCAATAAATTCTCCCACAGGTGCAAGTGCCTGAAAAGTATTGAAGGTATTGAACATGGATTGAATACCTACTTCTATTAGGTCCAATTTAATATCAAACTTGGGTTGAGCTGGATTTTGCGTGTCATAACCACCTGTCACTGCTATCGTGCCGCCTAATGCGCTTCCTTTAGTATCTTCAAAAATAAGTATTCCTTTTTGAATTGCTAGGCGACCAATCATATTAGTGATATTCAAATCTGTATAAAGCAGTCTATCAAAGTCTCCAGTTATGTTAAAATCCCAATTAGCAGGAAGAATGTACGCCTCTAAATCTTCGGGTTGTACGTCAGCAGCTACTGAACTTCCTACGTTAGCAGTATATTCTTCTGATGCTAATAAATCATTTAGATTCAAAAAATTAGAAGCTAGATTTAGATTCCCCCGTACAGTATCGTTAGCAAAAACATATTCCATATAATTAGAAATCGTACCACTACCACTTAAATCACCATCGTATAGTTTAGTATCGAATTGCTTAATTGTAATTTGCTGCTCAGTAATATTCACTAAGCCTTTTAGTTGAGTAAGTTGGTAAGGGGTGTAAATCACTTTATCGGCAGCCATTGTAGCATCTATATTGTAGCGATAATTTGGCACTTCTCCAGCGAGCGCACTATCTGAAACCGTGCTACTTCCTTCCACTGCCATGAGTTGGTCTAAATCAAATAAACTAGACTTTAAATCAAATGTACCTGACAATATTCCGTTGTTATTCAAGAAGTTGTATAAGTTTCCTGCTCTACCTGATGCCGTAACATTACTGCCGTTCACTTTGGTATATAACCGCCCAACGCTCAATTCATTAGCCGTCATCGTCATGCTGGCATCTAAGTCGCTTAGGTGATAAGTAGCATAATCTAATTTATTCATATTCGCCTGAATATTAAACCGATATTGATCAGGCACCTGCTCGTCCGCTGCCCGTTGACTCACAATAGGTGTAGGTTCAGTGTTTGAACTTACCATCCACTCATCTATATTAAAGTAATTGGAACGAATGTTCAAGTCACCTTTAAGCGTCTGATTGGGTGAGAGATATGCAAGTGGGTTATATACTTTAGCAGAAGCTAATATATCACTTTTCCCGAGCTTAGCATTGAAACTAGAGAGGTCAACAAACTCTGGGGTAAAATTGACCAAACAATCCATAATACTGACGACAGGCATTGACTCTGCTAGGTATAAAATATCTTGTCCAACTAATTTTCCATCCATATCTATGTTAGCGTAGTTGGCTTCATCAAAAATCTGACTGTTTAGCTTTTACATTTATGTCTGCTATTATTTTTCCTGCCATTTCCTTCACGCCCTCTAAAGGATAGGCTTTAACTAAGTTAGCTAAATCTAAATTGGCTTTTATATTGGTTTCTACATCAGGATTTGAAAGTGGTGTTTTTAGCAAAAGTTTTCCTTTTACAACATCTTGATTGATACTTAGACCAAATTGAGAAACATCTATTATAGTGGCATCTAAACTACCACCTGGATTTCGGATGTTGGTGTTAGTTTGAATGTTGCTAACCCCTACTGGCAAATCAGGATATTTGAATTCGCCATTTTCCACGTTTAAGTTTAAGACGAAAGCTGGATATTGTTCCTTTGTAGCATTATAAACACCATTTACTGTACCATTAAATTGAAATTGTCCGCTGGCTTTAACTTTATTGAAATCCTGAGTGTAAGCATTAGGAATCAGGGATAGCAAATTCTTGAAATCGTTTTCAGGTGCTTTAAAAGAAAAATCGAGCATCATATTTTCCCCAGTTGCATCTAATTGCAAAAATCCATTAGCTCCCAGTTTTAACTCGTTAATTTGAAGTTCGTTATCTTTTAATGTATATTTCTGTTGCGCCAAATCTATATTAAAAATGGCATCCAACTCCATCTTAACACTATCTAAATATCCTATACCTCCGTATTTTACAGAAGCTGCATCAATAGTCGTTTCTGTATCCAAATCAAATACAGTAGCAGTAAAGTTTCCCTTTCCTTTATGATTGATGCCTACTAAACTTGTTTCTAATCCTAATATTTGGTCATTATAATAAATACTACCGTTTTGGATAGTGTAAGACTTTAATGCTAAAGCAATAGCAGAACTTGAAGTATCGGACGAAGTGGAAGTAGGAACTATATCATAATTAGCTTTTCCGTCACTCAACACGTACACTTTGAGTACAGGTTCATTCAGGCGGATAGACTTTATTTTGATAGGTGTATTCCACACAGATAACAAATTAACAGCAATATCAAAAGACTTACCAGTAGCCAATGGTATAGCCTCAAATTCTTCTTTTCCGATTACAGCATAATCGTTTAACCTAAAATTGAGGTAAGGAAAACTTCTGAAAAAAGAAAGACTTGCGGATTCAAAGTCAACGGTAGCATTGAGGTTTTCATTAACTGTTTTTTTTGCAAAATCTGTGATTTGAGTTTTGAATACAATTGGTACTACCACTGCAACAACCAACAAAACACCCAGAACTATTGCCGACACTACACCTATACGCTTCAATATTTTCATAAGTCATTTATATTATATGCCTGTAACCAGTTCATTTTGAGCAACCATTATCAATTTACCATTTTGGCAGATAAGGCTGAAAAAATGGAAAGCATCAATCAACTTCCTTCTATTTTAACAACCTTATCGCTTATCCAGTTTAACAGTTGGGCAGATTAACAATTTTGTAACTCAACCCCAAAAGATTAGTTAGCAATTTCCAGTAATTTATAAGTCTTACTGGTTTGCTTTTTTCGTTCTTCAATGCAGGCTTCGATGAACGCAACGAAAAGCGGATGAGGCGTTTCAACTGTACTTTTATATTCTGGATGAAACTGTACCCCCACGAACCAAGGGTGGCTTGGAATTTCCATAATTTCCACCAATTCAGTAGCAGGATTGAAGCCAACGGCTTTCATACCAGCATCCTCAAGAGATTTAATATAGTTGCTGTTGATTTCGTAGCGATGACGGTGGCGCTCGCTAATTTTCTTTTTTTCGTAAGCGCTGTAGGACTTAGAGTCTTTTTTCAGTTTGCATTCATAAGCTCCTAAACGCATTGTACCACCAAGATTGGTTAAATCTTTTTGGTCTTCCATCTTATCAATCACTGGATCAATCGTGTTCGGATTAACTTCCGAGGATGCTGCGTGAGGCAAACCTAAGACGTTTCTGGCATATTCTACCACTGCGCATTGCAATCCTAAACAAATTCCTAAAAACGGAATATTATGTTCCCTCGCGTACTGTACACCTTTTATTTTCCCCTCAATACCTCTATCGCCAAATCCTGGAGCTACTAAAATTCCATCTAGCTTTTCCAAGCGTTTTTTCAACCGTCATACTTCCTTTTTCAAGTGCTTCGGCATCCACTGCATCTATTACTACTCTACAACGCAAATGCGCTCCAGCGTGTTTAAGCGACTCATAAATAGACTTATAAGCGTCTGGTAGTAAAACATACTTTCCAACCAATCCAATTTTAATTTCTTGGGTTGGATTCTTAACATTTTCTAAAAAATTATTCCATTTAGTCAAATCAGCCGCTTTTTTATCTGGCAAACGAAGTTTGGAAAGTACGATTCTATCTAAACGTTCGTGCAACATAATGACTGGAACATCGTAGATGGTATCTACATCAATAGCTTCTATTACATCGTCCATTTCTACATTACAAAAGGAGGATATTTTTCTACGCATTTCATCCCCCATACTATGTTCTGTTCTACAAACTAGAATATCAGGTATAATACCCGCCATTTGAAGCTCTTTGACAGAATGTTGAGTCGGTTTAGTTTTTAGTTCGTGGGTGGCACGCAGATAAGGAAGAAGTGTCAAGTGGATGACTATGCAATTTTCGTTACCTAGTTGTCGCTTCATCTGCCGCACTGCCTCCAGGTAAGGAAGCGATTCAATATCTCCTACTGTCCCTCCTAGTTCGGTGATAACAATATCGAATTTATTTTTGTTACCTAACAATTCTATACGTCGCTTAATTTCATCGGTAATATGAGGAATTACTTGAACTGTTTTTCCGAGATATTCGCCTTTCCGCTCGTTTTCGATTACCGTTTGATAGATACGCCCCGTCGTAACATTGTTTTCTTGAGAAGTAGGTATCCCTAAGAATCGCTCATAATGTCCTAAATCAAGGTCTGTTTCCGCACCATCATCTGTGACATAACATTCGCCATGCTCCAAGGGATTCATAGTGCCTGGGTCTATGTTGATGTAAGGATCAAACTTTTGGATGGTTACGAATAATCCTTTGGCTTGGAGCAATTTTGCTAATGAAGCCGCAATTATACCTTTACCTAGAGAAGAAGTAACTCCGCCCGTAACAAATATATACTTGGTCATAAATAATTCTTGAATTGAAAGTTGCTTATTTAACGCTACGGAATACAAAGATACGATTAAAAGTGCGGCTTCAAAAGTTTGAGGATAAAAAAAGTGTATTTTTACAATTTATTTAAAAGTTGAAAAAATGGCAACAACTCTTTATGGTTAGCCAATATTCACTTGTGTATCAAGAAAGAGTAAAATCTTTTATTTGGTATTTTAAAAGAACAATTATCTTTGTGTTGCCTAATCTAACTTGTAAACAATATAAGCCTAGGTATCTACCAATATGACTAACCGACACCTTAAAATATTATTCAGTGGTATTGTTAGCTTTTATATTTCACTTGTTATTTTCAATAATATTGCTGACTACGCCTCTAATTTTCAATTTGTTGAAATGGTAGTGGGTATGGAGGATACTTTTTCTTTGTCTCATAACGGTTGGCGAAGTATCAAACAACCTTTTTTGCACCATGCCCTACTAATTTTCATCATACTATGGGAAACTTTAGTGGGTATTTGCCTTTGGTTTGGCACTTACCAAATGTTTCGACACCAATATAGCACACCGAATGCGTTTCGGGCTTCTAAAATATGGACCACCAATGGTTTAGCATTAGGTATTGTACTTTGGTTTTTGGTTTTTCTTTCTGTTGCTGGAGAATGGTTTTTAATGTGGCAATCAAAAACGTGGAATGCACAAGTCAATGCTTTTTTATTGACCATTTGTTTTTTACTATTTTTACTTTTCCACCAAAGCGAGGAAGAAACGGGTTTTAAGTGAAAACGAGCAGCTTAATTACCTAATAATAAGCAACTTATAAACCAGTTTAGAAAATAACAACAACGTTACAGATAAGCCTCAAACAATAGATTGAAAGCTAGTGCCATCAAACCAGCACCAATAACTACTACAAGTGCCGTAAATTTTAGACTTTAATCGAAGTAAGCACCATATTGAGCTGGCAAAAATACAAAAACTCAAGCCACTTTGTATCGTAGCCATAAACAATTCCACGGCTGTTACTCCAATCAATCCAATAACACCTGCTGTCACACCATCCAAAAAACGATGTAAAGTAGGATGATGAATCAATTTTTCCATCAAGTCATGTCCAATTAGCGTAAAACTGAAAGCGGGTAAGAACATTCCCAACGTGATAAGTAATGCCCCAATCCAACCACCGCCAAAAAAGCCTACAAAAGTAGAAAAAATAACCAGTGGTGCGGGCAAGATACCAGATATAGCAATTCCATCCAAAAACTGCTGTTGACTCATCCAGCCATATTTGATTACTGCGTCCTGCTGGATGAAAGGAATAGCCGTGTAAGCCCCCCCAAAAGTCAATAATCCACCTTTCAATCCTGTAAAAAACACATCAAACAAGTTAGAATCGCTTGGAATGGCGGGCGTGTTGGTTGCTATTACCTGCTCTGGTTGGTAAGGAAAACCATTTTGGAAGAACAGCCACCCTGCCAACGCCGTGGGAATAATCATTAAAAATATAGCAGTCCAACGAGTTTGAGGTAGCCAGTAAGTATAAATTAAACCTGCAAACAAGAGAATTACCCAAAAATTTAATCCTACCCACAATAAAACACCGCTACTAATTGTGATGCCTAACAAATTACCGTTCACCACCGCGTGTTTACCAATACGCCAAACCGCCACGCCAATCATAGCGACTACTGCCGCTTGAATACCGCCGAAAATAAGCTGTACGAAAGGAGATTGTACCCCAAACTGAGTATATGCCCAAATCATCAACAGCATTAATGTAAAACCAGGCAACATAAAGCCTAGACCAGCAAAAAATCCACCTATCCTACCCCCTACTTTCATACCAAACCAAACACAAAGTTCATGTGCTTCTGGTCCTGGTAGCACTTGATAAACGGCTAAAGCTCGATTAAAATGGGCAGAAGACACCCACTTTTCTTCCTCCACCAATTCTTGCTTCATCATTGCAATTTGTGCCATTGGTCCACCCCAAGCCATACAGCCAAATCGGAGAAATCGCCAAAAGATTTGCTGCCAAGTTTGATGAACACTAGGAAGTGTTTCTAAACTTGTATCGAAGGAGCTAGAAAGTGTGTCATTCTTATTCATACTTGTTTTATTGATACGATGCTAGATAACTCATATTATACAATTCGGTGTTTGCCCAAGTACAATTTTAGAGCCCTCATATCTGTGAGTGCTTCAGGCAAGCGTGAGAAATTTTTCTTAAAAAAACAGACAGCGAACTTCGTAACATCAATACACAACAGAAATAATTATCGTTGTATTAAACTTCTATGAACAATCTTTGGTTTGTTATTATCGTTTCTGTTCTTCGATATTAAATAGCCAAAACTGTCAAAGGCAACAGCATAAATAGGTAAAGGTTTTACCACCAAAGTAACAATTTTAGTTATGCAAAAATATTTTTGTTCGGTTTGAGTTTACTGCATACTTTTTTTGTGTTGGCACAAACAGGTACAGTGACTATTGATGGGCAAGTTGTTCGCTACATGGTGCAAGAAAACGGGGATACCCTTTTTCTTGCTACGCTAGATGATATGTCTATTTCCTCGCCTCGAAAATTTGATAGCGAAGAAGAATATCGTCGCTACTTGAAGTATAAAAGATACGCGCTTGTGGTCTATCCATACGCTAAGGAAGCAATAGGTATTTTTAAAGAAGTGGAAGCTGACGCTGCTGATTTAAAAAAACGCAAGCGAAAAAAATATATGAAAGAAAAGCATGAAGAACTAAAAAAAGAATTTGAAGAACCCTTGAAAAACTTACCAAAACTCAAGGAATCATTTTAGTAAAAATGATTGAAAAAGAATTAGATACCCCCATGTATGACTTAGTAAAAAATCTACGTGGTGCTTCTACGGCGGCTTATTGGAACTTTTTTTCTCGCTTTTTTGGGCATCAGCTAAAAGAAGGTTATGTAAGGGGGGAAGACCCTATTTTGGACGCAGTGCTAGATGATTTGGACATTTCTTATTAATAGTCTGCTTGTTTAGTTTTCAATTATTCCTTCAACTGCCCAATTCAATTGCCCTATCCAGTGCAGCCTGGGCACCTGCTACAATGTTCTCATGTACGAGGAATTGACGATATGTTTTCATAGCTGCTTCTGTGGTACCACCTTTAGAAGATACCCTTCGTATCCATTCTTCACAAGATACATCTGTCTTACTATACAGTTCAATAGCTCCTCTAAAAGTCTGTCCAACAAGTAGTTCTGCCTCTGATTCAGAAAATCCCATCTGTCGAGCGGCGACCATCATTGCGTCCATAAAATACCACACGTAAGCGGGTCCACTTCCAGAAATAGCTGTGGCTGCATCTATAAATGATTCGTTTTCTACATAGACTGTTTTCCCAGTAGTATTGAGTAAATTTTGTACCATCACCAATTCAATTCTCGTCACTTCGTCAGAAGAGGTGAAAGCAGTCATTCCCATTCCAATTTGAGCAGGTAAATTGGGGCATCGCTCTAATTACTTTTTTTGCCTGCAAACCCTTTTGAATATTAGTAATTTTAACGCCCGCCATAATGGATAAAAAAACCTGTTGTTCATTCACCAAAGGCAGAATATGTTCAAAAAGGTGTGGCGCATCCTGCGGCTTTACTGCTAAAATAATCAAATCAGCACTTGGCAGGCAACTTTCAGGGCTACCATAAATTGTACCAATATCTTTTTTAGCAAGTTCTTCTGCTTTTTCTAAAGACTTTTCAAGAATCATCATATTTTCCTTGTTGGTAATATGTGACCTCAAGAAACTTTGGGCGTAAGTCAAGCCCATATTTCCACCTCCAATAATCAAAATTTGCATAAAAGTTGAGCTTATTTGTTCGCAAGGATGGGTAAACCAACTTGCGAACACTAAAATTAAACCTTTCGAGTAATAACAGGTAGGTCTTTCACTACCATTTGTATCGTGTTGGGGGTACGTTCTTCCAAAAATACCATCTTACCATCCAAAAGGCTATTGACTGTTTGTTGGTTGTAATGGCGAACGGTCATTAACTCCAACCCTTCATCAATAATAACACCATAATTGTGCTGAATGCCAGCCGAAAATTGATGAATTTTGTCATCTATGTTGTTTACACAAATCGCAAAGCTAATAGCGGTATTTTGCATCATATTCACTTGAAGACGATACTCAGCAATTTTATTGAATAAGTAGCTCATGTGATGCTCTGCCACAAAAGAAAAGTCTCTTGTGGAAATGTAAAGTACCGCTTGATTGCGTTCTACTGCAACCATGGGCGGATATTTGTCTTCCACTTGACTAGAAATGAGCGTACCCTCGCCTTCTGGATGAATAAATGACTTTACGTAAAGTGGAATACTTTTATTTTGAAGTGGCTTGATGGTTTTTGGGTGAATAACGCTCGCGCCGTAGTAAGTCATTTCAATTGCCTCTTTGTAAGAAAGGCGATCCAATTTCGTTACATTATCGAATAAACGTGGGTCAGCAGTTAACACACCAGGCACATCCTTCCAAATACTCATGTCCTTGGCATCCAAGCAGTAAGAGAAAATAGCCGCCGTATAATCCGAACCTTCTCGCCCCAGCGTGGTAGTAAAATTTTCGGAAGTGCTACCAATAAACCCTTGCGTCATGACGAATTGCGAAGGTTGAAGATGTGGCATGGCTAGTTGTTTAGCATTTTCCACTGTTTCATCCCATTTCACCCAAGCCTCGCGGTACAGATTATCAGTTTTAATAATATCCCTAGCATCCAGCCAATGTGTCGTCAATCCTATGCTAGAAAGGTAAGAAGCCATGATTCTCGAAGAAACTAGTTCTCCAATTCCAACAATTTGGTCGTACATGTAGTCATAGTGAGGATGTGGTTCTTCGTCCAATACCCATTCTGCTTCCACGAAAATGTCATGTATTAAATTGTTCACTTCGCTAGAATCTTCAAAAAGAGTTTCGGTCATTTTGTAGTGAAATGTTTTTATTTCTGCCAATAATTCGTAAGCCTTTCCACTTTTGGAAGCATGAGCAGCCACTACTTTTTCTAAGGCGTTCGTGGTTTTATCCATCGCGGATACTACAATCAACAAACGCTCTCCGAAGTAATTTTTTAAAATAGACGCTACATTGCGCACTCTTTCTGCATCCCTCAAAGATGCACCACCAAACTTGAATACTCGAATATCTCCGTTCATTTTTAGAAATTGCCGATTTAATGCTTCGGCATAGTTAACTTAAAAGATTAAAATATCTTATCAATGTCTTTTAGCATTAAAACTAATAAGACCTATTAAGCAATTTGCTTTTCCTGCTCGCTTTTTACTTAGATACAATGATGCCAAGCATGCTCCATTTTTCAGGCTTTCCATATAAGCCTGAAAAATTATTTCCGAGGCAAGCAAATGCGAATCGCAAACTGCGTAACACGACTAAACAAAATAAAAGTATTTTTATAAAATAAATGCAAAAATAGCGACTTGTCTGTTCTTAATTAGATTTTTTTTTATATTCGCTACAATTTACAACTTGAATAATTTACGAGTCATAAATTGTAAATGAATAATCCTTATATCTATTGCTCATTCCTTAGCCTGTAAAATTAAATTGTTTTATGATTACGAGACGTACTTTCTTCAATAAACTTGCTTGGACTGGTGCTGGCTTGGGTGCTAGTGGATGGTTAAATGTAGCTTGTCAAAACGATAGTAAAATCATCGTACCTAGCAGCATTCGTAAACCTTTAGTGGTTTCTACTTGGAACAACGTTCAAGCTAATGAAGCCGCATGGCAAGTATTTTCCAAGCAAGGTAGTGCTTTGGACGCTGTGGAAGCAGGCGTAAAAATACCAGAAGCAGACCCCAATGACCAGTCCGTAGGTTATGGCGGTCGCCCAGACCGCGACGGGAACGTTACTTTGGATGCTTGCATCATGGATCACCAAGGAAATGCAGGTGGGGTATGCTACCTTCAACATATCAAACATCCTATTTCGGTAGCTCGAAAAGTGATGGAAGCTACTCCACATGTCCTTTTGGCTGGCGATGGTGCATTACAATTTGCGTTGGAGCAAGGCTTTATGAAAGAAAATTTATTGACCGAAAAATCCAAGATGGAATGGGAAGCATGGAGCAAAACTGCTCAATACCGACCTATTGTGAATATTGAAATGCACGATACGATTGGAATGGTGGCATTGATGAGCAAAACAATCTAGCAGGAGCTTGTACCACGAGTGGAATGGCTTATAAAATAAAAGGCAGAGTTGGTGATTCTCCCCATTATTGGGGCGGGTTTGTTTGTAGATAACGAAGTAGGAGCTGCTACTTCCACAGGAGTGGGTGAACTGGTATTGAAAACACTAGGTTCTTTTTGGTGGTCGAGTTAATGCGTCAAGGCTATTCTCCTGTGGATGCTTGCCAAGAGGCAGTGATGCGGATTATCAAAAAGACAAAAGATTTAACTAATACGCAAGTAGGCTATTTAGCACTTAACAAAAATGGGGAAGTCGGCGCATACAGCATTCAGCCTGGCTTTTTATATCGCCCTTACCGTGGATGGGAAAACCGAAGTTATCAATGCAGCATCTTATATTAGCAAGTAAAACCAGTTGTTTTGTTTTCTCTCTTTTTTTTGTAGTTCCTTTATTAAGTCAGGACTACGAGCCAATCATGTCTGTCATCCATTTAGATTCTTTTGTAGTGACTGCCACACGTCAAGGATTTGATGTCAAAGATTTCATCGAATTGGTGCAAAAGGATGAATCATTTTATCAAAGTTTTCGCAATTTGAGATTTTTATCCTATCAATCGGACAATGATATACAATTCTATGATAAAAGTAATCAAAAAATTGCTACTTACAAGTCTGTTATTGTACAGAAAACAGAAGGATTTTGTAGAACTATGGACATCCTGTCAGAGGATTTTTCTGGTAATTACTTCAAAAAGAAAAGAGAACTACGGTACTACACGGCTGAACTTTATGACCGTTTATTTTTCACACACGGTGAAGTATGCGAATCAAGCCTTTTGCAAGCAACTGCGCCCAAAGGGATGGATAAGCATATTGAACAATTGAAGAAACTGATTTTTCAGCCAGGCGAAAAAGTAGAAGTACCCATCGTAGGCGGGAAAACTGCTATTTTTGAGCCTAGTATGATGCCTTATTACGACTATTCTATAAGTTCAAAAAAGTATCAAAATCAAATTGATTGCTATGTGTTTAGCGTTAAAGTAAAACCCGAAGCCAAAGCAAGTAAAACCATCATTAAATCCTTAGAAACCTATTTCGACAAGATTAATTTTCAAGTCATTGCACGCGATTACCAATTAGTCTATCAAGGAACAGCATTTGATTTTAATGTAACTATGAATATTAAATTACGCAAATTAGGGAAAGATTACGTGCCAGAATATGTACATTACAAAGGATATTGGGATATTCCTACACAAAAACCTGAGATAGCTGATTTTAGTGCTACTTTCTATAATTTTAAATAACGAGTTAGCGTTCTCAAGAGACGACTATTTTAAAATATTTATTCCTTTAAAATCAGCAAGTGATGCGAATAAAAAATAGCTTTTTGTAAATTCCAAATAAATAGTCAAGCTAAATTATTGCTATTCAACAGGTTTATTTTTTGACAACAAACCTAAACAACGAGTAAAAGAAGGACTACTAGGGTTTTCTCTAGCAGTCCTTCATAGCTTATGTTACGAAGTTTCCTATTTGGATTCAGTTGTTCGTTTTAAAATGGTCTCCCACGTTTGTATGTAAAACTTGCAAGCCGAAGTTGTGTGAAATAATTGTATTTGTGCAAACAGCGAATGGCAAAAGCAAGTTGCGTAACGTCAGTTAATGCTACAATAGTCAACCTTTAATGGCCATTTGGTCGAAGCGATACAATTGCAAAGTTTCGATGATAGCAATCAACTTTTCAGGATATTTGCTATCTGTAGCATAACCTGCTTTTTTCAGTCCATAAGCCCAGTTTTCATAATCTGTTTGCTTTAGTTTCATCAAATGTTTGTAACGTTCGCCCGTCAAAAGTGTGGAATGCGCTCTATAACTTTCCCAAGCAGAGTCAAACACGCGAAACATGTCGTAAACACTATCATCTGTATAATTTCTGCACGTACAACCCTTACATTTCGACCTGCATTTGATACCAAAATGGTTGTTTGATTCTAGCGATAAGCGACTTTCTCCAGCATTGGATTCTAAAAGTCCTTGTGCTAAAGTGATACTTGCTGGAATACCAAATTTTTGTTGCTCTAATATCGCCACTTTTGCAAATCGTTTTACGTAATCCGTACAAACTTTTTTATGATACGCCACAACGGACGGGTCAACTTTGTTGCGCTGTGCGTAATTTGGGTTAACCAAAAAGCCAATATTAGAAAAATTATTTGCAGTTCTGTCCTTCAAGTCTTTTGTCACCACCACCGGACGAGTGGTTTCGTTTTCCTCCACTAAATTAGCTACCACTGTCTCCACAGGTAAAGTGGAAACGTTAACACTTGGCTTTGATACTGGTTGTGCAAGTCCATTTTCTTGGAATACCTCTGTTAACACTGGCGTATCCAAGCTACTCAAGCGAAATTGGAATGTGATGTCTTTGTTAAAAAACACATACAACCCAAAACCAACGACCAATGCTTTGAACCAAAACTGGCTTATCCAGAATCGGATTTTAAAAAAACGTGCGGGAACAAACCGAACAAAATTAGGTTTGTAAATTTCAAATTTCACCATAGCTAAAGACATTTTATTGTTTTAAAATTTCACCATTTCACCAATTTGACGCTTTTCAATGCCCGAATAAGATGTGTCCTATTTTTATTTACAACATATCACTTTTTAGATGAATAATACCCATATTAAGTCACTTTTATTCGCAAAAAAAGTTCATTTTTTTTTCTTTCGTTTACAAGCACTTTTTCTGATTTTGATTAATCAACTTCGTTTACCTAAAAGCATTAGGTACTAGCAGTTGATTGCTGTGAGCTGTTAAATCTACGACTGTTTATTTTTTCTTGGATAGTTACTTAACGAAGCAGTAGGGCTGTGTGTTATATTTATACCCTGAAACTTTTTAAAATTAAGCCTTGAAGCGCGAGATGGAAGAATGATGTAAAATTTACTAGTTTGGTTCTCTTCATTTTAGGATGAATTTCACCTTTTATTTGGGCATAAAAATCGGATGAGTATTGTTTTTTTTGAATTTAACCAACTTAACTATGGACGAACAACTTTTGGTTAACAGACTGTGCTTGCTAGAAAAATTTCCAGGAAAAGGGGAATGGACTTACACTAAAATTCCAGAAGTTACGCAAAGTAAGACAACACCATTTGGCTGGGTAACAGTGCAAGGCAGCATAGATGGGTTTGAAATTAAACACTGTAAACTAATGCCTTTTGGAGATGGCAGTCTTTTCTTACCCGTTCGTGCCGAGATTAGAAAAAAGATTGGCAAGCAAGCTGGTAATTATGTGCAAGTTATTCTACACGCAACAACCAATAAAGTGGAACTGCCGGAAGAATTAAAACAATGCCTTTTGGACGAGCCTCAAGCCTATGAAGCTTTTTTATGCTATTCCTCAGATGAACAAAAATCTTTGATAAATTGGATTTACAGTGCCAAAAAGGAAGAAACTCGTGCAGCCCGAATCGCTAATCTGCTGGATAAACTTATCAAAAAGTAAGGTGGGCTTTAATCTTTAAAGTATAATTTAGCTTCACTTGTGTATTAATGAAGTGGTTGTGCAGTCTGATAAAGACTGCACAACCACTTTATCGTCGCTTAGTTTAGTTCAGTCTTATTCTGGCTCAAAACCAAGTACAATATTGAACGTACCTAAATCTTTTAACGTAGCTCCTGGTTTATCAAAACCGATGCCATAATCAAAGCCAAGTACCCCAAACATAGGTAAAAATACGCGCAAACCACCGCCAAAAGAGCGTCTAATATCAAAAGGATTAAAGTCTTTAATGGAGCGCCACGCATTACCACCTTGCAAGAAGGTATGCAAATAAATCGTAGAATTTGGATTTGTAGAAACAGGATAACGTAATTCCAAGGTGAATTTATCGAAAATAGGTGTTGCTACTTGGCTACCTGTTGGGTCAAGATTGGCTTCAAAGTCTTCAATTTCATATCCTCTAAAGGAAATAATATCAAAGCCAGCAAAACCAAACTGTTGGTTGTTCAATCCATCACCTCCTAACTGAAAACGCTCAAATGGCGATACGCCAAGTGCTTTATTGTACGTACCTACAATACCTACCTTTGCAGAAGCCTTTAGCACAAACTTATCAAATAATTGAGTGTACCATTCTGCATCGAATCGCCATTTGTGATATTCCAACCACTTGTAGCGCTCTTGAGGAGATTGGTCTTGGTAAGGCGTTTCTGGGTCGCCTCTAAACAAAGAATAAGGAAGGGTGAACTGCAAAGACAGAGAGAAATTAGAACCTGTCGTTGGAAAAATTGGCTCATTAACGGAAGAACGAACGAGCGTTTGTTTGATACTAAAATTATTATATCTACCATTAGATACAGATTGCCCGTCATCTGTACGAAACGCACCTTGCCAATTGTTCAAATTCAAATTTTGGATATTGATACCCGTACTGGACACAAAATTATCATCGGGCCATTTTAAGCGCGTACCCAAACTAACAGAACCCTGCCAAAGAGACAGTGCACCACCACCAAAAAGGCTGAATTTGTTGTAAAAACCAGCTAATGTTAAAGAATTTGGCTTACGTCCTCCCAACCAAGGCTCGGTAAATGAAACATTGTAAGATTGATAAAAACGTCCATTCGTTTGTGCGCGTATGGAAAGCCTTTGTCCATCTCCTTGCGGCAGTGGACTCCATGTTTCTCGATTGGCAACGTTGCGCAAGGAAAAGTTATTGAATGACACACCAAGCGTACCAATAAGACCTCTGAATCCACCCCAACCTGCTGAAAGTTCTAACTGGTCGGAAGGTTTTTCTTCTACGGTATATTCAATATCTACTGTACCGCGTTCTGGATTGACAGGCGTGTTAATACCTAAGCTCTCTGGATTGAAGTAGCCCAAATTGATAATTTGTCGCTGTGAGCGAATAATCTCGGAACGGCTGAATTTTTCTCCAGGTAAGGTGCGAAGCTCTCGTCGAATCACATGCTCATGTGTGCGGTCATTGCCTTTAATGGTTACTTTATCAATGGTGGCTTGTGGTCCTTCAAAAATACGAATTTCTAAGTCAATAGAATCACCTACTACCGCTACCTCAATAGGGTCAGCTTGAAAAAATAGATAACCATTGTCCAGGTACAGGGTACTTACATCTCGTCCATCTTGGCTAAATGAAAGGCGCGTACTTAAAAGTTCTTGGTTATACACTTCTCCATATTCAATACCTAGCACTCTTTCCAATGTCTCGGTATCGTAAATTGAATTGCCCTTCCAAGTAATATTTCTAAAGTAGTAGCGGTTGCCTTCGTTGATGTTAAGTTGCAAAATCAAATCGCCATCTGTTTCTCGCCAGAGGGTATCCTGAATAAATTTAGCATCTCGATAGCCCAATTTGTTGTAGTAGTCAATCACTTTTTGCTTGTCCTCTGCTATAAGAGTTTTGATGTATTTAGAAGCGGCAAAAATTCGTTTTTTACGGCGCGTTTCCTTCATCAAACCGCGTAATTTATTGGATTTTACACTCTCATTTCCTACAAATACTACATCCTGTATTTTTACTCGACTATTTCGATCCACATCAAACACCAAGCGAATAGAATTGACACGACTGGTGTCAGGTATTTCTTCTACGGCTACCTCGACATCCAAAAAGCCTTTTTCTACAAAATATTTCTTAATGGCTTCCGAAGCATTGACTTTCACGTTTTCTGTGACAATGCCACCTTTGAGTAAGTAGGCATTCACCTTTTCGTTTAAGTCTTCATGGTAGGTTTTTTTTACATTTTGTAAGAATGTCCAGAAAGTCTAGGACGTTCTAATACCGCAATTTCCAAAAAGACAACATCATCTTCTACTTTGGTTTTGTAAATTTGGACATCTGTGAACAAACGCAATTTCCAGAGTGCTTTTACTGCCCTTGGAATGTCTGCACCTGGAATACGGATTTTTTCTCCTACTTTGAAGCCTGCTATGGAAACAATTGCGTTATCGTCACTGAAATTAGCACCTGTTACTGTGACACCTCCAATTTCATACTCCTGTGGTTGAGAGTAATCCAAAATAGCTAAAGTGTCAAAAGGCGTTTGTGCAAATACAGTTCCACCAGCAAGTGTCAATGCAATTAATAGTAAAATACCTTTATTCATTTGAAATACACTTAAATATTAGGTTTCAAGATTGATTTCTTAAAACAATCACAAAGTTACAATCTATTTTTTGAGAAACGAATAACTACCCGCTTTTGTATTGTCGGCATTCATTCATTTTTGATAAAGACAATAATTGATACGCGAGGGTTGTATTGCATGATGTAATTTGCCTTTTGCGATTGGGTGTTTGCCTAAATGTAAGTATTTACCCCAATAGACACAAAAACGGGATGATTGTTAATAATCATCCCGTTTTCACGTTCTAAAAAATACTTGAATCAAGCAGTTTTATCTCAATATTGTGATATTTCCTTTGAATACGTTACTTTCGTTGCCAATACAATCCACTTCCAAATAGTAACCAAACACATCACCTGTGGCTGGCTCGCCTTTGTACGTACCATCCCAGCCCTCTTTTTGGTTTTGGGTTTCAAATACTTTTTCTCCCCAACGGTTGTAGATGATCAAATTCATGCGCTCAATATGAAACCCACGTACAAAAAGTACATCGTTGACTCCGTCGTTGTTAGGCGTAAAAGCATTTGGCAAGTACAAATATGGCATTTCGCAAGGCAAATCAAATACTACTACTCTTACTTCTGGCTTGATGGAGCAACCATCTTCATTGGTAATTTCTACCAAATAAATGTTGGTTTGGGAAGGAGAAGCAATAGTGCTAGGTGCATTAGTGTTACTTAGAGTAGGGTCGCTATCCCAAGCGTAGGCATAATTCCCTTTAGCTCCAGTAATACTAATGTTGCTGGTTTCTCCACTATTAATGGTGTCTGGTGATGCTAAAATACCATCTATTTCAGGTAATTCCTTCACTTCAATCGTCACCTGCTTGGTGAAACTGCATCCGTATTGATTGGTCACGGTAGCAGTGAAAATAGTAGTTTCGTTTACCCTAAAAGTTGGCATATCGCTAGTTGGGTCATCAATACCATTTGGATTACCACTAGTCCACTGAAAATTTAGTAAATCGTTAGCATTTAGGTTGATGACTTCAATAGGTAAACTCTCCCCGCGACAAAGCGCGTAAGTATCTTCTAAATTGATATTTACACCCTGATTGACGACAGTCACTAAACGTTCTCCCGAGCAACCTTCTGCATTTTGTGCCACTACGCGATAAGTTCCCGCCGCTGCTGTAAAGTTAGTGTTCTCGCTCAAAAGTTCATTATTGGTAGAAAACCATCGAACAGAAGAAAATCTACTATCGTTCACATTCAAGGAAGTTGTTTCGTCATTGCATACCAAAGTATCGCCTTGCACCTCTACATTGAGCGGCAATGCACCTTTTACTACCACATCAAATTGGGTAGTATCTCTACAAAATGTACTATTGGCAGGAATAAGCGTTACTTTATATGTTCCAGGTTGGCTATATGTGAATATTGGATTTAATTCCGACGAAATATCGTTAGATAGATTTGGATCACCAAATCGCCAGATGTATCCACCAGTTTGACCATTTCCATTGAAACGAACCAATAATCCCAAACAGCTTTCTTCGTAAGTTAAATCGCTAGGTTCAGGGCGTAAACGCTCTTCAAAAGCAATATCTACGGACTGTTGTGTGGTACAACCAAATTGATTAGTAATTGTCACTTCTACGCTACCAGCGGCACTGCTTATGTAAGTAGGCGTGGCGGTGGTGTCTGTCCCCACTAGGAACAAATTGCTTGGTGTCCAGCGATACGTTAAAATATCTTCTGGTTTATTGTTAATGACCGACAAGACCACTGGCTCGCCTTCACAAGATTGAGGCTCAGGAATAGTGACGCTAATGGGTGAAGCTGGCGCAATTGTAATGCTTCTTTCTATGGAACAATTTCTACTATCTGTAACAGTAACCACATAATCACCTGGTGCTAAGTTACGAATCGTAGCCGTGGTACTGTCGTTGCTCCAACGGTAAGTATATGGCGCCACTCCATTATCAGCAGTAACCGTAGCTGTTCCATCCAAAAAATCTGGACAAGTAGTATTGGTCACGTTTGTAGTAACTTGAATTTCAGGTATATCTATTACAAAGTCACTACTTATAATTGTACCATTCGGAGCTGTTGCTGTAACCGTGTGATTACCGTTTGTTAATCCTGTAGCGCGCTTACCTGTTTGTCCATTATCCCAAGCAATAGCGTATTCGATGCAAGCTTCAGAAGAAATGGAAGCATCCGCCGTACCATCGCAATTAGGAGTAAGCATAATGTCTGGAAAAACATTGACAAAAAGTGTGTCAGTAATATTACAACCCAAAGCATCTGTTATTGTCAAAGTGTAAGCACCTAATTGTAAGTTGTTTTGATTAGGAGTAGTCACTTGATTACACCAAAGATAAGTGTAGTTTTGCAGACCACCTGCTGTGATTGTGGTAACATTTACAGTTTTCGTTATCTGCATTTACTTGTATCTCGAAGCGGTTAGTAATATCATTTTCTT
>JAAUTG010000360.1 GCA_012031785.1 Saprospiraceae bacterium | reverse complement strand
AAAGACCTCAAGGCTTACTGTACCCCAACGATACGCTTCGCCAAGAACGCGTAGCAAACGCAATCAAGTATTCCAGTATCTTACCGCACAAGAGGCTAAAGCGGGGGCATTAGATACCATAATTTGTAGCTACGAACCCGATTCCCTAATTTATGGTTGTACTGACGCTATTCAATTCAAAATCAACCGAGTTTCTGATTCAAGAAAGCCCCACCATATTTCAGAAATTAACATCACCCAGCCTGATGGTTCAAGATATGTGTATGGAATACCAACTTACAACATGCGCCAAAAAGAAGTCACCTTCAGTGTAAACCCTTCGGGTAGCCCAAGTGATAATTTGGTGACTTATCAAGCAGGTGCTGATAACAGCACGAACAATCAAAAAGGAAGAGAACATTACTACGATGCCCAAACCCTTCCTGATTACGCTTACGCTTACCTGCTTACTGGTGTGCTTTCTCCTGACTACATAGACCGTACAGGGGATGGTATATCGGATGATGATCCTGGCAATGCAGTGAAACTCAATTACAGTCTTTATTATGGCAATACGGATACAGAAGATAAACCATACCGTTGGCGTGTACCTATCGAAGAAAATAAAGCGCGCTACCAAGAAGGTTATACATCTGATAGTCAGGATGATAAAGCAAGTTATTTATATGGCGAAAAAGAAGTTTGGTATCAGCACTCTATTGAATCTCGCACTATGGTGGCACAATTCTACATTAGCCCTCGACAAGATAGTTATGGGGTGCAAGGCGAAAATGGAGGTATCAACATCGCTAATCAATTAGCCAAACTCGACAGTATTGCGCTTTACGCCAAGTCCGATTTAATTGAAAATGGCAAAAATGCGACACCCATCAAAACCGTTCATTTTGAATACGATTACAGTTTGTGCAGCAGTGTCCCAAATGGTACTTCGGGGGGGAAACTCACCTTGAAAAAAATATTTTTCACCTACGGAAAAAGCAAACGCGGTAAACTTAATGCGTATCAGTTTGAGTACAATACTTTAAACCCAAGCTACGATATTGCAGCTTACGACCGTTGGGGTTGTTATAAAGCGCGTCCTCAAAACGGCATAAACTTTGACGATAACGATAATTACCCTACAACAGATTTTCCAGCTAATAAAGACTTCCCTTACGTATTACAGCATAAAAGTTTGAGCAACCAGTACGCGGCGGCTTGGAATTTGAACAAAATCACGTTACCTTCTGGAGGAACTATTCAGGTTGAATACGAATCCGATGATTATGCTTATGTACAAGATAGGAGAGCAGGTCAGATGTTTTTTATCAAAGGCTTTGCCTTCGATAAAAACGGAAACACAGTCAGCACTGAATTATACAAAGACAAAGGCAAGAACAATGCAGATATTCCACCTTACTTAATCCTCGATTTGCCTTTCCCGCTATCTGCTGGAACGGATGCAGAAAGAAAAGCTGAACTCTTATCACGGTATTTTCAGGATGTAAACGAACTGTATTTCAAATGTAAAGTTAGACTGGACGAACAAAACAACAACTACGACTTCGTAACAGGCTACATGGATTACAATGACGTGCACCCGATTGGGACAACGCAAATGGCAATCGCTGTTGATTTATTGACTGTAAAAGACAAAGATAGCAACCGATTGATCCATCCCATAGCCAAAGCCACGTTCCAAACCATGCGACTTAACTTACCACAACTGGTGTATCCAGGTTATGAAACCAGCGGTAATGACGAAGCAAATATCAAATCGTTGGTAGGTTTTGGCAACGAAATCAAAAACTTAATTCAAGGCTTTGACCGCAATGCCATGACCAACCAATGGGGGAAATTAGTCAATACCAACCAATCTTGGATTAGATTGAGCAACCCAAACTACAAAAAATTGGGCGGCGGTTCAAGGGTCAAAAAAATCATCCTATCGGATGAGTGGGATGTTACGCCAAACGACGACCGCAGCCAGTATGGGCAAGAATATTTTTATCAAACGACCGCAACGGTCAATGGAAAAATGGAAACCATCAGTTCAGGGGTAGCCGCCTACGAACCCTTCATGGGAGGAGAAGAAAATCTGATGCGCCGCCCTTTACCCTATTCCAACGAAATAAAATTAGCCCCTGATAACTACTACTACTCCGAAGAACCCTTAGGCGAGAACCTATTTCCAGCACCCGAAGTAGGTTACAGTCAAGTGCTGGTGCGCAATTTGCAGTATCCTAACGTCAAACGAACAGCAACAGGCTATTCTGTTCATGAATTTTACACGGCTAAAGACTTTCCAACCCGTACAGACAGAACAGCCAAACTAAGTGAGCGGGTAAAAGCAAATCCAATACTTAAATTCTTTAAGATTGGAGTCAACGAACAACTAGCAGTATCACAAGGCTTTGTGGTAGAATTGAACGATATGCACGGCAAAATGAAAAAGGAAACTGTCTTCAGCGAAGAAGGTAGTGCTATTTCTTCTTCTGAATATCGCTACAAAACGACAAACAACAATTCGTTAGACAATAGCGTAAACGTAGTGCATCCAGACGGCAGTATAGGTCAAGCTATAAAAGGCGTGGAAACCGACGTTTGGCAATACATGAACGAAGAACTCAATAAAACCACTGGCGCGGGTATAGAATTTAATCTCGAAGGCATCAACATCTTTGGTTTCCCTGTTCCAATTCCAGTACCCAAACCAGTGCTTCAACAAGAAAAAGTAGCTTTCCGGACTGCCACTACCACCAAACTCATTAAAAGAACAGGCGTTCTTGATAAAGTCATTGTAATGGAAAATGGCGCTACCCTTACCACTGAAAATGTATTGTTCGACAGCGAAACAGGTGAGGTCTTGTTGACTAGAACCCAAAACGAGTTCAACGACGATATGTTCCAATTTACCTATCCTGCGCATTGGGCTTACGACAGCGGTATGGGGCAAGCCTACAAAAATATAGGCACTGTCTTTAAAAACATTACCCTAATAGGTTCTTATTTACCTGCTGCACTAGAACCCTTTTTCCACGATGGCGACGAAGTAATCCTCCAAAAAACGCCTAATGCACCTCTCGAAAAATACTTCGCCTTGAAAAGTATCGATATTTATTTGGCGGATGAAAATGGTAAACTGGTCTTTGGTTCAAATATTGGGATGAACCCGTTGCACTTGCTCAAAATTATTCGTCCCGCTCGACGCAATCAAGCTGGTACGCCTATAGCAAGCGTGGTTTCTCACAAGCGTCCTACCAATACCGCTTCCACCATGCTTCAGTTTGACGACAATACTAAAGTACTGGAAGCCAGCGCCGTCACTTTTGATAGCCTTTGGCAAGTGCCTTGCGAAAGAGACGCAATGGGCAAATTAGTTTATCTAGGAAGTACTTTCAATTTCTTTACCACTGGCTATAAAGGCAATTGGCGACCAAAAACCTCCTTTGTGTTCTAACAACCCACGCGAAGCTGGCAGCGTCAGAGAAGGTGGAAAAGCTATTGGGTTTTATCCTTTTGGGCTTATAACGGAACAACTTGGCAAACCCCTCAACAGCGCGCAGCAGTGAATCAGCAACTTTGGACGCGCACCAACACCGTTACGCAGTACGATGATCGAGGAAACGAGTTGGAGAACCAAGATGCTATCGGCGTGTACTCTGCCGCTTATTTCGGCTACAACGATACTCGTGTCACCGCAGTCGCTGGCAACGCCCAACGGCGCGAAATCAGCTTTGAAGGATTCGAAGATTATCAGTATCTTAATGACTGCACTCAAACCATTGACAACGTAATTGCTCGAAAAAATATAGTGCTTTACAAAAATAGGATGACACAAATCGTTCCAACTGCTCATACTGGCAAAGCCAGTTTGTTCATAACGGGTGATGTACTTTTCGTCAACTACTTGGATACCAAATGTGAAGACAATTCGACTGGCTCCAGACCAGTTGCCGATATTGATGACAACTGCTCCACCTGTGCTGCACAGCTCAACCTCAAATCAGGGCAAAAGTACCGAATGAGTGTTTGGGTAGCCACCGATGCCTCTATCAAAATAGGGGGTAGTCCCGCTTCACAGCTATCCATCGCTTTGACCTTCCCCGAGAGCAATCAAAGCGTGGTATTAGAATTTGAAGCTGAAAAACCAATCGTGGATGGATGGCAGCAAATGGTTTGCAACTTCGTTGTGCCTGATTTTGAAGACAATAGTATCAACAACGCTTTTGAACTGTATTTCTCCAATAGTGCCAAAGCTGGAAAATTTTATATAGACGACTTTAGGGTACATCCGTTCATCTCTAACATGAAATCTTTTGTCTATGACCCATATAGCCTTAGGCTTTTGGCAGAATTGGACGAAAACAACTATGCCACCATGTACGAATACGACGACGAAGGTATCTTAGTAAGGGTGAAGCGAGAAACCGAAAAAGGAATTATCACCGTACAAGAATCCAGAACCGTTCTAAAACCGAACCATTGATTTGGTCTTTGGTGATTTGGTCTTTGGTGATTTGGTCTTTGGTCTTTGGTGATTTGGGAAAAACACAAAATAATTTTATCACAAAACTCAAAACCCAAAACTCAAAACCCAAAACTCAAAACTCAAAACCCAAAACTCAAAACCC
>JAAUTG010000359.1 GCA_012031785.1 Saprospiraceae bacterium | reverse complement strand
AATGCAGCAACAATAAACACGCTTGCTGAAACTTCGCCTCAGCCACTATTTAAAAAAAGTACCAACGGGTTGAATTATACGCACCAAGCAGCCGATTTTATTGACTTTCGCCAAACACCAACCTTGCAGAAAATGCTAACGCGCAACGGTCCTGTCATAGCACAAGGCGATTTTAATGGCGACCAACTTGCCGATATTGTCCTTGGTGGCACTTATCGCGGAAGCCCTACCCTTGTTTATTACCAGCAACCAAATGGCAATTTTGTACCTAAAGATACCCTACCTACGGCATCCATCACAGTTGGAGACATTGCTGTGTTAGATATTAATCAAGATGGGTTTCAAGATATTTTCCTTGTTCCAGGCGTGAGTGAACGACCTATCACCGCAGAAAAGGCGTATCAACCTTTACTTTTTTTGGGTACTAAAAATGGATTTGCGCTTGATGAAGGATTACCCGATTTAGCTATTTGTTCAGAAAGCATACTGCTAGCAGACTTTAATTCGGATGGATTTACGGATTTGTTACTAGGTGGTAGCTACCTCCCAAATGCTTATCCCAACCACTTTCGTAGCGTTTTATTGACGGTAAAAGAAGGGAAAATTAGCGAACTGAATGCACCTTGGCTACCCAACCACATAGCAATCAAAGATATGATTGCATTTGATGTGGATAACGATGGCGATAAAGACATTTTATTAACAGGACATTGGGAAAGCCTAAAATTATTGAGAAACAATGGCACGACTTATACCCTAGAAGAGACGAACCTCCCCAAAGGATGGTGGAATTGCCTCCAAGCAGCGGATTTAGATGGCGATGGCGATTTGGATGTAGTGCTGGGGAATGAAGGCTTAAATACCGTTTACAAAGCCACGCCTGAGCAGCCAGTTACTTTATTGGCAAAAGATTTTAATGGAGATGGACGCATAGACCCTATTTTTGGAACATTCTTGGCAAACAAAGAAGTTGCCGTTCATCCGCTTGGCACACTTACCGAGCAAATTGCTCAATTCAAAAAGCGATTCACGCAATTCAAATTATATGCTACCACCGATTTGCAACAACTGTTCACGCCCACCGAGCGCCAGGATGCCCAACAGTGGCAAGTTACGGAATTGAGATCGGGCATTGCCATCAACGACGGAAAGGGCAACTTCACCTTTCAGCCTTTGCCTTGCCGTGCAGCAAGCCCCCACCAAGACCTACTCCTCCACGATTTCAACGCAGATGGTATCTTGGACTTACTTTTAATTAGCAACTTCTATCCTAACGAATCCATTTTCGGTCAAAGCGATGCGTCTTTCGGCAATTTACTACTCGGCAAAGGCAACCTTGCATTCGAGCTATATCCACTCATCAAAAGTGGCTTGTGCTTAGATGGCGATATGCGAAAAAGCCTACTCATCCCACAGCAGAAACTGCTTTTAGTTACTCAAAATCAAGGAGAAGTGCTGACTTTTTCTTTTTGAGCGATCAAAGAAAAGCCTATTCAAGTAAACGCTAAGCATCTATTTATCGTTTTTGCTCTTTTACCAACATTCATTTGGATGTTGTGGCGCATTGAATTGAGTTTCTATGCTATAAACGCAGTTTCTCATTGCGCTCTAGCGATAATCCTGTAAACTCTTTGATAATAGGATGATGGTGAATAGGAAAATTACAAGAGTTCGCAATAAAAACAAAGTTGATTAGCCCGCTCATGCAATTCGTTTGCGCGGTCAATCATGGATTTTTCCTTGACAAGCACCATCGGATATAGGATTACTTCGGTAAAGTGTCCACCTCCATCTTTAGTTTCCTGCATTGTTCCTGTTGCATGGTCAGCATAGTCCATAACAACCACTCCCGCAGCGGCACATAAATGTAAATACCAAAGCATGTGGCAGGAGGAAATAGCACACAAAAATAATTCTTCTGGATTATGTCTGGTCTTATCCCCACGAAATGCTGGGTCAGAGGAAGCCAATAGGTCTTGTTTGCCTTCAATTGAAATGGTGTGGCTTCGGTTATAAGCACGATAGTCGCTTGTCCCTTGCCCAGTGTTGCCAGTCCATCGAATCGTTGCTTTGTAGTGGTGCGTTCCCGTCATTTTGAGTAGTCTATTTTTTAGTTCGAGTTTTAGCTATTCTTGTTTTATCCAGTCATAAAATTTCAGTCCATTCTCTAAGCGTTCAATAGTTTTTAGCTATCCGCGCTACTTTGGTTTCCATTTTTTTTGTATCTTCTATCCAATCCAAATAATATTTCTGATTACTACTAGAAAGCGAGAGGAAAAAACGATATGCCTTTGGAGAATCCAACAAACAGGCTAATATTTCGTCTGGAATATCAAGCGGCGAATCATCAAGAAACAAAATGACGTGAACAAAATCTCCTTCCCCTTTACCGATTTTTTTGCGTACTGCTGCTTTCAAAGGCAAGCACATATTCCCCTCTTTCATTGGCAATAAATGGTACTGTTTAAGTTCGTAAGTATCAATGAACCCACTTACCCGAACGGTTCCTAAAGGTGTTTTTTTTTCAGGTGGAAAGGCTGGAATAACCACATACGTCCATTCGCTATACTTAAAGCCGCTTTTAGCAGCCCTTTTTTTGACCAAATATTGATTGTCCACTATCGGTTTTTCTATCATTTAAAATTGAATTGCTATGCCTTTTTAAAATGCTTGGCTTACCATTTTAGTTGACTTGAATATGATTGGAGTTGATACGCAAACCCTAGTTGCTATAATTACACACTTCAAAAATAAGCTATTAATTTTTAAAGAAAATTTACAAAAAAATATATCAAGAGGAAAACAGTATATTATTTCCTACTTTAAGTGTCTAAAATAAAGACTTTAAGCATTAAACAACTCATTTACCAAAGGGAAACCAGCGTTAAAACGATTTTGCAATGTCGAGTAAAAGAAATATCTTGTACTCATTATTTCCAAAAATTAAACATCGCCCTATGGTTACAACCTTATTAAGAACAATTACCTTGTTATCAATCTCTTACTTTTGTTTTATCAATGTTGTCTCAGCACAAGATCCCAGTTGCGCGCCTCCCTCTAATGTGGGTAATCGCAATCAATGTTCGCTTTCTAATCCTACGTTGGCTTTGGTTTCAACAGGAAATAACATCATTTGTGAAGGGGATGAAGTGATTATTGAAGTGGACACAACGCAATCTTTAGCATTTGATTATTATGTTTATTATTGGTGTGATGGAACTATAGATACGGCAGGTGCTATTGGGAGACATACTTACAATTTGTCCTTGAATGAGGAGGACGCTTGCGATTTTGGAGAAACCTCGTTTTTTGTTCAAGTATTGGGGGTTAAAGATTGTGGTGAGGGTAAATTCACAAGTAGAACCACTGGTACTTCGCAAGGTATCAAGTATAAACCACGAGCAAGATTTTCCGCTCCCAATGAAAAATGTATTACCGATAAAGTACAGTTCTCTAATGAAAGTTGTTTCGGCACGACTTATTTTTGGGAGTTCGGAGATGGCACAACTTCAGAAGAAGAAAATCCTAGCCATTTGTATGATAGACCAGGAGTTTATAGGGTAACACTTACTACTCGTAACGACTGTGATGCCTCTAAAATTACGAAATTCGTCTCCATCGTCGGAGAACCCATCGCCGACTTCACTTTTTTCCCCAACGACCCAGTATCCTATCTGGATGTGATTACTTATCACCCTTATAATAGTAACCCTGACAACAGCTATGAAGAAGTATTTGCCTTGCGCGACACGGTTCAAAAATACAGCACTACCATTACATTATTTCAAGGAGAAAATGGTGCGCCCTCCGAATTTAGAAAGACTAAAGCCTTGCGTGGGTATAACTGGACAGAATTGAGTCAAGCCAAATGGGCATTGCGCCGAATGTTAGGCGATTGGGGGAGGGGGATTCCCAGCAGTATTTTTTCCATTTGCGATTTGCATTATCCAGATGAAATCAATAGAAAAGGATTGTTGCTAACCAATGAAAATCAACAAGTTGTTCGCCCTAAGCACGCTTACTATGCCGTACAGCATTTGGCTTCCATATTTGATTATAGCTTATTGCACATCAAGGATTATCCTATTCAGCACAACACTTTTCATGGCTTATCGCTTTTTGCATACGAAAAGGAAAATACAGGGCAACAAGTGGTAACAATATGGTTCAACGATAATATTCCTTCTGACTACAATAGCCCTACTTTGGTGGACTTTACTTTCCCGAATGGTAAATTTGAACGTCCTGTTTATGTGGATCT
Organism: Saprospiraceae bacterium; assembly: GCA_012031785.1. GTDB lineage: Bacteria > Bacteroidota > Bacteroidia > Chitinophagales > Saprospiraceae > JAAUTG01. The sequence goes on along the minus strand of JAAUTG010000359.1, from coordinate 378 downwards.
GCGCACAGGGTATATTTATCAAATTCCTAAAAGCCAATGGCATAAGGAAGCAACAGGCTATACTTTTTTTGATATTCCTGTTTATGATTCTCCTATTTTAATTGCTGACTTATCAGCTATTTCATTGCAATAAAAAAAAACTATGCCCACACTTCAAACACTTGACTACGCCGCCATTTTCGTCTATATGTTTATTGTGGCAGGCGTTGGATTGGCACTTGGTTTTTTTGTTAAAAATGTTGGTGATTACTTCAAAGGAGGCGGAACAATACCTTGGTACGTCGGAGGCATCAGCAATTTTATGACGCTTTTCAGCACCTTTGTTTTTGTAGCTTATGCAGGTATTGCTTACGAACACGGCTTGGTGGCGCTGGTTGT
>JAAUTG010000358.1 GCA_012031785.1 Saprospiraceae bacterium | reverse complement strand
TATGCAATTTGCTGTTCGCTGCTTGCCCCCAATACAACTAAGTAGGCGTAATTATTACATCAACACTGCTAAAACGTGAAAATGGACAGCTAAAATGTAAAATTTTAAGATTGAGTATAAAATTCTATGCGATTCTATGACCAGTTTTGTAGTACATTGATTTAATGCTTAATTTTCTAATAATCAATACTTTTTTAAAATGCTTTTTAAAATACTGATTATCAAATTACAATAAGTCTATTGTATATCAATATCACGCAAATGGATTTTTGCTGCTCGCTATTTATGTATTTTAGGCAAAAGCCAACTGCAAATGGCGAACTACACAAGACAAGTCAGTAACTTTGTTATTTACAATTTGTTATACTCAAAAAAACAGCAATCCATAATTTTATCCTAACCATTTTTGACAATATCAAATTTAGAGCTATGAAAGAACAAATATTGACGTTAGAAAAGTTAGCAGCCTCGCTAGAAGCTACTTCACAAGAGCGTCATCAACTCAACCAAGCGGTGACCACTTATGTGGATGAATTTATCAATGAACTGCCCACCAGCAAATCGTATTACGCTACTAACCATGAAGGAGTTGCTATTTCTGAAACGCCCGTGGGAAAATATCCTATGGGAATAGATGAAATTTTGGATTTATACCGACACAATGTGGATGAAACAGGAATTAATCCAGCCTCTGGAAGGCATCTGGGTTATATTCCGGGCGGTGGACTTTTTCATAGTGCAGTAGCAGATTATCTGGCAGCAGCTACTAATCGTTATTCAGGGTTGTATTTTGGTAATCCTGGCGCAGTACGAATTGAAAATCAAGTTATTAAATGGTTGTGCCAGTTGGTTGGCTACACGCAGGAAAATGCTTTTGGTAATCTAAGCTCTGGCGGTTCTATTGCTAATTTAATTGCGATATGTGCGGCTAGAGATAACAAAAACATTCGCGCTCGCGACGTTGAAAATTCAGTAGTTTACTATTCCCGACAGGTGCATCATTGCGTCATCAAAGCCTTGCGTATTGGTGGTCTATGGGAGGTACAGACGCGAGAAATTCCAATGGATAGCAATTTAAAAATGTCGCGACTGACCTGCTGCAAAAACAAATTGAAAAAGACCTAGCAGACGGCTTAACACCTTTCTTGATTGTAGCTTCGGCTGGTACAACAGACGTTGGAATTATTGACCCTTTGGATGCTATCGCAGACCTTGCAGAAAACTATAATCTATGGTTTCATGTGGACGCTGCTTATGGTGGGGCATTTTTATTGGCAGCTCTTGAAAATGAAGATGGTTCTACGACTAAAGACCAATTCAAAGGCATCGAACGTTCAGATAGTGTGACTATTGACCCTCACAAAGGTTTCTTTTTGCCTTACGGCTTAGGTGCATTGGTAGTGAAGGACATTAACACTCTTTACAAGACCAATTCCTTCAAAGCAAATTACCTTCAAGATACCTACAACGCCGTCGAGCCGTCGCCTAGCGACCTTTCTCCAGAATTGAGTAAGCATTTTCGAGGTTTGAGGCTGTGGTTGCCGTTACAACTACTCGGTGAAGCTCCTTTCAAAGCTGCATTAGAGGAAAAAATCCTTTTGACTCGCTATTTTTATCAAGCCGTGCAGCAAATCGGATTCCAAGTAGGTCCTTATCCTGAATTATCTATCTGTACCTATCGCTATGTGCCAGAAGACCAAGATGCTAATGAATTTAATCATTTGCTGGCACAAAAACTACGCGAGGATGGCAGATTTTTTGTTTCTACTACTAATATTGCAAGCGTAAATTGGTTGCGACTAGCAGTCGTAAGTTTTAGAACGCATCTCACAGAAATTGATGCTTACTTACAATTTTTGAAACAACTCATTGACGAACTTGCACCTGTAACTATTCAAGAGCATTGATTTTAGTCTTTGGTAGGTTGTTTTTTTGGTAATAGCGATTTAAGTTTGTGGTTTACAAGCCCACTATGTAAGTACCAAAGCTTTCAAAAACTAAAGACCAATCCTACCAAAGACCAATAACTCATTCACAAACAAATTATTATAATGTCCATGAGAAGAATGCTATTTTTATTGCTTTTATTGAATTTACTTGCCTGTACGCCAAAGGCAACTGCTCCGGCTGTGAGTACTACGTCACCAAAACCAGTAGAAAACCCAGTCGCTCCCAATGAAATACTAAGTGCTTGTCCCAAATTTTCAGATGCTCCCAATCCTGATCAAGTGGAAGAAGACTACGTACTTTATCGAGATGCACTCAAAGTCAAAGAATTAGAACGTGCCTTTGGGTTATGGCAAAAAGTATATGCAGTTGCGCCTGCAGCTGACGGGAAACGCAATACTGTGTTTTCGGACGGTATTTTCTTTTACGAATCCTTCATTGGGCAGACGCAAGATTCGCTTAAAAAGGAAGCGTATATTGATGAAATTTTTGAGCTGTACGACCGGCTAGGGGAATGTTTCCCAGCTAATGGTTATGCCGATGCAAGAAAAGGGTTTGATTATTACTACAAATATACCAACCGAAAATCAAAACGCGCTATTTACGACCTTTTCAAAAAATCCATAGATGTGGCGGGCATCAATACCAACGATTTTGTAATTAATCCCTTCACTTCTTTATTAGTGGATTTGTACTTTGAAGGTGAAGTTGCTTTGGAAGAAGCAAAAAAATACGAACAACTTATCCGCGCCGTAATTGCCAATGGCTTATCCACTTGCAAAGGTGTAAACTGTGAGCGTTGGAACATTATTCAAGAATATGCACCCGAACGCTTGAAAGCTTTTGAAAGTGTAAAAGGTTTCTATGATTGTACTTATTACAAAGCGCAATATTTGAAAGACTTTTTAGCGGCTACTACTGACTGCGATACCATTCGTTTGGTATATAGTCGCTTGCGCTGGGGAGGCTGTGCGGACGAAGACCCTGCCATGCAGCAAGTGGTAGAAGCTGGTAACAAAAACTGCGTGGAAGAATCTGGGCCAACTACAGCAGGGAAAGGCTATGAATGTTTGCGCAACGCGGATTATTCTTGCGCTGTGGAACAATTCAAGCAAGCTGCCGAAGAAGCTAGCGACAGCGAGAAAAGAGGAACTTACCTGCTGCTCGTTTCCAAAATCTATTATGCCCACTTGCGCAATTTTGCAGAGGCTCGTCGTTGGGCGTTGCAAGCTGCCGAAGCCCGAGCAAATTGGGGCGAACCTTATCTTATTATCGGAAAACTTTATGCTTCGAGCGGTCCTTTGTGCGGACCAGGTAGAGGTTGGGATAGCCAAATCGTCACTTGGGTAGCAATTGATATGTGGAACAAAGCCAAAAGTGTGGACTCCAGTGTAGCCAAAGAAGCCAATAAAAATATTGCTAACTACACGCAATACATGCCAAGTGTTGACGATATTTTCCAGCGCGGCTACAAAGAAGGACAATCTTTTTTTGTAGGTTGCTGGATACAACAATCCACTACCATTCGAGCTGCACCACGTAATTGATAGATAAGATGTAAATGATGAATTAAAAAAAAATGGCTGCTACCTTATGAGATAGCAGCCACTTTTAAAATTTACGCTAGTTAGACTATCGGATGGTGTAAGCAAGACTTAAACCAAACGTAGCACCAGTACGGAAGTCAGAATAAATATATTCTTCCCCATCGGACGTTGGGAACCTGTCATTGGTAGAAGCAATAATATATCTGTTGTTCAAAATATTTTGTGCAGTCACTTTCACGCTAAAGTTATTCGGGAAGTTTTTAATGAACGTAAAGTCCAACTGCGAACGACCTCTATCGTAAATGTCTGGCGTACCTTCACGACCAACAATTCTCAAACGGTCGCCAATTGTATTTAACGCCAATACCGCATCAATACCAGCTTCCTGATTCACATACAATAAAGCGGCATTGATGATGAAAGGTGGCTGCCCTTCAAAGGACGCTCATCTGGTTCCAAACCTTCCAAACCTTCAGGTACGTTTACGTCAGAAGTAGATTGAATGAAAGAGATGTTGGTACTCAACTTGAAGTTGCGCAAAGCCGGAACAAACCCTTCCAAATCTTTTCTATACTCCAATTCCACACCGTACAAAGAAGCCTTGTCCACGTTGGTATATTGAATTTCTGCACCTGGTGCTTTACGATAGAACAAGAAGATAGGATTATCAAACGCCTTGTAGTATCCACTTACAGAAAGGATTTCGCCTGGATTGGTGAACCATTCCCAACGAAGGTCATAATTCTGAATGTTGGTTCTGTCCAAATCTGGATTACCAAATATAGTTTCGTTAGTAAGTGGGTCAAAGGCTTCAAATGGTGCAATTTCTCGCATGTTCGGACGCGCCAAAGTTTGAGAAAAACCTGTTCTGATGTTCATTTTTTCATTCAGTGCATAAACAAGACTGATAGAAGGCAAAAAGTCATTTACTTCAATGTCTCCATCCGTCTTAGTGGTATCGGCACTAGAGGTAAACAAATTGGTTTGTTCGTATCTACCACCACCGATAAATTTCAATTTGTCGGTGAGGTTGTAAGTCAACATCCCATAAAAAGCATTTACATCGTCTGTACCAGAGTAGATGTTCTGCAACTGGGAAGCATTCACCAAATAATTACCCAAATATATCTTCTCCTTCAAGGAGAAAG
>JAAUTG010000357.1 GCA_012031785.1 Saprospiraceae bacterium | reverse complement strand
CCAAGAAAATGCTGCGAGATAAGAAGAACTTCGGCATCCTCGAAGGCTTCCTTTCGGAACTTTTAAAGGAGGATATCAAAATCGAAGGGCTTTTGGAAAGTGAGGGCAACCAAGAGGAGGAAGACGACAAGTTCAACCGGGTTGACCTGTTCGCCGAGAACTCGAAAGGCGAGCATATCATCATCGAAATCCAGAACACGAGGGAGTTAGACTACTTAATGAGGATGCTTTTTGCCACATCGAAAGCCATCATGGAGTATTTGCCCATCGGGGCAAAGTACGGGGAGATAAAAAAGGTCATCGCCGTCAGCATTGTGTATTTTGACCTGGGCAAGGGCGAAGATTACGTTTACATCGGGCAGACCAAATTCAAGGGCTTGCATACCAAAACAGAACTACAACTGACTTCGACGCAGAAAAAATTGCTCAGCAAACCGACCGTTCACCAAGCCTATCCTGAATACTATTTGATTCGGACGACTAAGTTCAATGACATCGTAAACGACACACTGGACGAGTGGATTTACTTTTTTAAAAATAGCGAAGTGCTGGACGAGTTTCGGGCAAAAGGCATGAGCGAAGTACGAGAGAGGTTAAAGGTGATGAATTTGCCAGATGATGAGCGTAAGAAATACAATAGGTTTTTGGAAAACCTTCATGATGAAGCAAGTTATGCCGAGACAATAAAAATAGAAGCAGAGGAGGCCGCAGCAATCGCGGCAGCGAATGCGGCTAGAAAAGTGGAAGATGAATTTCGGGAGGATGAAAGGAAAAAAGAGAAAGTGGATACTGCGAAAAAGTCAATAAAAATGGGCTTTACTAACGAGCAAATATCGGTGATTACCGACTTATCAATTGAAGAAATAGAGATTTTGAGAGGAATTAAATAAATTCATCGAACAATCGCTTTACGAAAATTGCTCCTAAACGTCGCAAATTCGGGAAGCAGCGGTTCTGCACAATTAAAAAAATGAAAATCACCGTAGATGAAATAGAACCGATTGAAAGATACTCGTACCTCGAAGTTGGAACGGGACAAGCGAATAATGGAAAACCAATAATAATTCATAAAGAACTTCCAATCTATCTCGGAGAATTCGAAAATGAGAAAGCAAATATTGATTTTCTAATCGTTTGTTCAGATTTACAGGGGGCAATAGAAAAAACGGTGAATACAAATTGATAGGTGAAGAATTACCAGAGTTTCTAAAATTTCTAATTGAAATTGAAATTGGTGAAATTGAAAATCCAAAAATTGGAGTTCTACTTTGCGGAGATTTATTCACAAGTTTAGATAAAAGAGGTTCAAGTGGAGATGTAAGAATAGTATGGAAGGAATTTAAAAATCAATTTGATTGGGTAATTGGAGTAGCGGGAAATCACGATAGATTTGGAAGTGAAATCGAAGAAAAGGAATTTAAAAGGACAGAAAATATTTACCTTCTACACAAAGAAATCAAAGAAATAGACAATTTGAAAATCGGAGGAATAAGCGGAATTATTGGAATAGGTGATAGGACAAATCGAGTTGATGAAAAGAATATTTGGATAATCTAAAGAAGCTACTAAATAAAGAGTTAGATTTCGTTTTGCTTCACGAAACACCAAACTATCCCAAATTAAAATTTATAGGTAACGAAAAAATCAGAGAAGTAATTGAGAAAGAAGGAAAATCAAATATCTGTTGTGGACATTGCTATTGGGAAAAAACTCTAATTGAATTGGAAAATAAATCACGAATAATGAATGTAGATTCTAAAGTGGTGATTTTGAAAAAGAAAAAAGAAAACTGAGCAGAATCGAGTAGAGTAAGGCAGCGTAGTCTGCCTTAGCCCGCTCCCACCACCGTACATACGGGTCGCGTACACGGCGGTTCTCCACATCACCAAAAAAGGCTGGAATGCGCTAAAGAGTCCTTTGGATGATTTGGAGTTTTGATAAAAATAGTTCATTTTTAATGGAAAAAAACTTGGATTTCTGATAGAATGGGTGTAATCGTCAATACATAAGTTTTCGACAATCAAGAAAGCCCTCGAAATAATCCAAACAGAGGAATGAAATTGGCTCAAAAGCTACAATAATTGGCTCAAACTGGCTCATTAAAATAAGTTATTGGCTCAAATTGGCTCAAATCAAAAAATTACGTTACCTTTGTGACTATGAAAGCGAAAGTATATAATTTTGATTTGCAACTAAATTGGCGACTTTTAAATATCATTAGCCAAATTGACCGCTTTGATGCGTCTTGGTCTTCTATTGAGAAAAAAGAAGGCGATAATCTCAAATATCTCAAAACAATTGCAACTATTCAAAGTGTTGGTGCTTCTACAAGGATAGAAGGCTCAAAAATGAGTGATTCAGAAGTTGAGGAGTTGATGACCAATATCAATATATCTAAAATTGTAGATAGAGATTCGCAAGAGGTAGTCGGATATTTCAATGTATTAGACCTTATAACTGATGTCTTTGATGATATTGACATAACAGTAAGTGGCATAAAAAACCTTCATAATACATTACTCAAATACAGCAAAAAAGACGAATGGCATAAAGGCGATTTTAAGCAGCATACAAATGCTGTCCAAGCAAATTTTCCAGACGGTACAAATCGAATTATTTTTGAGACAACAGAACCAGGATATGCAACTGATGATGCTATTAGGTCACTTGTTAATTGGTACAACCAAGAAAAAATCGTTCACCCTTTGATACGAGGTGCAGCTTTTGTCTATGAATTTTTAAGTATTCACCCATTTCAAGACGGGAATGGCAGATTAAGCAGACTTTTAACAACCTTGTTTTTAATGAAATCGGGTTATATTTGGATTCAATATGTTAGTTTTGAACATGAAATCGAAAGAAACAAGAAGAATTATTACCGAGTCTTACGAAGTTGTCAAGCGCAAAGACCTAATGAGGACATAACAGAATGGATAGACTTCTTTTTAGAATCGTTAATCAATGTGCAATACAAATTACAGAAAAAATTAGAATCAACGGAGCAAGTAAATACGCTTTCACCGAAAGAAAAATCTGTTTACATTTATATTAATGAGCATCCAAAATGTAAGTCCAAAGACATTGCAAAAGGATTAGATATGTCAAAAGCAACAGTTAAAAGGGTTTTAACAGATTTAATCGCCCAAAATCTTATAGGGCAATACGGAAAAGGAGCAGGAATTTATTATTCCGCTTTGTAGTTTAATTGCAAAATACTGAGGGGGTATCAAAAGCGATACATACTCAAAAAGAAAAAAGAAGACTGTCGAGAACAATGTGCTGGCGCAAACTGACCCCCAAAGCCCACCGCACAAAAGCTAAACAGGGGGCACTATTCGCTAGCACTGCCGTTAATTGAAAGAAAAAAATAAATAAAATGAAAAAGCATTTTTAATTGCCATCTACATTTTTTGCTTTACCTGTCTGTACGCTCAAAACGATTGCTGGCTTGACCAGTATGCAGTCAAATAAATTGAATATGAAAACGACCCCGCCCGTGATGGATGTTCCTTGCTCCCCTGCTCGCGCGGATGTTCTCATCCGTCGCGTACTTCAGCAAATCTCCTGATTTGCGTAAAGTTATGTGTTCTATCTCCCCTGCTTTTCGCTTCAAAAAAGGTTAAGTTGACTTTCCTTGGAGGAGAAAATTTGGATTTTTGATGGAATGAGGTTAATTTTGTAGTAAATACTGTTGATCATTATATTGTCGCACAAAATGCTTAATTTTGTGTTACATCAAAGGCATAATAAAATTTTGATAAAATGATAAAATAGTAAATATGTTTGTAGAAAATCTATCCGTTTTTGATGAGTTGGCTTATTTTTTGGCGAGCTTGTCACCTAAAAAAGTCTTAGCTTACAAGGTGTCGCCAAAAGCACAAGAAAGGGTTAATTTCTTAATGGATAAAAACAAAATATCGGGGTTAAGTGCCTCTGAACACGAGGAAATGGAACGCTATATGGTCGTTGAACACATCATTCAACTGGCTAAAGCAAAGTCCATTCAAAGACTTAATATCCAGAATAAATGAGTTATATCTCGAAAAATACACGTCGTCTTGTCATTAAGCGAGGTGGAAACCGCTGTGAATACTGTCGAGTATTAGACTATTTAGGAGGGTTTGATTATCATATAGAACATATTATTGGAGTGCAGCACGGTGGAACAGACGCGCTTTCAAATCTTGCTTACGCTTGTTCTTACTGTAACTGGAAGAAAGGACCGAACATTAGCACCATACTAGATGGCGAACTCACTCCGCTATTCAACCCAAGAACCCAAAATTGGTTTGACCACTTTGAGGTAGAAAGAGGTAAAATCTTGCCTTTATCAACTGTTGGAGCAGCAACCATTAAATTATTAGATTTAAATCAATCCGCGAGAGTAGATGCAAGGTTTGAAATGATGTTAGCAGGTTGTTATCCTTAAAGTGACCCGCCCCTGCTCACGCAGATGTTGACATCCGTCGCGTCATTCAGCAAATCTCCTGATTTGCGTATAGTTATGTATCTTTACATCCTCTGCTCTTTTGCTCCAAAAAAGGCTGGAATGCGCTAAAAAGCCCTTTGGATATTTAATGGAATAGTTGTACAACATGAGTGACATTTTCATAGGTTGTTAATCAATATTTCAGGCTTATAGTTAT
>JAAUTG010000356.1 GCA_012031785.1 Saprospiraceae bacterium | reverse complement strand
CCCATCGCCATCCAAATCCGCAAACTTGGGGCAGCAGAGTAACCTACGTTAGCTAAGCCAAAAGGGTTGGTGCTAGAGGTTGCAAAAGCAGGGCTGATAGCAGAACCTGTGTTCTCAAAGTAAATGACATTACCATAACTATTACCCACAAAAGCGTCTAAATCGCCATCCCCATCCAAATCAGCAAAATTCGGTTTTGCAGCGTAACCCGCTGTTGCCAAGCCAAAAGGATTATTGCTGGCACCCTGAAAATTAGGACTAGTGGCAGATCCTATGTTTTCAGAGTAATCAATAGTACCAGTAGCAGTCCCATCAAAAGCGTCCAAATCGCCATCCCCATCCAAATCCGCGAAACTTATTGTATTACCTCTGGTTGTAAAACTGCTACTCAAGCCAAAGGGATTATTACTTGCACTTGCAAAAGTTGGATTGATAGCGGAACCTGTATTTTCAAAGTAGAGGATTTCGGAATCATAACTATTTTTAGCCTTAACAATAACATCCAAATCACCATCGCCGTCCAAATCCACAAAGCTTGGTGCTGAATCTGAATAATAGGAGCCTACTGACAAGCCAAAAGGATTGGCACTGGAAGTCCCTAAAACAGGAATGACCCGATTTTCAAAGGTATTTTCAAAGTAAATGACATTACCATCATTATTACCCACAAAAGCGTCTAAATCACCATCTCCATCTAAGTCAGCAAAACTTGGTTTTGCATCTCTCCCCACATCTTGCAAATTAAAAGGATTGGTGCTGGCACTTGCAAAAGCAGGGCTGATAGCAGAACCTGTATTTTCAAAGTAAATGACATTACCATTGCTTTCTCCTATAGAAGCATCCAAATCGCCATCCCCATCCAAGTCCGCAAGACTTGGGGAAGTATTGCCACCACCACCCAAGTTAGTTAAGCCAAAAGGGTTCGTATTAGCAGTTGCAAAAGCAGGGCTTACAGCAGAACCTGTGTTTTGAAAGTAAAAGACATCACCATCATTAGTGCTCACAAAAGCATCTAAATCGCCATCTCCATCCAAATCTGCAAAACTTGGTGCAGAAAAACCTCCTGTGTCTGTAAAGCCAAAAGGATTCGTGCTAGCAGCAGCAAAGCCCTGTGCTTGTGCGGTATTGACGAGGGCAAGGCTCAAGGCACTACCCACCACAGCCCCTCGCAGCACAAAGCCCAGTTGTTCCGCTTTTTGAAAGCAGTGGCGCAGTTTTCGCAGCAGGGTGTCCTGTCGTTTTTTGTTCAATTTAGAGAACTGCCCAGTAGCGATTTGTTGCTCCAAACGGCGGTTGAGTTTCAGGAATTTTTGCCACAGCATTTTGCTTCGGTGGCTGAATGAATTGTTGTAAAAAACGTCTTTTTTCATAAGAACAGATGTTAACTTGATATTTGTATTTAATATAAAACAAAGGAACAAGAAGCATTCAGAAAAGTCTAATTTAGCATACCTACATTTATATAGACAAATATTATCAAGCATTAAATACCCTCATTCAGAGATAAATATTGGAAGAAAAAAGAGGAATTTATATAGACAATTATATAGACAAATGAAAAAAATAAGAACAAAAAAGGGAAGGGTTGTTATTATCTTTGTAGAAGTGGTTATTTGTGGAAGGGTTTTATTTAAAAAGGGAGTGTGGTTATCAACGGATGGGGGGATTATCCGATTGGTATGTAAGTAAAAGCAGTTCGTGTTATGTCAAGTAGTAAGCAAGAAATAGGTATGATAAGTAAAAAAAATGCGATATGGTGGTGTGCTGGATTGGTTATCTTGCTATTGTTGAGTGTAATTGGTGCAAGGGTATGGAGGAAATACAGGGAAGAAATGGCACAGCCACGCACTTTTTTTGAGCATCCTTCCTTCCCGAAAGAGAACTTTTTTCTTACATTTTCTTTGTTAAACCCAGATACAGTTGTGGAGAACATCAAAAGGCGTGTTCCTTTGAAATGGCACAACTTGGCTTGTGAGATGGCATATTATAACCTGACCGCTAGGCACAAAGGAATTTCCGATACAGCACAGTTCGCTTTGTTGGATGCTTATGACAAAAGCTTTCCGACACCAGCGACTCATATTTTCACGAACATGATTCGTGGCGGACTATTTTCAAAAACCTATCAGTTCGATACTGCATCTATTTGTTTGACAAGGGCTTATGCAGGAGCAAAAGCAGAGCACGATAGTATTAGGGCTGCGGATGTGGAGCGTTCTATAGGCTTACTGGAAATGTATCGTTTTAACTATCCAATAGCCATTCATCACTTACTGAATGTGTACGATAGCTACACCCGCCTATTGAAGTATCCCAACACAGGAGGTCGGGATATTGAAGTGATGCTGGATTTGGGCTACTGTTATTATTACAACACTGATTATCAAGAAGCTGGGAGGTGGTACAATAAATTGCTAAAGACAGCGCATACTTATTATTCGGGTTATGGAGGCATTAAGCTACTCGCCAACACAGCTATAGCTAGGAATTATCTTGCCTTAGGCAAACTTGATAGTGCTAATTTATACATAGATTCTGCTTTTTACTATCAGCAGTTGTTCCGCTCAGATACTGCACTGTACAATCAACATTTATTCGACAGTAATTATGCAACTGAATACCAATATTTTGCGCTGGGAGAAATACAAATAGCGGAGGGGAATTGCGATACTGCTCGCGCCAATATGGAAATTGCTTTGGCAAATCCATTGCAGCCTTATCTTGTGCCTCTCCCACACCTTCAAAAAGGTTTAGCGGATAGTTATGCTTGTTTAGGGAAAAATGATTCGGCAATTTACTACTATCAACAAGCACTCCAGTCGCGTGATTCTATTTTACAAATCGAGGTGTATCGAAACTTAGCTTTGACTTTTGTGGCTACCCAGCAGCATGAAAAAGCAGTAAACGCCTTAATGACTGCCTATAAAATACAAGAGAAGGTATTGAGTGCTAATAAATTAAAAGAAGTAGGCTACTTGACGGCTCGTTATGATGCTGCACAGGCGGAACAAGCCATACTTTTTGAAAAGCGACGACGAAATAACTTGTTGTGGTTTAGAATAGTTAGTTTTATCCTGTTGGCATTAGCGTTCTGTTTCGTTGTTCTCTGGTTACGTCAGCGTACAAATCTATTAAGAGAAACTACTGAAAAACTAGCCATTGAACAACGCTTAAAGGAATTGGAACTTACAAAAGCAAAACAGGAACTGAAAAATACAACCATAGCGCTTCAAATGACCGTTGAGGAATTGGATGTTAAAAATAAATTACTAAAAAAACTGGAAAAACGCTTAGAATCGTCCACCTCCATTCAAGAATACGATATTACCAGCCAAGAAATTAGAATTTTAACCCATCAGGATTGGATAGATTTTCAATACGGCTTTGAAAATGCTTTTCCAGGCTTTTTGGATAGTGTAAACCGCCGTTTCCCTAATTTGAGCAATTCGGAAGTACGGTTGATTTTACTGCTTAAAACAGGGTTTAAAACTTCAGAATTGGAAGCCATACTAGGTATATCCACCAAAAGTGTCTATACCAACCGCTATCGCTTGCGAAAAAAACTCGCACTTGGTGAAGAAGAAGACCTTGATGAGTTCATTAACAAACTTTGATAAACAGAACTGGAATATTGTTAGGAGATTAGCTCTAAGCTGGTCTCTTTTTTGTTTATACCAAGTGAAACTTTTACTAGACACAACGTGGGTAAGAATTTTATGTATGGGGTTTCTACTGGATAACCTCCGATTGTGTAGCAAAAGTAGGTATTGCTGTTGTTGCCGTTTTGCTTGTGGAAAACGTTGATGGCAAACAACTTCTTTTCCGAGTGATTTGTTATTTGTTTTATTTAAGTTGTTAAGTCTAATCTACAAATTATGGATACACTTATCATAAAAGTAACAGAAAGCAAACGAGATTTTTTAATCGCTTTACTACGAGAATTTTCTTTTGTTGAAGTAGTCGAGCAGGTGACTTTAGTACAATACTATGAGGAGGCAGTTGCAAGTAGTGAAGCTCATATCGAAGCAGACGAAGTGTTATCCCATGACGAGGTTAAGAAGATGGTGCAATCATGGTGAGTTATCCTATTGTTTGGACAAAAAAAGCCATCCACGATTTGCAAATACACTTTAGTTATCTTTGCGAGGCTGTTGAGCATCATGAAGCGAAGCAAATGATTCAATCTATTGTTAATCATGTAGATGTACTGGAAACGCAACCCCAAATTGGTCAAAAAGAACCTTATTTACTTCATTTAAAAAGGACTTATCGTAGATTGATAAAGGAGCATTATAAAATAATTTATTCCTTTCGTAACAATAAAGTTTATATTCATTGTATTTTTGATACTCGCCAAAATCCTAAAAAAATGAAGATTACATAGCAAGAACGTTGATGCAAGGTAGAGACGTTGATGTACAACAGAGATGTACAACAGAGACGTTGATGTACAACGTCTCTACGTTGCAATATTATTCCACCACCACACGCTGCATCCATACCTGCTCGCCCGTTTGGGCTTTCAACAGATAGATGCCTGACGCTAAATCGGCGATGTTGATCGTGAAGTTATTGTTGGTAGCGATAACTTCTTTCACCAAGCTGCCTTGTGCGTTGAAAAGCTGCAATCTAGCGTTGGCTTGTGGCAGTGCGACTTGAAAT
>JAAUTG010000355.1 GCA_012031785.1 Saprospiraceae bacterium | reverse complement strand
GCTTACGGGGCTAAGTGGGCAATTGCACAAAAACTATCTCCGGTAAAGTCACTGATGCGAGAAGCCAGCCATTAGTTGGGGCTACTGTGGTCGTTCAAAATTCAACTACGGGTACTGTTACCGATCCTGATGGGGCATACGCGCTTGATGTAAAAGAGGGAGATGTTCTCGAAATTTTCATTTGTTGGATATGAAACATCCATCGTTAACATTGCAAAAAGTATTATCTACGATGTGGTACTCGAAGAAGATGCCACACTACTTAATGAAGTGGCTGTCATAGGATACGGCGAACAAAAAAAGGTAAAACCTTACGGGGGCTGTCCAAACCCTGCGCTTTAGTGATGCGGTAAACCAACCCGTAACGACATCCGCACAATTGATGTATGGTAAGTTTTCAGGTGTCCAGTTGACGCAGTCTAGTGGATTGCCTGGCAATGACAACTCTTCCATAGTTATCAGAGGTATTGGTACTTTTGGTAATTCTACCCCTTTGGTCGTGATTGATAATATTCAGTACAATGGATTAACGGAGTTTAACAATCTATCTCCTACCGATATTGAGAGCATCACGGTATTAAAAGATGCCTCTGCTTCCGCTATTTATGGTGCAAGGGGGGCAAATGGTGTTATCTTGGTTACTACCAAAAAGGGAAAAAAGGGAAAGTCAGTTTTGATTATAACAATTACTTCGGTTTTCAGCGAGTTACGGTGGTGCCAGAATATTTGGATGGTTTGAACTACGCACTAATTTTTAATGAAAAGCTCCGAAATGCGACACCTAACAATCCAGTTGAGCGGTACAGACCCAGCGATATTGAAGCGATTCGTACAGGCAGCGCGCCCGACAGATTTGCGAATACCAATTGGGCGGACGAAATTTTGCGCGATGCACCTATTCAGCAACACTATCTTTCTTTTTCAGGCGGAAGTGAATCTACGAGTTTTAGGGTTTCGACAGGTTATTTATCCCAAGATGCTATTGTTAAAGGCAAGTTTGAAAATAAGCGATATTCATTAGGTGTTAATATCAGTAGTAAAGCAAGCAATTGGCTTACGTTAGACTTAAATTCCAACACGTTTTGGGCGAGATTTACGGGTCCTGCGGGTGGTCCTGCCGCCATAACGGGAGAAGCAGGCATTATTAATCAATTTCAGCGTTCCCAACCTACTGTTCCAGCTTACTATCCTAACGGTAATTTTGGTTTTGCGGATGGTTCTTATCTGTACCCTACGCAAGCTTCTTTACGCATCAACAACCCGTTGTGGAGAGGGCAATTTGGTGATTACGAAAGCGACAACATAAATACCAGTAACCGTGTTGCTGTAACAGCTACCTTTTTAAAGGACTTCAGCTTTGAAGTGAGTGGTTCTGCAAATATTAACACAGACAATGTTTCAAACTTTTCACCAACTCGATTAGACTTGGACTGGGAAAACCGAGTGATTCTAAAGGATGTATTGAATACGCTTTCCAACAGCTACGACATTTTCTATCGCTTGCAGAATGAAAATATTCTTAGATACCAAAAGCAGTTGGGCAAGCATAGAATTAATGTATTAGCAGGTTACTCGTCCATATACGACAGGAATGATGGTTTTTCTGGCTCGTTGCAGGGATTCCCTTCCGATGCACTTCAGGAATTTAATGCTGGCGGCGTTGTAAACCCTGCTGTTATTGGAGGGGCAAGTGAGGTATCGCTTCAGTCCTCTTTTGGAAGGATAAATTATAACTACAACGAAAAATATCTCTTCGAAGCTAATATTAGAAGGGATGGTTCATCAAGATTCGGTGCGAATAATCGCTATGGTACTTTCCCATCTTTTTCAGCAGGCTGGAATGTGGACAGGGAAAATTTCATGCAAAACATTAAATTTATCAGCAGCTTAAAGTTGAGAGGAAGCTGGGGTATAAGTGGTAATGACCGTATTGCTAACTACATCTATAACCAAACATTAAGTAGCACTAATATTGATTACACTACTGGAAATGACTTAGTAGTAGGTGGTGTTGCGCTTACACTTCTTTCTAATCCAGATGTAAAATGGGAAGAAACAGAACAACTTGACCTAGGAATTGATTTAGGCTTATTCAATAACCAGTTGGTTATCAATGCCGATTATTTCCGCCGCAATAGTTCAGACATTCTTTATGCTAATTTCCCGCTTCCTAGTACGATTGGTGTATCTGCGCTTGCTGCGCGAAACTCTGCCAGTATGTTTAATGAAGGCGTGGAGGCAAACGTGGGTTACCGAACTAATTTTGGACAAGTCAAAATGACGCTTTCGGGCAACGTAACTTGGATGGCGGACAATGAAGTTACCGATCTTGGACCTAGTGCTACGGAAACGATTGGTGGAACTACGATTATACGTATTGGACAACCATTGAATGCCTATTACGGTTATCAGAAAATTGGTATTTTCCAGACGGAAGAAGAAGTGGCTGCCGCACCAAAGCAGTTTGGCTCCAATATTACTAAACCAGGTGATATTCGGTACGCCGATATTTCAGGTCCCGATAAAGTTCCCGATGGAAAAATAGATGCCAATGACCGCGTAGTGATTGGTAATCCTTATCCACGCTGGATTTATGGCTTTAGTGCTGGATTTGAGTTTAAAGGATTTGACCTAAATGCCACGCTTCAAGGGGTAGGTAAATTGGACAGAATTTTAAATTCAAACGGACAATTACCTTTGGAAGGAGACCGGTAATAATGCTTTAGCTTATTGGATTGACCGATGGACACCAGAGAATCCTTCTACTACCCTGCCTAGAGTAGGTGGTATAAACAATGCTCAATTTTCGGACTTTTACGTGGAGGACGTATCTTATTTAAGGCTACGAAATATTGAATTGGGATATAATCTGCCAGTTAATATCGGCAAAAGATCAGCAATCGAAAGATTGCGTATATTTGTGAGTGGTCAAAATCTTTTAACATTTACAAAGCTGGAGAACTTTGACCCTGAACGAGCATCGGGTGGTGCTACTGACCAACTTACACCTCTATTTAAAGTATTTACAACTGGAATAAATTTAAAATTTTAACACATGAAAAATAGAAGTATTTTTATTGCATTTGCCTTTACGCTAATTTTTTGCGCAGGATGTGAAGACGATTTCTTACAGAGAGATTCACTCACCCAATTGGCAGAAGGTAGTTTTTGGAAGACAGAAAGTGACGCACAGCTAGGTATCAACGGGGTATATGATGCCTTACAAGCTAGATCTTTATACAGTGGCTCGCTGAACGGTGCTGCGGGGCTTCCTATGTATGATGCGCTTAGTGATAACATCTTTAACAACTGGACATGGGAAGGTCCTGGAGATTTCATGCAAGGAAGAATTGACGCTGCCAATTGGCAGTTTGAGGGGCTTTGGACTTCGAGCTATACAGGTATTGCACGCGCTAACCTAGCTATACAAAAAATAGCTGGCATTCCTGATGCCAATATTATCGGCTGCCAAAAAGCCAGTTTTATAGCTCAGGCTAAATTCCTTCGCGCATTGTTTTACACTAATGTCGCTATCTTCTTCGAAGATGCACCATTAATTATGGAGCCGCAAACCCTTGATGAAGCGTTTGTTCCTAAAAGTAGTTTTAATGAGATAAAAGATGCAATCGTTAAGGATTTAACAGAGGCGGTAGCTGATTTGCCTGCTTCTTATCCTGCCGCAGAATATGGCTTTGCTACTAAAGGCGCTGCACTTGGCTTGTTGGCACGTATTCATCTATACACTAAAAACTATGCAGAGGTAATAGCTATTACTGACCAGATTCTTACGCTAGGTTACAATCTTTCTACTAATTATAGCACTTTGTTTACACCTGCTGGTGAAACAAGTGGGGATGTTATTTTTTCAATAAGATTTACGCTGACCAGGTCTAATAATGGAGAATTGTTTTCTGGAACATTTGAAGGGGCACCTAAAATTGATATGGTTCCTTTGAAAAATCTAGTTCGCGATTTTTATTGTACCGATGGACTGCCCATCACCACGTCGCCTCTGTATGATCCTGCAAAGGAAAATGTAAACCGCGATCCACGCTTGACCGCATCCATTTATTTCAAAGGTGATATTTTTATAGTCAATCTTAACCGAGCATTCACTGGCAATACACCTACTGGTTACGGGCAGAAAAAGTACGTTCGCAACGGACCTTCCGCTACTGGTATTGGCGTGGCTTCGCCTGGTGGACAGGATTTCTATTTGATTCGTTATGCGGATGTGTTGCTGATGCGTGCAGAAGCACTTGCGGAGTTAGGCAGACAAGATGAAGCCTATCCATTAGTCAATCAGATAAGAGCAAGGGTAAGTATGCCAACGGTCGAAAGTGTAGAAGGGACTGGATTGACGCAAGCCCAAATGATTGAAGTCATTCGACATGAAAGAAGGGTAGAATTGGCTTTTGAAGGATTGCGCTTTTTTGACCTAAAAAGATGGGGGGAAATGCCTAATGCGTTCCAGCGAATTATAGCCGACGGTACACCTGGTTATGCACCTGTTTACAATCAGCGCAGGTCGGAGTCATTGCCTATTCCGCTTAGGGAACTGGATGTCAATAAAAACCTCACACAAAACCCAGCTTGGCAATAATTGTGATTCGCAATTAGAAAAGCAGCCTAGTAACAATACATAACAATAATTAGAATTTTGTGATTTTTAT
>JAAUTG010000052.1 GCA_012031785.1 Saprospiraceae bacterium | reverse complement strand
GCTTGGTAAGATTGACAAATAAGGTTGAACACGATTTATCAAAACGCGCCTTAATCCTCATGATTAAGATAGCAAATTTAAAATTAAACTTTTAATTTACTACCTTGACTTATGATTTTCGTTCAATTGCGCGATAAATAACCTATTTCCGTCGAAACCTCTTAGCTGTTGTTATAGCCCTTCAAAAGGATTGTAGCAATTTAGACCTGCCACTCGCTTGAAGTCGCTTTCGTTTCTAGTTACTAGCGTTAAGTGATGTACTTTTCTTAATTTAACAGCAAGATTCATTAAAATCTTTAGATGTTACTCATAGTCTTTGATTTATAGTCAACATATTCAGAATTTTGTTTCATGGATGTAAAAATCAAAATAGGTCAAAGGATAAAACAACTCCGTGAAGCTGCTGGAATGTCGCAGAAGGATTTGGCATATACTGCTGACTTAGATAGAAGTTACATCGCTAGTGTTGAAAATGGGCAAAGAAATATCTCTATCGTGAATATAGAAAAAATAGCCAAAGCACTTGGTGTAACACTTAAAGTATTTTTTAATGACATTGAATTTGATTAGCATACAAGCAGCAGTAGATAATTTTAAGTACTTAATAGAAAGTTCCATTATTGAGGGCGGAGTTGAGGCTAAAGCAGCAATGATTCGTTCCTCAAAGCCAATCAATAATATTCACGAAGCTGTCAAGTCTGACTTAATTAGAAATGGTATTGCACCGCATCGAATTCATCCGCCTTTAGGTGCAACAAGTCCTGAGTTTAAATTGGCGGGTTTTATTAAGCAAAAGCATCAAGATGTTTGTGTTGAACCTGAAGGTTATGTCCCTGAAACCGAAACATTGTTTGATGGAATATTAAGAGAGGCAACCGATTATTATGGCAAGGAATTTACGGAGAGAACTATTGCTATCAATATTAGAAGTCAAATGAGTTCACTCGCCAAAAACTTTGATACACTTTATGAAAGGACAATTGCAGAAGCACAAAATTTACATGTTAGATGTCCAAGAATGGTTCTTGGTGAAGTGTATATGATTCCTGTTAAAGAATATGATGCTGCTGCGATGAAAAATAATGAAGTGAAATTCATTGACAGAATTGGTGCTGTTGAAAAATATATAAAGTCATTTCAGGCAATAAATGGCAGACCTGATCCTACAAGAGAGGATTATAAATATGAGCGTGTTTGCCTGTTATTAGTTGATTTTGAACAAACACCTGCAAAAATTTATAGTCACAATCAAGACTTATATGATGACGGATTACTTGATTCAAAATCTGACGCTGTGATTGACGAACTTTCTTGGGAGACTTTTACTGCAAGCATTTTATCAACTTACAACGATAGATTTGGTCGTAGGTAGTTCTATACCATACTTAACTATCAAAAAATCATCAATTTCGTTTAAATCACTTGTGTTTCTTAACAGGCTTATTTCTTGTTCACATAGTTCAGGAATGGTAAATTTCTCAATGAAGTTTTTTTGATAGCAAGGATAACCGCCTTCAATCGCCACGCTTGTTTTAGTGACGTAATAATCCATAACAATTGAATTGAGAATTTTTTGGACTACATCAATATTCTCCAATTTGGTTATAGGATTTATGAGTTCGTCAAAAAGACCAACCGAGATTTGTTCTCTAAAGAATAGACCATATCCATTTGTGAAGTATGATTCTTCTTCATTTACCAAAAGAAATCTTGGCTTTTGGCTAAACGTGGGGTTTAAAATTCTCTTACCTATTCTTGTGAGACCTTGAGTTCTGCCCCAAACATAAAAAGGTTCAAACTTCACTTTTCCTTTGTCTCTACCCAAAAGTCTTTCTTTTTCAGAGAGCAAATAGGTATAACATTTGGGAAATCTCAACTTGAAATCATTTTCGATTATGAGCGTTGCACTACCATTACTTATGGAATAAGGGAAAATTATTTTTCTATAATTTTGTTCAGCTTCTTCTTGCGATTTGAAGTCTGAAATTTTATATACTGCTCGAACGCAGTCTTTCTCAATTTCAAAAATTCCGTTTGTCGTTTCCTTTATGAAGTATCCATTACGCTCCTTATTTCCATCAACGAAATAAACATCATCTTTTAAAGTCGCTATACCCACACAAATGTCAAAAAGTTTTCCAATCGGAGTTCCAATACTTTCAATTAATTTGATAGTTTTTTGCTCGTCTGATTTTAATAGTCGCCATTTTTTAATGTTCAGATTTTCCAAATAATTGGGCGAACCATTCGCATTTTTAAGGAAGTTTTCAGGCGTAAAATCAGGCTTTATTCTATCGTAAGTAATAGATTCATTCTTTTGTTTGTTCAAAAATGTTATGGCTGTGTAGGTTTGAGCATCAAACACTTTTTTATGACTAAAGTCTATAATTCGAGTTACACATTTTTTGTTTTGAAAGTATTTTCTTAATGATTCTCCTGCCAATGATGTAAAATAGTTGTTTGGAGTGATGTAACCTAATTGTCCTGATGGTTTCAATAATTTGTAGCCTAATTCAAAAAAGGCAAAGTATAAATTAAATGTTCCACCTTCCACCGTTGTCCAATTCTTTGTTAAATAAGCTCTATTTTCGTCTGAAAGGTCTTGAAATTTAACATACGGAGGGTTTCCAAATACATTATCAAAATACTGATTCCAATTGGCTTTTAAACTGTCTTGATGATAAAGATTGAAATCTGATTCCGTTAATAATTCTCCATTTTGTAAGGCATAAATTGTTAGAATAAGCTTGGTTCTATGGATGTTATATTGAAGTATATCTGAGCCGAAAAGATTCTCTTTTACTATGTCTTTTATTTTTTTATTAAATGTCCGCGTGTAATAGTCAGTTAAGCCAACTAAAAATGCTCCACAACCACAACTCGGGTCAAGGTTCTTATCTGAATCTTTGGGTTTGATTTCGTTAATTATGAAATCAATTACATAATCAGGAGTGAAAAAAGCGCCGTTAACTTTTCTATCAGAAATAGGAATTAACAGTTCTAAGTGATTCTCTAATTCCTTGATGTTTGAAATATTTAAAGCCGTGGTGTCAAAATACAGCGTTGGATTTTGCTCAAAGTTATTGAAGTAACTTGTCAAAATCAGACTTTGATCAAAGTCTAAGTGTTGTTGTTTAAGTAGGTATAAATCAAGTGTTGCTCAAGACTTTTTATATTGTGAGTTTGTATGAGTTGATTTAAAATTCCTTTCTTCATTTTTTAGTTTTTGTTGACTTTAAGTAACAAGAGTGAGTTTTTTTTGTTTTGTGTAAAGAAAATTTTTTAAAATTATTGAGCGTCGTTTTTGTCAACTAATCAGACTTACACCCAGCAACAGAAGAATAAATAACAATATTAGTATCCACTAAAAATTTCTGTCCCATTCTGATCGCATTTGTTTAATTACACCTTCTACATCAAAATCGTAGTGTTTCAACAAACCTTTGTATTTACTAGGCTTGAATTTTTTGGGCATAGGCTTTCCATTCCCATTTATTTCGAGTTCAATACCCCGCCAAACCTCAATCGGTACAATGGCAGCCTCCACATTGCCCGCCTCGTCATAGATGTATTTTAATCCAACTATCATAATGACCATTTTTTGTTAAAACAACATGAAAAGTGGTTGAGTTTTGAATTTTGAGTTTTGAGTTTTTGATTGGTGGGTCTTTATTTGTAGTATCAAATCACTCACCCCCTCATTCACAACTCAAAATTCACTCCCCTCCCTCACAATTCAAAATTCACAACTCAAAAGGAATACAAAACTCCACAACCGTACCCAGTGGTTGCTGCGTGGCATCCAATTTGTCTATGATCTGCATGGTTAAATGGGTTGAATAAAGCCCATTGAATGCCTCTATCCGATTTTGTGTAATTTGCAGTCCATGTCCTGTGCCTGTGGTATTGAATTTGGCACTAGCGGCGCGCCCTACGCCGTTGTCCTCAATGCGGCAAAGCAAAAAATCAGGGGTTTCTTGCAATTCGATGAGCAGTTTTCCGCCACCTTGTTTTGGTAATAGTCCATGTTTGATGGCGTTTTCTATGCTGGGTTGTAGCAGCAAAGGCGGTAGGCTTACAAAACGCAAATCGGCGTTATTGGTTTGTAGCTCAAAAGTGAAAAGGTCAGGGTAGCGCAATTGCTCCATTTGGATATAGCGTTGGGCAAAATCCAATTCTTCTGCCAAGTTGATGGTTTCTTTATCCGAAAAGTCCAGTGCCTGTCGCAGGATAATCGAAAAAGTGAGTAAGTACTGTTCCGCGTTTTTGGTATCGCCTTGTGCTACCACGTTTCTGATAGCACCTAAAGTATTGAACGTAAAATGTGGCTTGAGTTGGTTAGCCAGAAATTGAAGGCGCGATTCTAGGTTTTGTCGCGTGGCTTGTTCGCGTAAGCGCGCATTTTCTTCGCGCTGTTGCAGCAGTTGTATTTCGGCGGCTTGTTTGGCTTTGATGTCGAGCATATCCTTGTAGGTCAAAGCAATCCAAAAAAAGATGCTTTCCAGCACCAAGCCTATTGGAACGCTTATCCAAGTAGCGTGAAAAAAATATTTCGCCAAAAAGGCTTCATCGTTTACTTTTACTAACATCATCATTAAAGCCCCTAATATCGGGAATGCTGAACCTATTGTAACCCAAACCGCTAGAGGATTTTTTGTCCGTATTATCTGCACCATGATTAATATGGCAAGGAAATGGAACAATTCTTCAAATTGGTTGGAAAAAATATAGGAAGCACGAGTACCATAAAAGACGACCAAAATTCGATCTATGCCAATAAAAAGAAGTATGCTAAGTATATAGTAAGTCAAATACTTATACAATTTTGGGTATAGCACTTTTGTATCGAGGAAGGAGCGTATAAATAAAACATAAGTCACGAGTCCTAAACTTTGAAACAACGGACGCCACCAAAAATGATGTAATGCAGGGGTGATATCCCATCTAAAAATTTCTATATGTCTTACAAAACTACCGTAATAAAGTACACTGAACAAGCCAAACAGCGCGTAGTACAAATAAGCTATTTTTCGGGTTTGCAGCAAACGAATCAAGGCAAAGAGGATACTTAAAAGAATGATGGCTGTAAATGTAATGCGAACAGCTAAGTGACGCATAGCAGCCGTTCCATTGGCGGCGATGGCTTCGTCAGCAGGGCGCAACGTAAAAGTAGGGACAGTTTCAATGCCATAAAAGACGGAGTATCGTATATACAAGTCGCAGGCGGATTGCGAAGTAAAGGTTAGCAAGAAAGCACTATGAAAAAAGGGAAGTATGCTTTCCAAATCGTGTTGTCCAAGTAGTGCTATTGCGCCCCTGCGTTGATAAATGGTTGTGCTATCTGTAATTTGCCAAATCTCAAGCGTGTCTGCAGATGCCTTAGCTGTTTGCAGCACTAAGCGCAAGGGTGTTTCTCCATCATAGCGAATGGTGTAGTGCAGCCAATAGTTGTAAGCGCCATTTCGGTATTTGTCTTTCAGGATAACTTCATCGGGCGATAGCCCTTTGCCGAGCGCAAAAGCCTTTTTTACCGCCGCAATATCTAAACGGCTAGTGCTATCAATCAACAATTCTCCTTGATGAGCAAGCAGCAACGTGCTATCCGATTGCAGCGCAAGCCGCACGGTGTCCGTATTTGCCCAAATGGGATGACACCAACAAATGCTAAAAACAATTGTAAAATATAGGATGCGCTGCATAAAAACTCCATTCTAGGCATTAAGGTACTTTATTTTGATTAATTTTTCAATTGCCTTTCTCATAGTCGTTGCTTTTCAAGTAATAAAGTACAGTTTTAAACGTATAACACCCCGTTAGCAATATTTTGTTTGAAATCGTGCAAAAGGTTTAAAATGAGCTACTGATTTTACGCAGTTGGTATTTGTTGGATTGGTCGTTTAGTGATCTGTTTTAGCGTAATTAGTGACTGTTGTTAAGTATTTAACATTTAGTTCTTCATGTTGAAGCCTTCAAAAGATTCAAAATAGAACCTCTTTCAAATACACCCTCAAACAAATAACCAGTTGCACATCATAAGCGAGTTATTGATATAAAGCAGTTTCGACCAGTTTTGCTATTCTTCCCTCACCAATAACAGGTAATTATAAAAAAAACTACCAAAAAAATAGCGTCTAATTATTAGAAGTAACTTACATTTGCATATCATATTGTCTCCCAGTACACTGTTGTTCTATTCAAAACTACCCGAGTTTACACTTTTTTTTAGCACTAGCATAAAAGGAAATCCTATGAAGCGTTGAACCCTTCAATCAAAATCTACGTAGGAGCGTATAGAATCCCTAATCGCATAGTTATTTTTTACATATTGAAGCAATTGTATTCGTTTTCCCATTTACATTAACAAAAACTGATTTTATGTTACAAATTTTCCGTAGCTTAGTCGTCGTCTTTGCTTTCATTGGAAGTTTATTTTTTGAAAATCTCCACGCACAGTGTATTGAAAATACAGTGATTGGTACTGATGAAGGTTCTCCGTCTGTCATTCTAACTTGTCCGGGCGACGGACGAAACGATTTGGTCACTTTCACTTCCAACGCAGGTGATACGCCTTATATGTATGTTATCACCAACACGAATAACATTATTGTTGATTTTCAGACTTTGCCTTATATAGACTTTGAACGTGCTAGAATCTGATAGTTTTTCGCGTTGGGGACTTTCCTACAACGGTACTGCCACAGTGGCACGCGGCAGAAAATTATTTTCTTCCACGCTTGCAACAGGTTGTTTTGCGGTATCCACCAACTTTATAGAAGTACGTCGAGCAATTCCAAAAGGCGGGAACATCGCCACTGCGTTGGGGGAACTGGCTACCTCTTTTTGTCCAAACGAGCGCAGTAAGAATATACTTCGCTTGAAAGCCACAAATAATGACAATAGCAATTATGCCTACATTGCAGTGAATGAGGAGGACAAAGTGGTAGGTATCACAAGGGTAGATAGTTTTGATTTGACGGGATTGGCGCAAGGTAATTACCGTGTATGGGGCATTAGTTTCAGAGGGGAATTGAATGCTAATCTCTTAGGTAAAGATATTTTTGAGGTCTATTTGGCGGATGATTGTTACAGTTTGTCTTCCAATAGCATAGCGGTTTCAATAGGCGACTTGAATGCAGGTATTATTGTCTCCAACACGGGAGAAGAAGCAATAGACCTATGCGCCGCCAACCGATTTTTAAAGTTTACGAACAATCAAGACGTGGTGGAAAATTATGCGTACTTGCTAACCAATGAACGCGGTACTATTGCGCGTATTCTTTTGGATAGTAACACGTTGGATATCAATACTATTGGTGCAGGCTACTACGAATTATTTGGAGTAGTATTTACTGGTGCGTTTCAGGCAAAGGTGGGCGATAACATTAATAGTTCGGCGTTTTCTTCTGGCTGCTATGACGTATCTAGAAATCGCTTGATGCTGCTTAAAAGCGAAGTAGAAATTGGAGAAATTACTACCGTAGCTGGCGAAAAGGAATTGGTTTATTGTAGCAACAACAAGATTGCAGTGAAACCAAGTAACACGTTGTTCAATACAGTTTATGTACTTACGGATGAAAACAACGTCATTCAGCAAATCTCAGCACTTCCAAATATTGATATTGTAGCAGATGCAGCAAATTTGCGCTTACATGCAGTTACTTTCACTGGCAATTGGACCGCCCAAATTGGGGATGATTTTAACCATGTTTCTTTGTCTGATGTATGTTTTGACCGCTCTGACAATTTTATTACAATCAAGAAAATCAATCCTGTGGGGGGAAAAGTGAGTTTAAGTGGCAGCAGCAGCACTTCTTTCTTTGCTTGTCCGCAAGAATCCAATACGCTTATTGTTAGTATTAGTAAAACAGCGCATCAAGGGTTAAATTACACTTTTGTAGTGGTGGACGAAGCGGATATAGTTCAGCAAATCTCAACCACAGGCGTATTGATGTTCGAAGAAGCGGTAAGTGGAAAGTTTAACGTGTATGGTGTAGCTCATCTTGCTCCTTTGAGCGTGGAGTTGGGTGACTTATTCGCTGATGGTAAGGATTTCTCCCCAGAATGTATTGATGTATCAGAAAATAGTGTAGAAATTATCTGGCAAGAACCATCTGGTGGCACTATAAAAACGCTCACAGACGAAGCAGTAGCTTACACTTGCCCTGATTCAGAGGCGAGCCTTGTACGATTGAAAAAAGAAAATACAGCCGGCAGTAATTATGAGTATATTTTGGCTACGGCTGAATTGGAAATTGTTGGATATAGTAATAGTAATTTCCGATTGGATACTTTGCCAGAAGGTAATTATTTGATTTATGGAATTGCTTACACAGGAGGTTTAAACAACCAAACAGGCGAAAAATTAGATGCAGTACCTTTAGCTTCAGGCTGTTATAGCCTTTCTACTAATGCGGTAAAAGTATTTCATTTTACACCAGCATCAACTATTGTGGCTACGGCTGACTTTTCGCCGAGCGTATCTGTTTGCAGTGCTTCTAATGCACCTGCCATCATCGAAGTGAAAAATACAGGCGATGAAAACAACGCTTATGCTTATATTTTAACGGATGCAGACAATAAAGTGATTGCTATTTTTGATTCCTCTAAGGTGACTTTAGATAGAAACGCTAACGCTGCGCGCCGCATTTGGGGCTTATCCTACACTGGAGCTTTGCTATTGAAGGTTGGAGATAAAGTTGATCAAGCAACAGCAGCAAGTGGCTGTTTTGCAATTTCTATTAACTACGTAGAAGTGACTGTGCGTCAAGTGGTGAATGGCAACATCAGTAGTTTCCAAGATTTGAACCAAGTTTATGTATGCTATGGGGACGGTGCGCCAGATTTTGTAGGTTTCTACCCATTAGAAGCCACTAACGCCAGCTACCGATTTGTCATTACTGATGTCAATAATGTGGTACTGCGCGTGATGACTGGAAACATACAAAACTTTGAAACAACAGGTCCAATCACTTCCAGAGTATGGGGCGTAAGCTACACTGGTGCGCTAAGCATCCGAGCAGGACAAAATATTATGACCAGCAAGCTATCTGATGACTGCTATGCCTTGTCCAATAACTTCGTGGAGATAATTCGCACTCAACTGGATGGTGGTAGCATTACTATTAATAATAGTACACAGCCTATTGAAATCTGTGCTGGCGCAGGGGAAGCG
Source organism: Saprospiraceae bacterium (assembly GCA_012031785.1). GTDB lineage: Bacteria > Bacteroidota > Bacteroidia > Chitinophagales > Saprospiraceae > JAAUTG01. Next base: position 10,850 of record JAAUTG010000052.1, on the reverse strand, counting down.
CAACGCTTTACGCTGAGCAACAACAGCAGAAGTGTGGCGAGATATAGCTACATCCTGACAGATGAAAACAACACCGTATTACAGTTAACCCAAACTACTACTCTTGATGTGGCTTCTTTTGAGCAAACTGTAATAAAAGTTTGGGGTGTGGCGCATACAGAAGTGCTGAACCTGAAAGTGGGAGATAATTTATTTTCAACTACCGTGAGCACAGGATGCTACGACCTAGCAAGTAACAACTTGACTATCCGCCGCCAGTTAGTATCCGCAGGCACCATCAGCGATGCTAATGGAAATACAGAAGTATATGTGTGTCCAGATGATGCGATAGCAGACATTGTGGCGTTCCGTCACTCTGGTATTGAGCAGCAAGATTATCGCTACGTCATCACCGATGACACCAATAAAGCCTTAGTCATCTTGACAGGTGATACTTACAATTTTGCAGGATTACCAGCAGGCGTGTATCGCGTGTGGGGTATTTCTTTCAATGGCGAATTTACAGCTACGCTAGGAATGACTATATCTGCCGCTACTAGCCTTTCCACAAATTGCTATCAACTTTCTGAAAACTACTTGGCAGTGTATAGAAGTAGCCCAATTGTTGACCAAATCACCACAGAGGACGGGGCGAACTCCAAAATTGTATATGTTTCTGATCAAACACTTGATCCTGTGAGGTTTAACTTTCCTCAGGGTGCGGGTGGTCAACCGATGTTAATTATCACTAATACACAAGGCATCATCATCACTGTGGCAACGTCTGACACTTATGAATTTAACGACTTTGCAGTAGGTTTCTACCGTGTCTATGGTGCTTTATTCACAGGCGAGTCGCAACTAAAGGTAGGCGCGATTTATAATCGTCAAAACATTTCGACGGGCTGTTTCGCTACCACCAACAACTATGTGCAGTTAATTTGCGCACCTGCTGGACGTGGTGGTGCTACTACTTCTGGTGGCAATACAGGTTTGAGCCTCCTTCAAAATCCAGTGGTTGCAGACATTCAACTTCAACTCCGTTTGGACGAGCCAACTGCCGTACAAATCAGGGTATTTAACGCCGTGGGTCAGGTGATGCACCAAGAAAAAATCAATACACTATCTGGAACTAACCAAATTGATATTACAGCATCCAACTGGACGGATGGGGTGTATTTGATACAAGTTCAAACTGCGACAGGCATTCAAACTATTTCATGCCTCAAGCAATCCTTATAATTACACGAATTTGATATTAGTTTGTGAAAGCTGTCCCAAGTAATTGGGACGGCTTTTTTTGTTTCTCTCTAAAAGCGGTTTATTATCATTTTTCACCTTATCATTTTGCTACAATAAATTCAAGCGCGAGCGGGCAGGTAGCTAAAGAAGCATCATACATTCCGTTTCCCAAATTGCTCAATCAATTGATGAAATTCAACTAAAGTATTTTCAGAAACAAATACTGAGTCTTTAATATTCTTATGAATTTTTACGATTTTTTCTAAGTAGGCTTCGGACATTTCTGCCCGCATAGCTACTTTCTTTATCGTAGCTTCATCCAATTCAGAAAAGTTGATACGATAGCGTTCTTTAAGGTTCCCAATAAAAATCTGCATTTTTTCTAATGCCAATTGACGGTGGTTATTTTGCAAGAAGTAAAGTCTTCCCACCGTACTCACAAACTCTAGGGAAGTGTTAGTATTAGGATCTTTTACGGGAATTATAGGCTGCTGACGCTTGGCGCGAAAGATAAAATAAAGTAACGCCAAGCCTAACGCGGTGTACCAAGCCCAAGCTAAAGGCGGTTGGGATAAAATATATTTGAGTGCATTTTCTTCAGGCAATGTTCTTGTGCGGCTATTTTGGTTTGTTGCAGGCGGTTTATTTGCTACCCTGCTATAACTATCCCAATAAATAGAACCTGTTGTTAAATGAGAAAACATATTTTCCGCATACGCCAAGTTGCGCTCTTTAAGCAAATTAATATTCGTAAATGCTAAAGGAGTAGTATGTAAATAAAATTTGCCTTGACCATGTTGTAAACGGGTAAAATTGACAAGCTCATCGTTCAAGTAACCTAATATAATTGGGCTGTAAGACTCATCACAAAAAAAGTCATCTGCAAAGTAAGTCCAAGTGGTTTGTTCTTTTTTGCCATTAGAGTTGAAATAAGCTAAGGGTAAATTTTTATCCATCTTCAGGGTGGGGTGAGTAAAATTCACTATCACGCTATCTGCGCTAAATGTTTTTACATCTTCCCACCAAATATCATAGCAGGTAGAATCTGTTAGATGGAACATTAAATCGTAAGGAATACTATTGGAAGATATTATTGCCGTATTCCCTCGCTCTACAAAATCTAGTAAGGCATAAGTATCTTCTTCTGACATATACATATAGTTACCAATGAAATGTAATTTTCATTGGTAGCGTCTTGAGGCAAACGCGACGCTAAGGCTTCGTCAATTACGGTCAAAGAATCTTCCGTAGAAAGTTCTTTTAGCAACTGAAATAAAATCTTTGTTCCGTAAGGGTCTTGCTTAGTTTCGTCGTAGGTTTCTCGCCATTGATAGGGGCTTCTAGAGAACCCAAACAAAAATGCAAAAAGTAGCGATAGCAATAGCAAGGCAGCGATAAGAAGTAGGATAAGACGATTTTTTTTCACTTGGTTCGAGTTATTTTTTGTAACAATTCATCGAAAGTATTTCGCATTGAAGTAAATTCTGCTAACTCAATATGATGATTTCCATACCAAATTCTTTCAAAAATATAGGTGGTGTCCCGAAAATGAGTTTGAAACGGAGCGTTAGTCAACTCGTAGAGGTACTCTCGATTGGTTTTGTCTTTCTTCCATAGAATATTTCCCGCTAAAGAAAGTTCTCTTAACACCTTCAAATAGTATAACCGAATTGCCAATTTATAATCACCTTCCAGCACGGCTCGCTGTATCAAATCTGTGGGGTCGTGTTCGTTGAGGTTATCTTCTACATCTTCTAAACTTATTGAGCCGTTAACAGAATTGATTTTATTCCGAGGTTGAAACCCGTCTTTCAGGGCAAACACTAAAATCAGAATAATGACTGCAATACCTGCCAAAATAGCGAGCACCTTAAAAATATTAGAAAAAAGTTGCACTGTAGCTGGCGACCAACTCGACTCATTACTACTAGGAGTTTCCCTTCCACCCCCACCGTCATGAAGATTTCTTGAGTTATCTCGTGGTTGTGATTTTTTCTTCTTGGAAGTAAAATAATCTATTCCATCCACTGACTTTTTCCAACTACCCTTATTAAAAGGACGTACCTTTAAAGACTCCTCCTGATAGTTGTTCGTAGCGTCAGCCGCCAATAAGTTCGGAGTAGTAACCAACAACGTAAAAGCAATTAGCATCGCCTTATTTAGGAAACTAGACAACCTAGACAACAAATTCAAACCTTTTAATGGTGTCATTTTATACTGAATTTAGGACGAACAGAGCAATGTTACAAACAAAAATCAGAACAAGCAAATCTTTTTACACTGATGACCTTAACTTATCTTTTAACGCCAGCATCTCATCGCGAAATTGTGCAGCAGCCATAAAATCTAATTCCTTAGCCGCTTTTTTCATTTGACGTTCTGATTCTGCAATAGCTTTTTCGATTTGGTCGCGTGTCATGTAGCTAACGATTGGGTCTGCGGCAATACTTGGTTCTTCTGGCTCTACGTAATAATTTTGACCTCCACGAATTTCAAGAATCGAACGTTTACTCAATATTTCTGCCCTGGTTTTACGTACTGTTTTTGGTGTAATGCCGTGTTTTTGATTGTATTCCATCTGTATCGTTCGTCTTCGCTCCGTCTCGTCAATGGTCATTTGCATGCTTGGGGTGATTTTGTCCGCATAAAAAATAACTAATCCATTTGAGTTTCGGGCTGCACGACCAGCCGTTTGCGTAAGAGAGCGGTCGTTTCTCAAAAAACCTTCTTTGTCAGCATCCAAAATCGCTACTAAAGAAACTTCTGGTAAATCCAAGCCTTCGCGCAGTAAATTCACCCCAATCAACACATCAAATTCGCCCAAACGCAAGTCCCGCAATATCTCCACGCGCTCCATAGTATCCACTTCCGAGTGAATGTAACGCACCTTAACACCTACTTTAGCCAAGTATTTGGACAATTCTTCCGCCATGCGCTTAGTCAGCGTAGTGACGAGTACACGCTCGTTATTCTTGATACGCTCATCAATTTCTTCCAATAAATCATCAATTTGATTCAAACTTGGTCGCACTACGATAGGAGGGTCAAGCAACCCTGTTGGACGAATCAATTGCTCCACAATTACACCGCCAGTTTCTTCTAATTCGTAATCTCCTGGTGTGGCACTCACGTAAATCACTTGATGAACTAACCCCTCAAACTCATTGAAATTCAAAGGGCGATTGTCCATCGCACTGGGCAAACGAAACCCGTATTGCACTAAACTATTTTTTCGGGCGCGATCCCCTCCCCACATTCCTCTGATTTGTGGAATAGTGACATGGCTTTCGTCAATAATCATTAAGTAATCGTCGGGAAAATAATCCAACAAACAAAACGGTCGTGTACCGACTGGTCTGCCATCAAAAAAGCGCGAGTAATTTTCCACGCCATTGCAATAGCCCACTTCTTTCATCATTTCAATATCGAATGCGGTGCGCTCCTTGATGCGTTGGGCTTCTATCAAGCGACTTTCCTTTTCAAAGTATTGTACCTGATTATGTAATTCATCTTGAATCTCACCCAAAATTTGGGTCATTCTTTCTTTAGGCGCGATGTAAAGGTTCGCAGGAAAAATAGCGGCTTCTTCTAGCGTTTCTAGCGTTTTGCCACTCACCACGTCCAATACTTTGATTTCCTCTATTTCGTCGCCAAAAAAAGTGATGCGATAACCATAGTCCAAATACGGTAAGTTAATATCTACGGTATCTCCTCTAACTCGAAAAGTAGCGCGTTTGAAATCAGTTTCCGTCCGTGAATAAAGAATTTCGACCAACTGGTACAAAAATACATTGCGCGAAACGACATGCCCTTTTTTAATACGAATGATTCCAGTTTTGTAGTCCTCTGGATTCCCCATACCATAAATGCAGGATACAGAAGCCACAATGATAATATCTCTACGCCCCGAAAGCAGGGAAGAAGTGGCGCGTAAGCCTTAATTTATCTACTTCTTCATTGATGGCAAGGTCTTTTTCTATATAAGTGTCAGAGGAACTGATATAAGCCTCTGGCTGATAATAATCATAGTAAGACACAAAATATTCTACGGAGTTTTCTGGGAAAAATTCTTTAAATTCACCATACAGTTGAGCAGTCAGGGTTTTGTTGTGCGTTAAAATCAAAGTGGGACGGTTCAACTGCGCAATTACGTTGGCTATAGTAAAGGTTTTTCCGGAACCCGTTACCCCAAGTAGCACTTGCGCTCTTTGATTTTCTTCAATGTTATTCACCAAACGCTTGATGGCATTGGGTTGATCGCCTGTTGGTTGGAACTTGGATTCTAGTTGAAAACTCATCTTGTTATCTATTTCATAACACAAAACGATACAAACAAAAGAATGGTTCAGTGGAATTGGCGCGTTAGGATAACCCTTTTTATCGGTTACAAGGATTTGCGAATCGAAGTAACAATTTTTCTATTTTTAATTGCAAAATCGAAAAATTGGCTATATTGCTACATCTTTTTCTGAGAACAGTAAAATTTTAGGCAAGTGAACCTAACGAAAGCATTAAAGGCACTAGAAACCTACTACGGGTACAAGCAATTTCGCCCTATGCAGGCAGAGATTATTGAACAAATCTACCACAAAAGAGATGTGCTAGTCTTGATGCCCACAGGTGGTGGTAAATCCATTTGCTACCAAATTCCCGCCATCACGATGGAAGGTACGGGTATTGTTGTTTCACCGTTGATTGCTTTGATGAAAGACCAAGTGGAAGCACTAAAAATAAATGGCGTTCGTGCCACTTTCCTCAATAGTTCTCAATCCTTGCAAACTCAACGCCAAATTGAAGAAGACATCACAAAAGGGCGATACGATTTAGTCTATGTATCACCAGAAAAGCTCTTATCACAAGATTTCTCTCAATCTCTCAAACGCTTTCCCATTAGTTTATTTGCTATTGACGAAGCACACTGTATTTCTGCTTGGGGACACGATTTTCGTCCAGAATATACCCAGTTGCAATTTTTAAAAAAGCAATTCCCCCAAATCCCTGTAATAGCTTGCACCGCTACTGCTGATGAAATTACGCGCCGAGACATCGTCAAACAGTTAAACTTGCCTGACCCCACCGTTTTTGTGAGTTCTTTTGACCGCCCCAACTTGAGGCTGGAAGTCCGACCAGGTTTAAATCGCATTGAGCAGATTACTCGATTTATTCAAGAACGTCCCAAAGAATCAGGTATTATCTATTGTATTAGCCGAAAAGAGACAGAAAAAATTGCCCAACGCCTGATCACAAAAGGTATTCGTGCTGCGTTTTATCACGCTGGAATACCTAATGAGGAACGCTCAAAAGTACAGGAAGATTTTATTCAAGACCGCACTCCTATCGTTTGCGCGACCATTGCTTTTGGAATGGGCATTGATAAATCTAATGTTCGTTGGGTGATTCATCATAATATGCCTAAAAATTTAGAAGGATTTTATCAAGAAATTGGAAGAGCAGGGCGTGACGGAACGGATGCCCACACTTTGCTGTTCTATTCGTACTCAGATGTAGAAACTTGGAAGCAAATTATGAACCTGAACGCCAGCCCCAACTTGGACATACAACTTGCTAAATTAAGTAGAATGCAGCAGTATGCCACCACGTTATTCTGCCGCAGAAAGGTGCTGCTAAATTATTTTAGTGAGGATTGGAGACACAATTGTAACAACTGCGATGTTTGTAGCAATCCACCTCAATATTTCGACGGAACGATTCCTGCTCAAAAAGCCCTTTCTGCCATTTATCGTACCAAAGAAACCATCAATATGAACCTTTTGATTGATGTATTGCGAGGTTCGCAGCGCAAAGAAATCTATCAAAATGAGTGGCACTTAATAAAAACCTATGGTGTAGGTAAAGAATATACCTCGTTTGAATGGCGAGATTACATTGAGCAGTTTCTCAATCAAGGCTATCTGTCCATTGCGCCTGACGATGGCAACAAGCTGCGCTTGACTCCTGCAGGAAAAGCAGTATTGTTTGAGAATAAAAAAAGTGGAATTAATAAAAGCAACCACTATCCAAGAACGAGAATCTGCGGAAAGAGCAGCTTCTAAAAACTACCGAAATCAGCTATTCTTCGAGTGCGAGACAACTTATTTGAAGCGTTGCGCGATTTGCGAAACAGTATTGCAAAGAAGGATGGTGTTCCACCTTATATTGTCTTCTCAGACGTTTCCCTAGAAGAAATGGCAGGCATGAAACCTACTAATGAGCCAGAAATACGCTCCATTTCTGGAGTGAGTGAAATGAAATGGCAGCGCTATGGAGCGCAATTTTTGGAAGCTATCAAAAAATACTGCCAAGAAAACGGTATTATTTTACAAGAAAAAATACCTCAAGTGGCTATCAATCAAGTTACTTACAATTCTAGCGAAGAATTTACTTATCAGCTTTATCAACAAGGACTTGATTTAGAAGGTATTGCACAACAACGTAGCATCAGTAAAGCCACTATTTCTTTTCATCTTATTGGCTTGCACAAGGAGGGAAAGGAAATAGACATCAATCGGTTTGTTCCTAAAGCACAGCAAGATATCGTATTGAAAACGGTAAAATTATTGAAACTTGAGCCACCATATCGTCTAAAACCTATTTTTGAACACCTTAAGGAGCAAGTTCCTTACGAACAAATTCGTTTGGTGGTTGGGTTGATGGAACAATGAGGTGTGGTTTTACCACTAAAATGGATATGTTGTCTTGACAGCGTGAATTTCAGAAGCTGGACGGCTAAAATAGGTGAAGTATGAGAGGTAGATAATTTTATCATAGATTCGCGGTTCAGCTACGAATTTTTGACCTGCGAAAGGTCAGTTAGTGACCAATTAATTGGTAAATAGCTGCCAATTGACGACCCGACCCGTTGTAGTCCAATCCGTAACCTATGACGAATTTATTAGGAATTTCAAATCCTACATAATCCAAAGGAAGATACGGATGCAGTAACGCATCTGGTTTAAGTAGGAAAGTAGCTAAAGCAATGGAGGCAGGCTGTTGCGCTTGCAGTTCAGGCATCAATCGAGCCATCGTGTTGCCAGTATCCACAATATCCTCAACTACAATGACATGTCTATTTTGCAAATCATTAGTTAATCCAATCAACGTTTTTATTTCGCCTGTGGATTGTGTCCCCTCGTAAGAAGCGACTTTGATAAACGCGACCTCACATTCTTCTCCAAATGCACGCACCAAATCAGCTGTAAACATGAATGCCCCATTAAGTATTCCTAAAAAAATAGGATGTTGCTGGGCATAGCGCTGTTGAAGTGCTTTACCCAAGTCACTCACACGAACTTGTATTGCTGTTTCGGAAAGATACAACTCGAACTGTAAATCGTGCGCTTGAGCGGTTTGTCTCATCGGAAAAGTATTTTCATAAACTTAAGGTGACTATTAAGGTGCTACTTTGAGCTTCACTTTCAGAAAGTACAAACCTCACGATATAGGATGCAAAACATTTAATATCAGTATTTTGCATCCTATAGGTAGTTTTATTTTTTATTGACACTAATCAATTCCACATCAAAAATAAGAGTTTCGCCCGGTCCAATATCTTGTCCTGCACCTCTATCACCGTAAGCTAAATCGCTGGGAATATACAACTGCCATTTTGCACCTGGCTTCATCATTTGTAAAGCTTCCGTCCAACCTGCGATTACGCCATCCACTGGAAAACTGACAGGCTCACCACGTGCAATAGAACTGTCAAAAACGGTTCCATCTATAAGACGACCTTCGTAATGTACAGTTACCTCGTCCGTAGAGGCTGGTGATTGTCCTGCACCTTCTTGGATAATCTTGTATTGCAATCCACTAGCAGTAGTAAGCACACCATCTTTGCTTGCATTTTCTTCTAGGAATTTTTTTCCTTTTTCCTTCACTTCACTTGATTTTTTATCTGCTTGTGCTTGGAAAAATTCTTGTGCAATTTGACTGAATTGCTCGTCAGTGAAAAGTGCAGTGCTATCCAAAGCATCTTTTAATCCTTTGTAAACAGCCGTTAAATTAGGATTTTCAATGTTAGATTGCTTGAAAAAACTTGCGCTATAAACACCAATACCGTAAGCGATGGTATCTTCAATAGTGGTTAAAGTAACCTTTGAGGATGCGGCATCCAAATTTTGTTCGCAAGCCTGAAAAACAAAAATCTGCGCAAAAAATAAAGTGACAAGTAAAGTTTGAATTAACTTTTTCATTCTTTTGAATTATGATAAATAAATTAACGAATTTTCCGACGAAGGTAGTAGAAATATTTTGTTTTCCCCCAACTATTTGTGTGTAGATGCTTTAGTTTTCGTGAAGATAGGAGTAAAAATAAGTTGTGTAAAATATTTTTGACTTTAGTTTTTAAGCGACACTATTTTTGTAGCTGATTTTATATTGTAAAGTCAATGTTTGAAATAATTGATTATTAGTTAATTGCAACTAATAATCATCAAAAGCTACTTAGATTAGATAAAATAATTGCACTAGGATGCTTAAATATTCAACTTCTATATCAACAGTTAAAATAATCTATTGTTATTTTTAGGACAGTAATTATTTTGTTTCTTTATTTGCACAAAACTTAATCAAAATATGACTAATTCCACAATATTAGAACAACGACCTTGGTTAAAGCACTATCGGTCTTCCATCCCAGCAGACATTGATGTGCAGCAGTATAATTCCCTTTTAGAAATGCTAGAAGAATCGTTTAAAAAGTACGCTTCGCTTCCTGCTTTTTCTAATATGGGTAAAACTATGACTTACAGCGAGATAGACAAGCTATCGAATCAATTTGGTGCTTTTTTGCAATCGAAAGGATTAAAAAAAGGAGACCGAATCGCAATCATGATGCCCAATTTACTGCAATATCCTATTGCTTTATTTGGTGCATTCAAAGCTGGTTTAGTTGTCGTAAATACTAATCCACTCTACACGCCTCGTGAGATGGAGCATCAACTTACAGATGCAGGTGCTACTGCCATCGTGATACTTGAAAATTTTGCACATAATTTAGAAAAAATATTACCTAAAACAAACATTAAGCTAATCATCACGACTAGCATTGGTGAAATGTTGCCGTTTTTGAAACGCAGCATCGTCAATTATGTCGTGCGTAATGTAAAGAAGATGGTACCTGCATATTCTTTACCTGCCGAAATAAAATTCGGAAAAGCAATTGCGGACGGAGGTAAGTTGCAACTCCAGCGTCAAACAGGCACACACGACGACGTTATCTTGCTACAATATACAGGCGGTACAACAGGTGTCTCGAAAGGTGCCATGCTCACCAACCGCAACATGATTGCCAACATGCTTCAAGGAGCTGCTTTTATGAGTCCTTTTACGGTGGAAGGAAAAGAAACCATGTTATGCCCACTACCAATTTATCATATTTTTGCATTCACTATGAATGTATTAATTCCCATGAATGGTGGATTTCACAGCATTCTAGTCACCAATCCGCGTGAAATAAAAACCGTGATTGATACTTTTAAAAAGTATCCTATCTCCATGATGACTGGTGTCAATACGCTTTTCAATGCCTTGGTGAATAACGAAGATTTCAAGAAACTAGATTTTAGCAAGCTAAAAATTGCAGGAGCAGGCGGTATGGCATTACAGCGCGTGGTGGCAGAAAAATGGTT
>JAAUTG010000354.1 GCA_012031785.1 Saprospiraceae bacterium | reverse complement strand
AAATCAGCTTTAAAAAAGCAAATTTGAAAAAGAAGATATTGATTATTTACTTTTTATTGGTGGTAGTTCAAAAATCCCTTCATTCAACAAGCAATAAGCGAATATTTTACTGAATCGGAAATACTTTGCCAAATGATTTACAAGCACATGTATCAACAGGTGCCGCAATACACTCTTTAATCTATAATGGTTTTGGTAAAAACATAATACAACCTATAACAAGTGAGCCAATTATGCTTATTACAAAGGACGGCTATCGCGAAGTAATTGAACCAATTGTAGAAGCAGGAACAGTGATTCCATCTGAATTGAAGGTAATTGAAAATCTTTCACCGCAAAAAGAAGGTCAAGAAGTCATTGAATTGCCAATTTGTGTTGGTAGTAAAAACAAAATGCTTTATAATATTAAACTTTTTTCGCAAGAAAAAAGTGGTTTTGCAATTTCAACAAAAGTAAAACTTGAAATTGAAATAAATGCAGACAAATTACTATTAATAAGAGCAACAGCAGGTAATAAGAATGTTATGGTTGAACCATTAAGCCCTTTTGCGAATAAGGAATTAACAACCGAAGAAAGAATTAAATACAAAGCTGAAAGAGACTTTAATTTAGGATGTGAGAGAAATGGTGGAGAACCAACATTATCAGCATTGCAAAATCTTCATAATGCATATGTTAAAATTGGTTTTGAGTTTAAGGCTGCGGAAACATTAGAGCAAATTGAAGAGATGTTTCCTGGGAAGGGAAACCTTAATAATATCGGGTTACATTATAGCAATGCAGGTAAAAAAGAAAAAGCAATCAACTATTATGAAAGGGCAATGAAAGAAACTCCTTCTGCAACAACAGCTTTTAATATTGCTATACAATTTAAAAACAATGACAAAGAAAAATACAAAGAATATTTAGAAAAAGCGCAGGAACTAAATCCAAACCATAATCCCTCAGCATATAGTTTGGGGCAAGAGCTTATCAAATCAGGGGAAAAGGATAAAGGCGAAAAATTGCTAAAAGAAGCATTTGAAAGATGGCAGAATAAATTTGAAACAAATAGTTTGGAAACTTGGGATTATAGTTGGTTTTCATCTTGTGCAAAAGCACTAGGCAAAAATGATTATGCCGAGCACATTTTAGAAAGTGCCCCCAAAGAAGATTTTGATAAACTTTATAACACTGGGAATTTAACTCAATTTAGAACAGAAACAGCAATTCAAAAAAAATAGCAATATGAGTTGGATGATAAAATATGATAAACTTGATGATGACCAAAAAGATTTTGTTGATAATGAAATAAACAAAACAGGGAATATTTGGATTAAAGGGTTTGCTGGTAGTGGCAAATCTGTAATGTTAATACACGCATTAAGAAAGAAAATTGAACAAAAACCAAATGCAAAAATGTGCATTGTTGTTTATACACTTTCATTGGTTGACATGTTTAGAACTGGCATGAAAGAACTTGGGATGCCTGATATTCCTGTAATGACATATCATCAATTTAAAAAAGGATTTGGGAACTATGACTATATCTTTTGCGATGAAGTTCAAGACCTCCCTGAAGATGTTTTAATAAATATGAAACAGCGAAGTCAGCATGTCTATGTTGCAGGCGATTCTAACCAATCTATTTATGACGATACTGTAACTCCAAGTGAAATTGGAGATATTATTAATGCAAGACCTTTTGTCCTAACACGAATATACAGGCTTACACGGTCAATAATGAATGCTGTGTCAAATCTCTTGCCCAATCTTGATATTTTTGGGTCACGCAGAGATATGACAAAGAAAGATGTAAGTGTTAGATTGTGTAAAGCCTATGACAAAGACGATGAAGTTAAATATGTTTGGCAACAAGCTAAAAATGCAACAGCCGAAGGATATTCCTCTGTTGTTCTTTTACCTACACACGATGATATTTATGATTTTACCAATCGTTTACTAAGGCTAGAAAATAAAACAAAATGGGATTTAGTTGAAAATAATTATGGTAAGCCAAATTATGACTCACTAAATAGACACTTTAAAGCAAACGGAATTAAAATTGAATATGTAGGTAATAGCTATGGTTCTTTTCAAAATGCTGAAAAAAGTCGAAATTTAATTCTTATGACCTACCATAGTGCAAAGGTATGGATTTTGAAAATGTTTTTCTTCCTTTTTTATCAGAGGAAACTCAAATATCAAAGTACAATGAAGAAACCCTATTTATGGTTGCATTAACTCGAAGTAAAATGAATTTGTATATAACATATTCTAGCTATTTACATCATCTAGTTGAAAGGTTTGAATCAACTTGCCAACGAATAGAATTGAACGCAGTGAAAAATAATAGTTCGAATGTTATAGATGATTTTGATTTTTAAATCGATATTAAAATGGACTTTATTTATATTATAACAAAACAGGAGTTTACATCTCTTTATCGCTTTGGATTTATTCCAATTGTTCAAGAAAAGATTCTTGAGATTAAGGGATTAACACAAGATAAAATTGAAACTGATATAATACAATTATTTATGTCATTACCTTTTTTTGTAGGTGATGAAGAATATTTGTTTATTGGTTTTAATAAATTTCCTGATAACAATGGCAAAATATATATTTACGATGTTTTAGAGATAATTCCTTTAACAAATGCCTCTAGGTATTCACTCCAGTCTAAATTTGATAAAAAGATATTCTTTTCTGAAGCAAAATTTGAGTATGTTGTTCAAAAAGTAGAATTATATATTGATTATCAAGAAAGAATAAATGGTGCTAAAGCGTTTTGGGAACTTTCTAAAGTACAAGAACCATTCAATGAAATGATAAGTAACAACATAATTAAAGAAGCTTATCAGAAAAGAATTGATGGTATGAAATCAGATAATTTTGCAAGTGATTTCTTTGTTCACTCTCTAGTTTATGAAAGATATGAACCTTTCCCCAAATCTGATTTAGGATTTTTTTATGATGTTGGTGAAATATTTGCGCATTCCAAACAAAAAAATCTTTTAAAGGTAGTGGCTATCATACTTTATAGAACAGAACAGAAACATATTTGAAAGTAAAAATTTAGTTGAATTATCTGAAATAATCTCATCATCGGCTGACATCATTAAGTTTACAGAACAGTTAACAATTAATGGGCATAAGAATTACATAATTGCAGCATTATTCCTGAAATTTAAATCAGATTTGCTTGAAAAAGATACAATCAAAGGTTCGGAAACTGGTCAATTAATAGGTCTATTAATGAAAAAAAATCAATTTATTTCCGAACTTAATGCTGCAATTTATTTAATAGGTTCATTTTTTGGTTATAGTAAATTCTATGATGACTTGTATGAATTGATAGGTTTAAATATTTTTAAATCTCCAGCAAAATCTCAAACATTTGTACAGGCTAATATATCGAGTGTACTGCAAACTGAATCAATACCAAATTTAGATTCTGAGTTCGATATTGAAGTAAAAACTATAAAGTCAGAAATAGAAAATCAAAATAAAGTTGAATTGTCTGAAAATACAGAATTTGGTAGTGTGTTTGTTGAAGCTAGTTCTGAAATTTCTTTAATTGACCAGATTAAAGAATTATTAAATAAGCAAGGAGGCCAAATAAAAGTTCAAGGGGAACATTACAAGGTAATTCAGAACATTGTTGCTCAAAAAGTTAATAGCACGACAGGTTTTAAGAAAGCAGACTATTTGAATAAGATTAACGAATTAACAGATAACTCATTTGATATAGATTTAAAAAAAGAAATGATTAAAATAAAAGCTATTAATGATTTATTTGCCAACGCATAGCAGTCATACACATTGGCAAGTCGCTCAAAAGCCGACACACAAACCAAAACTTGCCAAAGAGTATGCCTGCCCCAACTCACGCAGACAGATACGATATAGCAAATTGAAATGAAAAATGACTAAAAACAAAGAACACCAGGCGGTAACACGCGGTATAAAACATTGGGGTTTAGGTGGTTATTTAAACTTTCTGCCACGCATCAAGTTCGGTGTAACTGGACAGGTAAGTAGCCCGCAATCCCCAACGATTTCATACCGCCAACCGTTGTGCACAAGTGTAAAAAACCGCTTACGAACATGAGGACTCTATTTATACTGATTTTTGCCTTAATAATGATTGATAAGATTTCTTGTCAGATTCCAGATTCGATTGATTATAAGGCTTACTCAAGAATTATTGATTTATTCACACAAGATTGTGTCCAAAGTGGCAAAAAAAAGGTGTAAAAAGAATTTTAGTTAATCAGTCTTCGAAATTCAGGAATGTGTTCGCCGAAGATAAAGATTATCCTAAAAATTTTAATTACGGAGCATGTTTGACATGTAGTGATCGAATTGACAGTGCATTTGTCCTTGATATGAGATTTATCAACCTCATTTTGCAACTAGATACTGTAAATAAGAAAAGTATTAGTTTTTCAAACGATTTTCAATTAAGAAAATATAAGACTCAATTGATAGATACAGCAGAATTTCATCATTTTTTTCGAATAATAATGACAATCTTGGATGGAAAAACTTTTATTGTAAGTATCCCAAATCAATGGGATTTATGACTTTATCAAAAATTGCCTATTCTAATGACAAAAAGATTTTGTACGATTTATATTGAATTAATGTATAATTCTTTAGGTGCAGAGGGATTTGTATTATTGATTGATATGAATAATTTTGAGATAATTAAAAAGGAATTACTTTGGCAAT
>JAAUTG010000051.1 GCA_012031785.1 Saprospiraceae bacterium | reverse complement strand
TAACGGCAATGACGATAATCATTAACATAATAATTTATCTATCTAACCGTTGCTTGCGAATTTTTTTCGGACCGTACCAAAGCCATAAACCAGTAACTATCATTAGTATTAGCCCCCAGCCAAGTACGTTCATAGAAATTAACTTGAATCCATCACTAATGATAGAGCCATCGTGCAAGTGTTCAATCCAATCTGCATGACGCTGTGCAATAGATAAAACTTCCCCACTTTTGCCATCTAACTGTACTTCCCAATATCCTTTTTCCATTAATACCTTCACAATGCCTTTATTGGGTTGCACGTCTATTCTATCTATGTGGTTTGGGACACCAGGATATGCGGTGGAAAAAGATACGTTGGCAATGTGCGCAAGCTCAGCAAGGGATTTCCATGCACTCAATTCAAAAGATTCTCCCTTATTTGTAGGCGGCTGGAGCAAATCTACATTTTTCTTGAACGCCAGCAAAATACCAGTCAAAGCACTAATGGTGGCTAGTAAGGCAATTGTAATACCAACCCAACGATGCCAAACCCTAAATTGACGAAGGCTATTTACTATTTTATTCTTTTTTTTCAAGTTATTGTAAAATTAAGATGCTAAATCATCGTACAAAGAAAATCGGTAAAATCATCCACCAACAAAAGGGTTTCCTTTTGGTAATGAATTGATTGTAGCCTTCTTTGGTGTAAAGAAAGCAAACCTTCCTCTTTTTTCAAAAAGTTGTATAATATTCGCCCTACTTTAAAATGACGAGATAAATCATGAGCAACTGGTATGTCCTTGCTACCAATCATGGACAAGGTTTTTGGAAATTAGTAAAATAATATGGGTTGTAATGTTCAGGAAATTGAAAAGAAAGGTAATAGGAAATCATTTCATATCCTTCGTGAAAATGGGTTTGTTCGATAGGTTTTTTCTGTTGTTCTTTGTAAGCTTCCATCAAGGTGTCGCAGTAAAAAACGAATCTATCCGCACGGTACTCCATCGCCTTGTCTTCATTGAATAGCTCCCTGAACATGAGCCGCACAAACTCTGGTTGTAATCCAATGAAAATCAACATCATCTGTTTAGGTGCATAATATTCCCTACTCCAAATTCTTCGTGTGATGCTATTTTGTAAACTGGTGTCAAACATTTTTTGAAAATTTAAAGCCTCTGTATCCCAATTATCTTTCCAAATTTTAAGGCTCTCCCATTTGTAAAGATTGCGTTGCTGAAATTCAGTATCCTTTTCTAAACAGATTTTGTATTGTGCTATAAATTCTTGGATTTTATTGAGTTGCATTTTAAGACAAATGTTTAGGAATCAAAAGTATGCTTTTTTTATTTTTTGGACAAGTAAAGAGAAGTAGCTTCTTGGTATTTTATTTATTGTGGAAACAAACATACATTCAATAAAACAAGTAGGAATGGCGTTAGTGTCGAATAACTTTAGGTTTGTGAGTATTTAGCTTGAAAAACAATTCAAGCTCCAACAATTAAAAACGAAAACATTTTCTAAAGACGTAACCTATTAATATGGCTGATGTTATGAAGTATGCTCTAGTAATTTGTGTTTTAGCAAATACAAACAGCCAATTGCGTGACATGAGTAGTAAGATTCACTAGTTTTTCTTAATGCAAACAAATATGAAAATTCTAATCTGCGAAGATGAAGAAATATTACTAACCGCGCTAGAGTTTAGGATGCGCAAAGTAGGTATGGATGTAGTGTTGGCTAAAGACGGGCAAGAGGCATTCCAAAAAATAGCAACTGAACGTCCAGATTTGATAGTGGCAGATATAGAAATGCCCAAACTCTCTGGCATACAGTTAATTGAGAAAGTTCGGCAATCAGAACACAAACATTTGCCTATTATCGTTATCTCTGCTTTGGACCACGAGGATGATATTTTAGAAGCCTTTAGGAAAGGAGCGAATGATTTTGTTGCAAAGCCATTTAAACCTGCCGAACTGGTGCTTAGGGTAAAAAGAATTCTTTTGGTTTAAAAGTAAGTCATCAACAAATACAAAGCGTGTGTTGGTAAAAAAGTAACAGCAAAAAATAAGTGCTACTAGCAGTGAGCAAAGTGTTAATCATTTTTTAAGCCAATCATTATCAGATAATTAACTTGCAATTTGTATTTTTACGATATTACTTCACTCGGTCTATATCAAGGCAGGAGCAGAACTTTCAAAGAATTGCATCTTGTAAAGTTTGCTATAATACCCATCCTCAATTTGTAGTAAGGTGTCGTGTGAACCAAACTCTTTGACCTCTCCTTTATGCAACACTAAAATATTAGTAGCATGACGAATGGTAGATAAGCGATGCGCAATAATAATAGAAGTGCGCTTAGCGATGAGTTTTTCAATCGCATATTGAATGACGCTTTCTGTTTCTGGGTCAATGGAAGAAGTTGCTTCATCTAAAATTAAAATGCTTGGATTGAACACCAAAGCACGGACGAAGGAAATGAGCTGTCTTTGCCCCATAGATAACGTTGCGCCGCGTTCCATCACTTGATAATCGTAGCCGTTTGGCAATTTTAAAATAAACTCGTGTGCGCCAATCATTTGAGCAGCTTCTATCACTTGCGCTGGAGTTATAGCCGCATTGCGAAGGGTGATATTTTCCATCACACTACCCGAAAACAAAAATACATCCTGCAACACCAAAGCAATATTATCGCGATAGGCAGACAATTCATAGTCTTTAATGTTAACCTGATCCACCAAATAGCACCTTTGTTTACATCGTAAAAACGATTGAGCAAACTGATAATCGTTGTTTTTCCAGAACCAGTACTTCCAACAATAGCAAGCGTTTCGCTAGATTTTATTTGAAGACTGACATCTTTCAGTACGTGTTCGTCTTGATGATATGCAAACCAAACATGATCGAAAATCACTTCACCTTGAAAAGATTTTGGTCGCAACTGACCCGAAGGCTCTACTTGGTCTTTGGTATCTAGCAAATCAAAAACCCTTTGTGCTGCCACTAAACCCATTTGCAAAGTGTTGAATTTGTCAGCCAACACGCGGATTGGACGAGTTAACATAGACAGATAAATGGGAAATGCAATTAGAATACCTAATGTCACTTTACCTTCTAGTGCTTGGCCAGCTCCGTACCAAACCACTAAACCAAGTGCTATGGCTGCAATAATTTCAACGACAGGATAAAATACCGCGTAATAAAGAATCGAATCCAAATTTGCTTGCGTATAGTCTCGATTAATTTTCTTAAATTTCTCCATTTCTTGCTTTTCGGCATTGAAAATTTGTACTGTTCTCAT
Organism: Saprospiraceae bacterium; assembly: GCA_012031785.1. Classification (GTDB taxonomy): domain Bacteria; phylum Bacteroidota; class Bacteroidia; order Chitinophagales; family Saprospiraceae; genus JAAUTG01. The sequence goes on along the minus strand of JAAUTG010000051.1, from coordinate 16,835 downwards.
ACCCGAAATACGTTCTTGCAAAAAAGCATTCATCTTCGTGATTTCATTCCGAACGCGCTGAAAAGAGACTTTTACTTTTTCTTTAAACACATAAGAAGCCAACACCAAAAAAGGAAAAGTGCTTAACACAATAAGCGTCAAACGCCAACTGGAATAAAACATAATACCCAATACTGCAACTACGGTCAGTACATCAGCGATGATGTTGATAATTCCTTGGGTAAATATTTCATTGACTTTTTCGATGTCATTGATGGTGCGCGTGGTAGAAGTACCTACTGGCGTTTTATCGAAGTAGCTTAATCTTAAACTGTTGATATGATTAAAAACTCTAACCCTTAAATCGCGAATCACAGACTGACCTATCCATTGTGTAGAATATAAAAAAAAAGTATTGCATAATAGCTTCCAAGAACGTGAAACCAATCACTATCCAAGCCAATAAATACAAACCTTGAATATCGCCATGAAAAATATGGTCATCTACCATTTTTTGAATCAAAAAAGGTCGTACTGTAGCCACTGGAGCTATCGCTACTGCCAACAAGGTTGCAATCGTGAATATCCATTTGTAAGGTCGGGCTAGAATAAGCACACGACCAAGCAGTGAAGTGTTAATTTTATTTTTTTTTCATATTATTCACGTTGCGCAGTTGGCTGTTTGCTTTTGTAGGTTGCTAAAATTAGGAGGTTCACCCACCAGATGAAAGCCTCTAGTACACAAACGAATCTACTTGAAAATGGTTGACCACCAAAATGGATAGCCTCATTTGTACACTAGAAGCGATTTATCTGATAAAGTAACTTAAAAACGAGCTTACTTTTGTTCAAAATTGACTGATAATCAGTTAATGTAAGTATCTGTTTTTAGCTGATCTGATACTAATTTTACCAAGTCCCTCATTTCCTCAAACTCAAGTTGTTCAGTGAAAAGCAACTCAAACTCATCTTCGAGTGCCAAAGATAAAAATAACATATCATAATCATCGAATCCCAAGTCCTCTTTAAAATTAGTTTCGGAAGAAAGATAGCGATCAGCAATACGAAACTCACCTACTATCGCATGTTTGATGCGAGCTTCAATACGAGAGTTGTTTTTCATACAGTCGGATGTGTGATTGTTGTAAATAAGTACCATACACTTAGCTCGTGAAAAAGTTTGGGATTTATCAGAACTAGGTAAAAATTCGCAACAACCATTTAGTAGTTGGTAGTTTCATGCAAGTGGTTTACAAAAAGTATAATTTTGGTTTTAGATTCAGTTTAAGTGATGAACCATAGCAAGCGTTAAAAAATTATGCTTTAGCAATGAGAAATAAATAAAACATCAATTTCATTTCGTAATCCATTCACTATTAAATACTTAATTTAAGAGCTCGTAATTTTAATTCGTAACTGATACTTATTTTTCCCTATCTTTGTCTCAGTAATGAACTTTAACCCTAAACCTATTGTAGCTTAAATTAGTTTTAAAAAGTAAAATCTCGTTAGCGCACTAGATCAGCTAAAATAATAATCCTACAACAGCGCTAACAACAAAGGAATATATAGTTTATGAAATCACTCCGTTTTTTAGTCATCTTGAGTTTAGTTTTGAATGCTTGCTCCAATGAATTAGATTTAACTACCACTTGGAAGGATATTCCAATTGTGTATGGAATTATCTCTCGCCAGGACACCGCTCATTACCTTAGAATTGAAAAAGCATTTTTAGACCCCAAAGTGAATGCCTTTGTGCTGGCAAAGAATCCCGATTCGCTTTATTACGACAATGCTTTGGTTCAAATTGTACGCCCCAGCCGCAATGAAACGATTACTTTGCAAAAAGTGGATGCTAGTTTGGAAGGTTATGGACGCGATGAAGGGGTGTTTGCTACCGCTCCAAATTACCTTTACAAAATGCAGTTGCCAAGAGGGGCGGAGTTGGAAAGTGGCGAGAAACTTAATTTGGTTGTCACACGAGGAGATGATAGTAGCCCAGCCCGAGCCACTACTACTGTACTAGCAGATTTTACTTTTATTAGTGGTCAACCTGGAGACGTAATCAATTGGAGTGAATACCAAAGAGATATTCGCATTTCTTGGCGACCAGAAGGAGAAGCCGCAGTATATGATGTAAAATTTTATATTTTAATTGAGGAATCATCAACTGGTATTAATGGACCATTTGTACCTAAAACACTCGAATGGCAAGTAGCAACCAATTTCATTCGCCCTAGTAGCAACGAACAAAGAGTAGGTATTACTGTGGAAGGAATTGCTTTTTATAATTTCTTAAAAAGTTCATTGGAAGCGTCTTCTTCCACCATTCGGAGATTCAAAAGTTTAGATGTAGAAGTTACTGCGGGTGGTAATGAACTCTTAGAGTACATCAACATCCGACGAGCCAATACTGGCATCACTAGTTCACAGGAAATACCGACATATAGTAATGTTGAAGGTGGCTTAGGGTTGCTTTCTTCTAAAAATCGTATTCTTAAAACTGGTTTGACGATTACTTCAGCTTCTAAGGATTCTCTATTCGATGGGGTGATCACTAGAGACCTAAATTTCAGGGATTAATTCTGATTGTTGGCTAACCTACTAGACTAAGTGATGATGAATAAGTTGCAACAACTTATTCGTCATTGCTTGCTAAGCCTGCTACAAATGTTTTATAGTCCAGTCCTCCAAAAGTACCTGAACTCATCAGCAGTAAATTCTGGTTGAACCAACGTATATCTTGTAGGATATTCTTAAAATGCTGAGGTTCTGTAATCACACGAAGATTAGGATGATCGAATGCAGCTTGTACCTCTGCTGGTTCGATAGGTGCTAAACGTTTCATTTCCAGCGTGTGGGGACTGTAAAAAACGATGGCTTGATCGGCATCATTCATCGTGTGGCGATATTGAGGCAAGAAGTTCTTATTTAAACTGCTAAATGTATGCAACTCCAGACAAGCAGTTAGTGGACGTTCGGGATACTGTGCTTTGAAAGCCTTAATGGTGGCTTCCACTTTGGAGGGCGCGTGTGCAAAGTCGAGATAAGCTACAAAGTCCTTATTTTCGCGTAACAATTGTAGTCGTTTAGCAGCTCCCTTAAACGTTGGAATTGCCTCAAAAAATTGCTCCTCGCTCAAACCAATTGCTTTACAAGCATAATAAGCCGCTTTGAGGTTAGCAAGATTATGTTGCCCGAATACTTGTAACGGAATTTCCTGTCCTTGTTCGGTCACTAGGTGAGTTTGGTGCGCTTGAATACGCGATTCAAAAGGTTCATAACAAGTGATATGTTCTGGTGGATTTGATTTGGCAGCTACGATGTTTTTAAGATGTTCATCACCTTCAAAATAAATCAAATGACCTTCTGTGGGTATAGTATCAATGAACTGGTCAAATTGACTAATATAAGATTCAAAAGTCGGAAAAACATTGATATGATCCCAAGCAATACCTGTGATGATAGCCACATGTGGGCGATAGTGCATGATTTTTGGTCGTAAATCAATCGGCGATGCAGGATATTCATCGCCTTCCATTACAATAATTGGGGCATCGGAAAGTCTTGCCATTAAATCAAAGCCATCTAGCTGCGCACCTACTAAATAATCGAAATTAATTTTATGATGACGAAGTACGTGCAGTATCATAGAAGTGGTGGTCGTTTTGCCATGACTACCTGCGACAACTACTCGTTGTTTGGATTTAGCGTGTTCATAAATGTAAGCTGGATAGGAATAAATAGGTAATTGAAGGGCTTGCGCACGAGCAAGTTCAGGGTTATCCTTTCGAGCGTGCATCCCAAGTATTATCGCGTCTATTTCTGTAGAAATTTGTTCAGGATACCAGCCCATTGCTTTGGGCAACAATCCATATTTTGCTAATCGGTCGCGGGAAGGATTGTAGATTTCATCATCAGAACCAGTGATTTGATGACCGTTTTCATGTAAGGTAAGGGCTAAGTTGTGCATCACCGCGCCACCAATTGCAATAAAATGAATACGCATAAGAACATTTTTGGATATGAAACGTAGATAGATTGTAAATGAATTTGTACTATTGAGGCGATTTAGATAACCCGTGCAAAAATAGTTGGTTCTCTGACATTTTTCAACATCATTTCTTCATTAGTTTTGTGCAAAAAGAAGGTTGGTCTAATTGAGAAGAAATAGAATTAAAATACTAAATTTTGTTCGTTTCCGTTTAGAATGTGGTAGTTTACAAAACAAAAAGTAAGCAAGATCAACTGGCTATTAAGTGTAATTACGAGTTGTTAGATTCAACCATAAGCTACGCAACCATTTGATAAGTAATCGGTTTCTAATTCACAGCATACTTTTTAACGTTAAATTTAATTCCCTAAGTAAAATATTTTATCAAAATCAGTTTCATCATGAAAAAAAGCATCAAGAAAGCTCTAGTTTTTATTGGTTTTTTGGCTCTGACAGCATCTTTCAGTTCTTGCAATCGTGGCTACGGTTGTCCGAATAATTTCTCTTTGGAAAGTGTGATTAGTAATGTCATTAATGGTTTGACGAAATAACGTATCAATCATTTTACAAATTATCAATCATAGACTTTAGACAAATCTTTAATATACAACGGTTTGTCTAAGGTTTTTTAATGCCATAACATGATTCATTGGCGACTTCTCCACACAGAGGAACAAATCAACGAAATTCAAGAATTGTCAAAAAAGATTCCTTGCCTCATTTTTAAACACAGCACCAATTGTAGCATTAGTCAGGCTGCAAAATGGCGATTGGAAAGAGAATGGTCATTTTCAGAATCGAATTTAATCACTTATTATTTAGATGTACTTAGCTACCGTGCAGTTTCTTCGGCGGTCGCAGAAGTGTTCAGTACCCACCACGAAACACCGCAAGTGCTGCTCATTCGGGATGCGTATTGCACTTATGACGCTTCACACTCGGACATTAGCGTAGAAGAACTGAAAGAATGCTACTATGATAGCTTTTAATCATGTAACCTTTAATCTTTGAGGTGTAGATTTAAACTTAAACTTAGGTTTTACATTCTTCAGGTACATTGATTTCCAGGCATTTAGACCAACTAAATCAAAGACGGAAAGCTTGCTTACGAAAGACTAGTCCATTCATGGTGCTATCCTTTTAGAATTACCTAGTCTGCTTCAACTAAACGGACTATTCATGGGTTACATAGAAGTAGAATTTGCTTTCACCATATAAAGTTTAGCTACATCAAGCTTACAAATTGACGCTATGCAATCTGTTTTTTGTTGTTCGCCGTTTGCCCAAATGCAACTATTTCAGATAAACTTAATTTGCACGCTTTCCACATAAGTAGGAGAAAACTTTTTAAAAAGCAAATGGCGAGCTGCATAATATATTTGAATCTCGCAAATTCTATACCTGTTGATATAACATTTTGGTCATAACATGAACGAGTTGCATATTTTTGAGACGCATGATGGCTCTCATTCTATTTTTTCGGATGAATTTGGGGTGAGCTATCACTCTAAATACGGCGCAATACGCGAGACGCAACATGTGTTCATTGATGCTGCTTTGCGTTTTAAAGCAGTATTAAAACCCGATATTAGAATTTTGGAAATGGGTTTTGGTACGGGTTTGAACGCCATTATGACTTATTTGGAAGCTCGAAAACGCAACCTGTCCATTTATTATCAAACAGTAGAAGCGTATCCTATTTCGCTGGCACAAGTGAAACATTTGAATTTCAATAGCATATTGAATATGCCAAAGGAATGTAATCACGTTTTCGAGTTATTACATCACTGCAACTGGAACGAACCGCTTGTGATTGATTCCAATTTCACTTTTTACAAGTCTCTTGCCAAATTTGAGGAAGTGACCATAGAGAATTACTTCGACATTGTTTATTTCGATGCCTTTGCACCTAATTCCCAACCTACTTTATGGGAAGCTCCTTTGATGCAAAAAATGTTCAACGCACTTCAAGACGAAGGTATTTTGGTAACTTACTGCGCAAAAGGAGAAGTAAAAAGAACGCTCCGAAGTGTTGGTTTTGAGATAGAGTGTTTACCTGGTCCCCCAGGAAAGCGTGAGATGACACGAGCCATCAAGCCTAGAAAAGAATAAAAAAGTTGTTGCATAAGTTATGAACTGATGCTATGCCACTGGTTGACTATTGGATTAGTCATTTAGTTATTGGTTAGCCTGCTTAGTAAGCGGTGGTGCGCAACTTGCTTTTCGCCCAAATAGTTGAAAGGCAAATTGCGCAACATCAATTGGTTAGTGTTGTGATGTAGAAAAGTAACGACCATTCCACTTTTGCCAGCGGTGATGCTTAGCTACAACCCACTATTATTGGATGTCTTTTTTTTTGCGCTTAGCCGCAGCTTTCGTACTTGATTTTTTTTACACGCGCTAAATTTTTTCTCACTAGAATCTTATTGCTCAATCTGCCTTCGTTATTAAAGCGATTGACTGCTGTGATGGCATAAGCATAAATCCCTTCATCTTCGGCAGTGGTATCCAAATAACTTTTTTGCACTCCGCTGTAGTCTGTAATGGCTAAAATATTGCTCGGGTCGTTCATATCGTTACTGCCTTCCTGTGCAAAGCGATAGATGATGTAACGGTCTGGTGGAAGTAACCCAAATCCTTTGGTGGCAGCGGGTTTATTCAATTTCCATTTGACCAATACACCTTCTGGTTTCCCTTTTACTTTTTTTAATTTTGGTGTAACAGGCTGCATTTCATCCTGCACTAAACTTGGCACAAGGGCAGGGTATTTGTAATAGTAATTTTCCAAAGAATCTGTAACGCCCAGCGGATTATTTAACAAACTTTTAGTGCTGAAAAACACGCTTCCATCTACGTCACTTACAGCCCGATTCATCCGAATTTGTTTAGGGATTTCACCTGCGTTCTGCCATGCTTCCACAGGATTATCCCCCACTTTGTAGGCAGCATGACCAATTAGTAAGTTTCTATCGTAGCAATGTGTTCGCCACCAATTCAGCAATTCCGCATAATCTGCTGGAGGATAGCCGACATTGAAGTACAACTGTGGAGCTACATAATCCAGCCAACCTTTTTGTAACCAACTTAACACATCCGCGTACAAGTCATCATAACTTTTTACTCCCGCACGAGTATTTGAACCAAGTGGGTCATCTTCTTTGTTGCGCCAAACACCAAATGGACTTACCCCAAACTTGATGTAAGGTTTTTTCTCTTTAACCGCAATTGCAAGAGCTTCAATGAGTTGATTGTTGTTATTTCGTCGCCAATCGCCCAAACTGCCATAAGGTTCGCCGTATTGTTGGTAGGCTGCACTATCTGCAAAGACTTTGCCTTTGACGGGATAAGGGTAGAAATAATCATCCAGATGGATTCCATCTAAATCATACTTCCTGATCATTTCTTCCACTACTTGTACAATGTGCTGTCGAGCTTCAGGCAATCCAGGATTGATGTAAAATTTATTATCATACTCCACCATCCAGTCGCGGTTTTTGTAAAACACATGCCAAGGAGAGAGCGAAAGGGTATCTAAGTTAGTAGTGCGCGATAGGGATTTAACCAAGCATGAAATTCCATGCCTTGCTGATGTGCCACTTCAATCATATATTGCATGGGGTCATAAAATGGTTCAGGTGCAGTACCTTGTTTTCCAGTTAGAAACGCTGACCAAGGTACAAAATCGGATTCATAGAGCGCGTCGGCGGCAGGTCGAACTTGTACAAAAAGAGTATTGATGCCTATCTTTTTAAGTTTTTCCACCAATTTGCTCCATTGCTCTTTTGCGCGACGCTGTTGGGAGAAGGTTTTTTAGGAAAATCAATATTGTTTACCGTCGCAATCCACGCACCGCGCAACTCAACTTTTGGAGTATTTGCTGCTTGGGCTTGTAAGGACAGATTAGAAAATATGATTAAAAAAATAATCCAAAATAATTTAATGTTATAGCTTATCATCTTTACACGGTTCGATTTATACAAATTAGACATGATTGGATTCATTTTGTAGTTTTTACTTTTTTAGGAACAATGACTTGATTTCAGTAGCCTCTTCTGGCTTCATTCGACCGCTCAAAATTAAGCGCAGTTCTCTACGCTGTAAAGCACCATTGTACAATTCTTGTTCTTCACGCGATAAAGGAAGCACAGGTGGTATAGTAACTGGTCGGCGCGAAGCATCATCCAACCCAACAAAAGTGTAATAAGCGTCGTTGCATCGCCTAGAATTTCCACCCTTAATGTCGGCAGAAAACACCTCTACAAATATCTCCACAGAAGTGCTAAAAGCCCTTGTAGCAGAGGCTTTTATAGTAATTACATCACCAACTGGAATGGGCAATTTAAAGGAGACATGATCCACAGAGGCAGTCACAACACTTCTTTCACAATGCTTACCTGCACAAATTGCTCCTGCAATATCCATCCAACGCAATAGATTTCCTCCCATTAAATTACCTAAAGAATTAGTGTCGTTAGGCATAATCATTTCCGACATGATGGTTTCAGATTCGCTCACTTTTTTCGCGCGTAAAGACATAAATTTTAGTTGATAATGAATAATTGATAGTTTGACTATTGGGGTATAAAAGGTTTATTTCGAGGCATTATGCCAAACTGTTCATTTTAAAAGTTAGCTAGTTATTGGGTTCATTTAGGCTATCATTTCCAAAAGTTATTCTTACCAAAGAACCATATCTGTAAATAACTGAATACCAAAGTACATTTTTACAACTCAATCATGATGAACGTAGAAAGGAAAGAATAAAATAAACGTACTGCCTTTACCCAATTCACTTTTTACCTCGATTGTGCCTTTATGAGCAATCATCATGGCTTTCACGTAGCTCAATCCCAATCCGAACCCTTTTACATCATGTAAATCGCCAGTATGCACGCGATAGAACTTATCAAAAATTTGTTTCCTCGCCTCCTTAGTCATTCCAATTCCTTTGTCTTGCACGCTGATTTCCACCCCGTTAGACACATTTCTACTATGCACAATAATCTCAGGATGCTCTGGTGAATATTTATTGGCGTTGTCCAAAAGGTTGTTAATAATGTTTGAAATATGTGTTAAATCACCTTCCACGATATGCTGTGTAGCTCTCAGACTGGCTACGGCTTTTCCTTCCCGCTTTTCGACCTGCAAGTTGATATTTTCAAGCGCTTGCTGAATGACTTCGTGCAAGTTGACGCTTGTTAACTTTAGTTTGAAGTCTTTCTTGTCCAACAACGCCATTTGTAACACTTTTTCCACTTGGCTATTCATTCGTGCATTTTCTTGCTTAATGATGTTGGCAAATCGCTGCACTTTTTCAGTTTTTCCAGCAATCATAGGGCTAGTGATAGAATCCGCAGCCAACGATATAGTAGCAATAGGTGTTTTGAACTCATGGGTCATATTATTGATGAAATCAGTTTTCATTTCAGAAAGTTTCTTTTGCTCAAAAATGACCGTGATAGTGTAAGCAAAACAAAACATAATGATTAAAGTGAATATAACTGACCCAATAATATTCAGCCACACTTGGCTCCACAAGAATACCTGCGCATTGGGGAAAAACGCCATCAAATGTCCAGGTGCCACTTCTCCATTCGCAAAAAGATGTACTTTATAATCGGAGTTATAAAGGTTTTCTTGACTAGGCAAAAAACCTTTTGGGCTAGGCTCTTCGACTAAATAATGCCCATCCATGATGACAAAACATTTTTTCTCAGTTGCGTAAACTCCATAAGTAAAGTCAGTAGTGATGCCTTTGTCCGACAGTTTTTGATAAATCAATCCATGCAATTGTTCGAGGTTAATCCGTTTGACCAAGGGTTTATTTTCAAAACCATTTTTTAAACGGTGCAGCACCAAATCCGAATAAGATTGAGGGTCAAGTATTCCCGTGTTAGCGTTCACAGCACTAGTATATTCGCCAAAATCTCTATTCAAATAGAGGGCTAGAATTTCTCTATCTCCTTCTCTTTCGTAGTAGCGGCGAGCATAACCACTAGAGTAGCGCGTCCTCACTTCTAAGTATTCTTGCTCCTCCAATTCTTCCGCCACCGTGTAAAGCGCGTCAAAAATGTTTTGCTTGAACTGATCTTCTTTTAGCTTGACCGCCGAAATAATTAAGTTAATTTGTAGCAAGGTAATTCCGAGCAGCGCCATGCTCATTAACCCAATGATAACCCAGATTGCTTTTTTATTCATGAATGTTATTTGTTGATTGGTCATTTGGTTAGCTGGCAATTTATTGAGTTGGTCATTTGTTGGGTTGGTCATTTGTTAGTCAGGTGTAGCACCAGCAAATAACCGAATCAGCAAACGACCAATTCACCAACCAACCAATCAGGTTTTACGCTTTTTCTTTTTGGCTGCAGGAAAAGAATATTATTCAAAATCAAGCGATAGCCTGGCGAATTAGGATGCAAACTCAAATCCGTTTCCGGGTCTTCCACATAATGGCGATAATCTTCGGGATCATGTCCACCATAAAACGTCCAAAACCCTTCTCCTAATGGGCTGTGAATATAACGCGCCTCGTCGGCTGGTTTATTATCTCCAAGCACCAACACGTTTGATTTCATATAGTTATTCCCAAATGCAGTGGTTTGTCCCATAAAGCCTTTCACGGTGCGAGTATGGCATTGAGTAAGCATAGAAGGAATAGGATCCCATTTTGCTGAAAAATCAAACAAAGTGAAGTAATCCTGCTCTGGCACTACATTCCTTGTCATGCTTCTATCAATAGTCGAATGCTCATAAATCAAAGGGTCGCGCATCAACTCAAAATTTTTGAATGCAAAAGTTTTACTAAAGTCCAGTTTACTTTGTGCGTTCGGGTCTGCTGCATCACCATCGTAAATATCCGCACAAATATCTGCGCCATCGGCTGCCAAAGCAATATCATAAGTGTCCGTAGCTGAACACATTGCAAACATAAAACCACCACCAACAACCCATTCTTTGATGCGCTTGACGACGGCAAGTTTCAATTCTGACACTTTTGCAAAGCCATTTTTGGTTGCTAGTGCTTCCATACGCCGCACATTTTCCCTATACCAAGGTTGAGCATGAAAATTTCTATAAAACCGACCATATTGTCCCGTAAAATCTTCATGATGCAAGTGCAACCAATCGTATTTTACCAGCTCCTCTTGCAGTATTTCAGTATCATAGACCACTTCGTAAGGAATTTCTGCATACGTCAACACCATAGTCACCGCATCGTCCCAAGGCTGGATGCGTTCCCCTTTTTCATTAAATTCTGGTGTATAGACTGCCACTTTGGGCGCAACCTCCAATTTTATCACATCCATATTCACTTCTGGATTAGCGATTTCAGATTGAATATTAGCAAATTGACCATCCGCAATAATTTCGTAACTCACGCCTCTGGTCAAACACTCTTTTTCAAAAATTCGCGTATGCTGAAACGCAAAACTACCACCTCGATAATTGAGCAACCAATACGCTTCTATATTTTGTTCCAATACCCAAAAAGTAATCCCATAAGCCTTGAGATGATCTTTTTGCTTCTCGTCCATTGGAATAAGTACATAAGCAGCTAAAGAAACACTGACTGTACAAAGAAAAAAAACTACCGTGATTAACAATTTTTTCATGCGATTTACCTATTTTTTTTATCAAAATTTGTGTGATGTATTAAATTTATTTGGTCATTTGCTCCTAAATAAGGAACTATTGCTCGCTAAAATACCACCCAACAAATAACCAGTTAACTAATCTAACGATATACCATAACATCAGTAATGGTAAATGTTGTTTAAAAACTGTGGTAAAGCTAACAAAATTTTAATATTCTTGTTAAAATGGTTTACTTTGCGTCATTTGGCGCGTTAATAGAAATATGAATAATTTGACCTTTCAGTACCCGACTTGGTTCTTGTTGATTTGTGTGGCGTTAGGAGTAAGTTATGCGATGGTACTTTACTTTAGAGATCGCCGTTTTCAGGAGCAATCCAAAATGCTTAACACTATTTTAGGCATTTTAAGAGGCACTTTAGTGACCTTATTAGCTGTTTTGTTACTTTCCCCTCTGCTAAAATCCATTCTTACTCAAACCCAAAAGCCAATCATCGTGATTGCGCAAGATGCTTCTGAATCTGCTAAAGCCGCTTTTTCTGCCAGCGACTTACAACAGTATCAAAGCCAACTTTTGGATTTAAGTACAACACTTGCTGAAAATTTTGAGGTCAAAACGTATTCGTTTGGTAGTCAGGTGCGAGAAGGTATTGACACCGCTTTCAACGACAAAGTAAGCAATATCTCTGAATTGCTAACCTACACTTACGACCTTTATAGCAACCAAAACTTAGGTGCAATCATCTTGGCTACGGATGGTATTTATAATGAAGGGAGCAACCCAATTTACAGCAATGCTAAGCTCAATACCACTATTTATACCGTCGCACTAGGTGACACCATTCCCCAAAAAGACCTTATTCTAAAGCGTGTTTTCCACAATAAAATTGCTTATCTCAACGACCGATTCGCTATACAAATAGACATTGCCGCCCAAAATAGTGCAGGAAAGAATACCAACTTAATAGTCTCAAAAGTAGAAAATGGCAATGCGAAAACACTTCAAAGTCTGCCTATTAACATCAATCAAGATGATTTTTCACCACCCGCGAAGTGAATTTTGGAGGCAGACCAAAGCAGGAGTGCAGCGGTTATCGCCATCCACTTTGACAGGTATCAGCGAAGAGGCTTCTTTAGAAAACAATACAAAAGATTTTTTCATTGATGTCCTAGACGCTCGACAAAAAATCTTACTCCTTGCCAATTCACCACATCCTGACCTCGCAGCCCTGAAACAAACCTTGACCAATAACAAAAATTATGAGGTTACAACGGCTTACATCACTAATTTTAAAGGGCAGGTCAATACCTACGATTTCGTCATTTTACATCAACTGCCCAGTAAAACGCAAGCTGCCAGCGAGGTGAGAGCCGTACTAAACGCTCAAAAAATACCTCATTTTTTCATTCTCGGCACCCAGAGTAACCTCAATTTATTCAACCAATATCAATCCTTGCTCACCATCAAGGGTGATGGACGTAATACTGACGACGTGCAGCCTATTGTGCAACCAAATTTTAGTTTGTTTACCCTAGAGGAAACCATTTTACAAACAGTACGCCAATTTCCACCTTTATTAGTACCGTTTGGAGATTACCAAGCCAACCCTGATGCAAATGTGTTGCTTCGCCAGCGCGTCGGGCGCATTGACACCCCTCGACCATTACTGATTTTAGGAACTTCTAACGACACCAAAGTAGGGGTTCTAGCAGGAGAAGGATTATGGAAGTGGCGTTTGTTTGATTATCTTCAGCACAACAACCACGAAACTTTTGACGCACTGATTGGAAAAACTATGCAATATATTGCCTTGAAGGAGGACAAAAGAAGACTTCGCATCAATCCTGACCAAAATATCACCAATGAAAACGAAACTATTGGTTTTGGAGCAGAACTTTACAATGCCAGTTACGAGCGAATTAACACTCCAGATGTCAATTTAGTGATTACCGACGAATCCAATCGAAATTACACCTTTCTTTTTGATAAAACTGAAAACGCCTACCAATTGAATGTAGGTATTTTACCAGTTGGCAACTACACTTTTAAAGGCACCAGTAATTTGAATGGTGAAACCTTGACTGCCGAAGGACAATTCAGCGTGCAACCCATTCAATTGGAGCAATATGAAACCACTGCCAATCATGGGCTACTGCGCATTTTAAGCGAAACTTACGGCGGCTTAATGCTCTATCCTGATCAAATCAACACCTTATCAGAACAATTGCAAGCCCAAGGTAACGTTAAGCCCGTGCTTTATCAAACCACCCAAACTAGACCCATTATTGAGTTGAAATGGATATTTTTCCTTCTACTCCTCCTCTTAACCCTTGAGTGGTTCTTGAGACGTTATTTTGGAGCGTACTGATTATTCAAATGGTTATGGGTTGTGGTTGGTTATTTGGTCATTTGTTTGTTTATGGGGTTCGTTTACAACACCTATTTCCACTATAATTTTCTCAAAAAAACCATAACGCAATAATCACTTAACCAAACAACTCCCAACCAAGCAGGCATTATAATTTTTACAAAAAAATATTTTCTTCCAGCTTGGGAATAATGTGTTGGTTTATTGCCACAGCAAACATCGTTTCTACCGCTTTTTTACCCATCGTCCCCAAATCGGCAGTGTAAGAATTAACATACAAATCAATATGCTGTTGCATGACGTTAGGCTGCATGGTTTGGGCGTGTGCTGCCACAAAAGGCATCGTTGCTGCTGGATTTGCCCAAGCATACTCTACACTTCGTCGCAATACGCGGTTGACTTTCAAAATTGTGGCGTGTGGCAAACTTCTCTTAGCCACAATTCCCCCCAAAGGGATAGGCATTTGATAAGTTTCTTCCCAGTATGCCCCCAAATCGCGCAATTGCACCAAGCCTTTTTCTAGGTACGTAAAACGATTTTCATGGATAATCACGCCCGCCTCTACCTCACCATCAAGCACTGCCTGCTCAATTTCTGAAAAAAGCAACTCCTTTTTTTGCCCTACACGAGGATACGCCAAGCTAAACAAAAAATTAGCTGTCGTATATTTTCCAGGAATTGCTACTGTTGCTGCTGCAATTTGCGCATCTGATAGCGGGTGTTTGGCAACCAGCAAAGGTCCGCAGTTATTTCCCAGCGCGCTTCCCGCATCCAATAGTACATACTTAGGGTTCAAATGCGCCAAAGCGTGATAGCTCAACTTGGTAATATCCAAATCGCCATTAAAAGCCTTTTTATTCAAATCCTCTACATCAGTCATTAGCACTCAAAGTCTAAGCCCTCCATATCTACCTTTCCGTGCATCATCCCATAAAAATGAAGGTATCATTGGGGCAAGGCGAAAATCCAAGCGTTAGTTTCATGAATTAGGAATAGTGTGATGTTAAGTAGTACGCCATTTGCATTTGGCGATTTACTTTTTAAAAAGGTTGCTTGTACTGCCATAGCACACTTACCAATTGAGGCAACTTGCAATAAAATTACAAATTGCATAGCATGACATAGCAATCAAAATCAAGACAAAAACAAGCCCTGAAGGAAAATGGTTGCTGAAAAATAGACGATTCCGACAGTAGAGCTATTTTTTTGCCTACAAAACGCCCTTTTCATATTGTTCAACTAGACTTGGAGCAAGCTAAAAGTTTGTAGTTCATTTCCTCTTATCCCTTACCAATCTTATTCCCTGCTCATCTCAAAGAACCAAGTCTTCATCTGTTGTTTCCTCTACCTCGTCCTAATTGTGGTTGCTTGCGCAGGGCGATTTTTTACCTTTGTAATGTATTTAGTAATACAGGTTAATATACAAATTAACATAAGTTCGTTTCGCCCAATGAGGATGCACTTCATTGGGCTTTTTTTGTGCTGTTCTCCAGTCTAAGTCGCTTACGCTTCCTATTCACTTCAAAAAATCCAATTCCTCCATCAGCGACTTTTCATAAGCATGACCAATTGGCAGTGGTTCGTCTCCAATCAGAAGTTTGTGTTCTTGTGTGTTTATGGTATCAATATATGCTTTATTCACCAAATACGTCTTATGGATGCGAATAAAATCGTCCTGCAAATACACTTCCAAATCCTTCAACGCCATATTGGTAGGATAATTTCTACCACTCACCTTCGCATAAGTCATTTTATCCTTCGCATAAAAATAGGACACATCTTTCTTATCAATCCCTTTGAACGCATTTCCCACCTTAAAAAAAACCTTTTGATTAGTGATTTGTAGTGGCTGACTAGAGCTAGATACGGTCATGGTCATGGTACTATTCACATACTGCAATACCGCCAAATCAATGGCTTGGTAAAGGCTCAACTGATCCATCGTCTTATTCAAAAAACTGGAAGGCAGTGTATCTCTGGTTTCTCGAAAGGTTTGTTCCGTGAAAAGCGAGGTGATATACACAATCGGCAAATTAGGGCGAGCCTTTCTAATATACCTCGCAAAATCAATCCCCGAAGCTTTGCCTTTCCCCAAATCCACATCCAGTAGCGCAAACTCGATTTCCTGTTCTTTAAACGCTTCCACCACATCCTCATAATTACTAGACACCACCACCTGCTTGATACCCAAACTGTTGAGCAACTTAACAATCAGCTCTGCAAAATTCGGATCATCCTCCACCAACTGTACTTGAAGTTGTTTTATATCTGTATTTATCATTTTTGATTTGTGATTGATGTGTTTCGTTATTAAACGATTCCCCACCACTACTAGTGGTGGACCAGACCCCTCCTACAAACAACGGAGACAAAACTGCAGACGGTTGCTACGAATAACAATACGGGAAGACGCATTAATTACTGGACAAAGCAAAAGGTGACGACCATATTCGTATATATGACTGCTGGAAGAGACTCGTTTACACGAAAATTGTGATCCTTTGCCACGACAGTCCACTTACCCCAGTGAAAGGTGGATCTCATGATGATCACAACGACAATATCCGAGCGGGATACTCTTCTCATTGATACAACAAGACCAGGAAAGACGAAATTATCAATATGAACATTTTCGTCAGCATCTTTGAATGACAGCAATGTGAAAGAAAATAGATCTGAATCTTTCTTGCCAAATGAAAATCTACACAACCACCATCCTGATCGAAAAAAATCGTTCTTTCGAATGGAATGATTTTCAAGGATCCTATGAAAAAATATTTATTAACGCAGAGTGGAAAGCTAACGATAAAATTTATATTCTCCAAAATAAGGCCAACCAATACCAACTGTGGAATTGGACTCAGGGGAACATGATTGAAAAGTGCATTCTCATCAAAAAG
>JAAUTG010000353.1 GCA_012031785.1 Saprospiraceae bacterium | reverse complement strand
AAAAAGGTCTTTTTCTGAATTTTAAAAAATATTTTTTGTATAATTATTATCTGATTGACAATATATTATTTGATTAACTTCTACGAATACTAGCCCTTCAAAAGTGGGTAGAGCAACTTTTCTAATCGCGCTCTCTCTAGGGTCATTGCTGACTTTGGATTCGTGGGGGCGATAGTTGCGTTTCTTGTCCTCCGCTTTTTCGACAGCTATTTTTAGCTCGTCCTCATCTATTGGTTTTAACAGGTAGTCAAGTGCATTTATTTTAAAAGCTTTTACTGCGTATTCATCGTGAGCAGTGGTGAACACTACTTCAAAATCAATATTGGGCAATAACTCCAACATCTCAAAGCCATTCATATACGGCATATCTACATCCAAAAACACCAAATCTGGACGGTAATTTTGTATTGCTTTAAGTCCTTCCTTTCCAGACTCACAGCTTGCTGCTATTTGTACGTTTGGGCAGGCATTTTGGAGTTCCCATTCCAACATTCTCAAACAGTTAGGTTCATCATCAATAAGAACGGCTTTCAGCATTGTCTAACTAATTTTTAAAAAACAATTAATTCGGAGTCAACCGCACAGAATTGTTGCAGTGTCTAACTTCCTTTTGCCCAAAACATTTTTTAAGCACGAAAAGATGAATCAAAAAGTTAAACATTAAGCATTTTGCGTTTTACAGTGAGCTATTTGTAACAATCAGTCAGTAATTGGAGAATAAGCTACTGAAATAAGCTAATCGAAACCTGATATACACTATTGGTCACCTGTGTTTGGTTCTAAAAAGGTTAAACCTCTCCGAAGTTGTTTTTTTCGATGTATTCATACAAGTTGTAACTTTTCTCAAAAAGCATGTTAACATCATTCATTTATCAGTCCACAAAGATGATGTAACTTCAAAATGCTAATGACTAAAAACTAACTGCATAGCATCAGTTATATCTTGCCATATAATTCTCCGCCTTTACTGAATAAACCATTTACTTTTTTTGCCACTAATGGGTCAGGTACTAGCTCTGGTGCATGGTGTGGTTTAATTCTTGCGTCAATCACCAGTGGACCTCGACAACCCCAATGTTTGAACTGTATGAAACTATCCACGCCATAAATATCATGTGAAGGATTGGCGCGCGTAAAGGTTGCCCAAAGGAAATTATTTAGCGTAGCAGCCAAGAATAAGCTATCGTCACAAACCACAATGAGCGGAATGCCTGTCAAATCAAACTTTGCTAAATAGTCCGTGAGGTTATTCATATCCACTCTCGCGCTTTCGTCCCGAAATGGATTAGCTTGAATGGCAAGAATACCCTGCTGCACAAAATGAGGTGCTTTAAACCCAAGTGGCAAATCAAAATCTTTTGGCAATGTACTGCTCAGCGTTCTGCGTCGTTCTCCACAACAAGCAACAACTACTTTAGAACCCTCGTTCCAGCCTGAACCCGAGTAATCAAGCGTATCAATAGTAGTGCGCGTTTGAAAATGCAAGTCACGAGTCCAATCCACCCGCTCCAGAACATGATGAAAAAATTGATCAATATGGTGCGTCGTCAAATGAGGGTCATCTCCACTTGCTGCAATAAACAAAAACTTCGCTAAAGAAGTCTGCCCAGAGCCAATAATGCGGTTGGCTTGCGTCAGGATTTCTTCTGGTTTGCGTTCTCGGAACGGCATATAACGTTCGCTACCGATTGCCAAAAGTAGCGGATGTACGCCTGCTGCATCCACTGCATTAATCTCTTTAATACCTGGAAACTCTTGTGGGGTAAGCAATTTCACCAACTCGTGAATCAGATAACCGAAACTACTATCTTCTTGAGGAGGCCTTCCAACCACTGAAAAGTGCCAAATTGCATCTTTTCTGTAATACACTTGCTCTACATCCATTACAGGAAACTCATGTTTTAAACTGTAATAGCCCAAATGGTCTCCGAAAGGTCCTTCTGGTTTAGTTTCTGTCTTTCGAATCGTACCTGTAATCACAAAATCTGCGTCTGCGGGAAGTAGCTGCTCGTTTTTCCACACATAACCATACCTTCTTCCTGCCAGCATTCCAGCAAAAGTCATCTCTGTAAGTCCTTCTGGCAAAGGCATAATAGCAGAGAAGGGTAAGAGGGCGGTCCTCCAATCACCACTGAGGCTCGAAAAGGTTCTTCTACCTTTTATAATGAGTATGATGCACGCCAATTCCGCGATGAAGCTGGTAGTGCATTCCAATTTCTTTATTTGTAATATATTCATTACCAGATAATTGAACCCTATACATTCCAATATTAGACTGCATAATATTTTTCTTTCCCGGCGGCAATGTGATTACCTGTGGCATGGTCACGAATGCGCCACCGTCCATTTGCCATGATTTTATCAACGGCAATTGATCTACTGTGGTCGTGCCATACAAAATTGGGGCATTCCAGCGAACGCGCTTCGGCAAAGCAGAAAGAGCAGTAAAAGGTGCACCAATATATCTAAACGGGTTTTTCAATAAATTAGTAGGGTCTGCCTTCAGTTCAATTACTTTTTGAACGCGCTCAAAAGTATGTCGAAACAAAAATCTAGTTCGTTCAAAAGTGCCATAAAGATTGGACAACGCTGGAAATGGGCTACCTTTTACGTTTTCAAAAAGCAAAGCCGGACCTTGAGCATCGAACACCCGACGATGAATTTCTGCTATTTCCAAGTTTGGATCTACTTCAGTCTTAACGCGTAACAGTTGACCATTTTTTTCCAAATCTTTTGCAGCTTCATTTAAACTTCTATAACTCATTATTGGTATTGTTTCTGTTAGTAATCGTCGCGTAGATAGATAGGTTATTTTTTTAGACTCGTTTTTTGCCAAATTTTGTTGAATTTTGACAAGTCAATTTTAGCTTATATCTTTACAACGAATAGACAACTACAACAAAAATACGGTTTTGAGTTTCAACATTATGCATAAAAATTAGAAAATTATGACAAAACGAAACACCCGTCGTCGCTTTTTGAAGTTAGCCACGCTGGGCGCGGCAGTAGGTTCTTTTTCACCAAGTGCCAAATCAGCTAACTTACTAGCACGAAAAAAGGAGGAACAACTAGTGGATGCGGCTTTCAACGAACCTGTACTGAACACTCAGTGGTTTCCTGAACCCATCCTGATAGACCACGTCGAGTTGCTGCGACACGAAGACAGTTTTCTTTGCAAAGTGTATGCCCAAAATGGTGCAGAAGGAATATCAGTGAGCAATAATGATCAAATGCGCGCGCTTTTCCAATTTTTGTTCATCGGCTTCAAAATTTCTTCAAAGGCAAGGATGCTAGAGCATGGGAACAACTGTTAGAAGAAGTATATGTACATCAAAGCAACTATAAATTACAAAATCTGGCATTCTGGGTTCCCTTAGCCACCATAGAGTTTGCGGTATTGGATATGTTAGGAAAAATAGCCAATAAATCCATCAGCGAATTACTTGGTGGTACCTATCATCCAGAAATTGCAGTTTATCAAGCCAATAACTACAGAGGCAAATCAGCAGAAGAATCTATCGTGTTAATACAAAAACAAGTAGAAGAATCTCAAGCCAAAGCTCTGAAATTCAAGGTAGGCGGTAGAATGAGCAACAATAAAGACTTTCCGGCGGATAGAACTCAAAAGCTCATTCCACTCATTCGCAAAACATTTGGTAGTAATATGGTCATATATGCAGATTCTAATGGGTCTTACACCGTAGATGAAGCCATTAGAATAGGTAAATGATGGAAGAATACAAGTTCGACTTTTACGAAGAACCTGTGCCTTTCGACTGGTACGAAGAAACTAAAAAGGTGGCAGACGCATTGAAAATACCAATTGCTGGTGGCGAACAAGAACCTAGTACACGCAACTTTAGATGGCTGATTTTGAATGATGGTTTAGATATTGTGCAACCTGATATTTTTTACTTTGGTGGCATGATTCGCTCCATGAAAGTAGCAAAAATGGCAGCGGTGAAAAACAAACCTTGCATTCCACATATCTCAGGTTCGGGCTTGGGGTACTTGTATATGATGCACTTTGTGGCGGCAGTGAAAAACGCAGGTCCATTTCACGAATTTAAAGGATTTAACAACGAAATGCCAATCACTTGTGCGACTTCGGATTTAGCAATACACGATGGGAAAGTGAAAGTACCAACTGGCGCTGGTTTAGGCATTGATATTGACGATAATTATATCAAAAAGCATCAAGTAGTAAAATTATAGTGTTCATCAATCTATTTTTGAACTCTATTAACTTCTTTTAGAGGTGCTTTTCAGGAAGAAGCACGAGCCAAATTTAGTAACCCCTAAACCTCTATCTTGGTGAGAGTAGCTATTTTGTTAGGCTACTCTAGCGTCGTCCAGTATTGAAATCCTTAACGAAGTTCAGACTTGCGGTTTGATAGCGTTGATCTTTGACAAGGGCTTTAAACTTTTGCATAGATTGTATCGGTCCATAATCTAAAGCGAGGTTTATCGCCCAATCAGGAATGCTTCCTCCTGGGTCAGAAAGTAAAAAATATTCTGTTTGTACCGTTCCATCCAAAAGTGGCGTGAGTTCCCATCGAATTTTTAGCAATTCTATACGAACCATTCCATTTTTTGTAGGAATATATTCTGGAGAAGCTATGGATTGGGAAATGATTTTTCCAGTTTTTTCATCTTGTTTGAATTGGCTATACGTAACAAAATCTCGGTCGCTCATGGGCCAAGGAAAATCCATGATGTTGTAAT
>JAAUTG010000352.1 GCA_012031785.1 Saprospiraceae bacterium | reverse complement strand
TGTCTAAAGAAAATAGTGAAATTAAACCATCTATTCATAATTGAAAAAGATAGGTGTTATTGAACTAGAGGAAAAATATTTCAATCAAGTCTGGTATTACTACAAATACGAACCTAAGCGTTTTCTATTTGAATTTATTGAAAAAATATTTATTCATTTTATTAGCTTAACAACCCAAAAAGATATTGAGGCAACAAGTTTAAATCAACTACTCAAAAATCATCCGCTAGAAGAAGATTTCAAATATCTAAAAGACAAGGAATTATGGGAAATGAGAATTAAGGAATTTTATCAAGTAAATAGGGATAAAAGCCTTTCTTCATCCGCGTATTCAGAAAAGAAAGAAAACCTTGTAGAGCTATATAACGAAACATACAAAGTGTTAACTCAAGATTTTACAAACCCCAACCAATATTTCAACACGTTAAGAACAAATTTCATGCAACTCTTAAACGCTATGCCAGAAAGTATTTATGACTAAACTTGTACCTTATTATACCACAAGTAAGGAATTGTCTGACTTTATAGCAAAACGGCTGGAAGAAGAGGCATTTGCTCTAACGCCTTATCGAATAGGAGAGGAAATAAAAAGCGAATACTTTTTTTGTTTAGCCCGATTTGGCATTATGAGCATTTCATTGCTTGCGACGCCCTTTGGAAACGTTATTTCCAGAAGCATTATCCTGCATTAAAAATGATAACCTTTGGACTTGCGGCAGGGCAACAGGCGAATTATATTGACTTGCTGAATTTACCAGAAAATATGGTTGAGCCACTGGCACAGGCTAAGGCAGTAAGTGAAGATTGGCAACCTGTTTTCACGGGCGGACTAGATATGAGCGAAAAATTGAAGCGCTTTTTTGAAGGACACGGCAACGATAGCGTGGTGCAATTGTTTACACCTATTTTTAGGCGTTTGAAAATATTGCACGACGAGCTTTCTGGTGGGACACCATTTGAAGAATTGCAGAAAGAACTTTTGGACGATGGTGTGCTGGTGGAAAATTGGCATAAGCTCAGAAACCGTTTTTCTAATTATTATCCTTTTTTGAGTTGCTTGCCATTTTTCAACGATTTTGAAACCATAAAAAATTTGATGGAGGCTATTCATCCTTTTTTTGAGGCGAGATGTAGGGAAAAGAATATTTTATGGCATCGAATTGTATAGGAAAGCTGGAGACAATCAGTACATTACTCTCACAAACTGGACAATATGCAACACCGTAATTATTTGATTCTTATTGTGGATGATGACCCAGAATTTCATAGGGACATTCGATTTGCTTTTCGCAAACAATTCGAGTTTGAGGGAGCATTGAATGTAGCACATCTTGAACAACAGTTAGCATCTAAAAAGCCCTTCGATTTGGTATTATTGGATTTGGTGTTGGATAATAATTCAAAAGAGAAAATAGGATTAGAATTAATCACTTACATCAAAAAAGTATTACCTGCAACGCCTATTATTGTGGTCACCAACGAAAATGATGTAAGTATTGTAGTAAGTGCGATGAATAAAGGCGCACAGAGCTTCTTGTACAAAAAAGATTACAATACCGAGCAGTGGGGAAAGACTTTTATAGATGTATTGATTCCAATGGAATTAGCAAAAGAAAACAATCAACTCAAGCAAGAAATAAGTCAAGTAAAAGCGCAGTACGAATATAAAAACCCTCCTGAAACGCCCCTGCTAGGTAAATCTCCAGCGATGGAAAACATCAGAAAAACACTGAAAATATTAGCAGACGAGCCAGAGATGACGGTGTTGATAACAGGGGAAACAGGTGTAGGAAAAGGCGTAGCAGCCAATTTTTTGCACTACAACAGCAGCAAACGCTGCGACCATCCATTTGAGGAAATTCACATCTCCAATATTCCTAAATCGTTGATAGAAAGCACGTTGTTTGGTGCAAAAAAAGGGACATTTACAGATGCTAAGGAGGATATAAAAGGGCGTTTGCACATGGCGGATAAGGGAATCGTTTTTCTGGATGAGATAGGCGACCTTGATTTAGAAAACCAAGTGAAACTATTGCAATTTATTCAGACCAAAACCATACGCCCCATCGGCACGAATAAAGACATTAAATTGGATGTACAGATTGTTGCGGCTACTAACAAAAATCTACGGGCAGAAGTGGCAAAAGGCAACTTTAGAGAAGACCTATACCAGCGTTTAAAAGTATTTCCAATAGAAATTCCTCCTTTGCGAGAACGAAAAGAAGATTTGTTGGATTTGCTGTTGTACTTCACAAAGATGAATGAGCAAGAGTTACGAAGCAATTTTGAGGAAGAAGTTTTAGATGTAATGCTCGACCAATATACTTGGATTGGCAACATCAGAGAATTAGAAAATACAATAAAAGGCATAAAAATCAAGCAAAAGGTATTGAGTACAGAAAAAGTCACGATGGCTTGTCTCCCCGATGATATTATTGTTCAATACAAATCGGACGTGCAAGCGACTTCTTCAAATACTACAGTAGATGAAGTAATACCTACTCCTGATAGCTCAATAACAGATATTGAAGAAAGACACGCTTGGACAACCTTAAACGCAATAGAAAGGGCTTTGGTACTGAAAAATGGTGTAAAAAAAAGATGTGGCAGAGCATCTCAAATACAATTCTTCGGACCATATTCTTTATCGGGTAAAGTCAATTAAAAAGAAATATCCACATCTGTTAAAGCAGTTTCCAACAGTCAAAACAAATTATAAAATATAGTTTATACTCTCATTCACTAGTAAAACGAAACCATTATGCCAATATCAACGATTTATTATGTATTCGATGAAGCAAAATCTTGTTTGTGTGAAGTCGAAGAAACTGGGAATTTAACTTGGGACAATGTAATAAGTATAATAGAATCGGCTTTTGTATCGCTAAATACACCATTATCACCTCATCACCAAGAAATCGTTTTTCTACTCTTAGAAAGCAAGCACCTTACCAACGGAAATGTATTTGATGCATTATGCAAAAGTGAGCTTAGACCTTTTATATCATTTGATGGCGCGAGAAGCCATCAGCGTCTAGCCAAACCGTATGCACCTATCGTGACCATCTCCTATACTGACATTACTACCATCTATTCCGAAGAAAAAGAAGAAGAAAAAGGAAATGAGGAGATAGCTTGGAATGAGTTTACACATCATACATTCAGGATAGACTCCAGGGTTAAATTTTGGGATTCCAGCATTTGGCATCGCTTTGTTCCGCTTACCAGTGTATATTATAAAGAGGAGCATAGTTTTGAAACTGCACTAAAAGATGTCATCGCTAACATTTTGAGCTACTACCAACTAGGCTTGTACTATGCGGCGGCAGCCAATTCTACCTTAGAGTTTCAAATGCGAATGTTCAAGAACTCCTTTATCGAAAGGTATGGAACGAATGAGCATTCAGAATTGGTCACTCCATTTAAGTTTCATTCCGAAACTCAGATGGAAAGAAAGTCGAAGGATGAAATTGACTTTTTGAAAAAAGATTGGAATGGCAAGACTTTACTCGAAGCCTTGAAATGGCGCATGTTACTGGTGGATGATCAGGGAACAACAACAATTTCTTCCGTTCAGTATGACGACCCTGCTACTACGTACCAAGTTAAAATAACCAAAGAGGAACTCGTCAGGATGCCATTGGATAACCTGTACCATTCGCACATTAAGCCAAAAGAACAGCTAACCATACAATCGTTTGGACAGGAACACGGCATCGTAAACGCAGCATTGGATGAAATGAGTCAAAAAACTTACGACATCATCTTTTGGATTATTTATTAGGCAAGCAAGAGGCGCAGGAAAAAAGTAAGCGAGAGTATGGTTTCCAATTTGCAAATTGTTAGCAGACAGTCGAAGCACAGCATCTCCCAAACTAAGATATGACTTTTCTGGCAAATTCTGGATATTTCCTATATCTTCCTTCCCTTACGCGCTTATGGATAAACTCAATCAAATGGGGATTAGCCAAACCCACGAGATTTGGTACATCGCGCAAGGCGCAGACCCGATTTGCACGCCGCATTTATTCGCCTATAATTTCTACCGCTTGCTAAAAAACAGAATAAGCGAATATTTCTTGTATCCGAGTGCTTTTCGGGTATTTATGAATCGGATTTTGGCTTATAGTAATGATAAAGAACTAAAATGGACGGATACACTGAACTTTTCAATAGAATCGTTAGATAAACGTACTAAGACCTTATTAAAACTTTTCAACGGACAACTCCTCTTCCCCTTTTGTTCAAATCCATTCAAAGTTTTATTAAGCATCAAAGCAAAATATATATCCAAGAACTACTCGGCAGTATATGCGACATAACGAAATTGATTGAAAACGAAGAATTGTCAGAAATAGATAGGTTTGAACAAATTCTTCAGATAAAAGCGAAATTGAATGGGGATAAATTTAAACCTTACCAAACTGCGTTACAATCCCTGTACGATAAAGTAAATGAAGTATTGAGCAGAAATTTTGAATTAGCAAGGGAAAAAATACTGGTAAACAAAAAAGAGGAAGTACAGATTTGGATTTATCGAATCTTAATTTAATCAAAATACCTAGCGAAATTGGTGAATTAACCCACTTAAAAACACTAGACTTATCGAAAAATCAGTTATCTGAACTTCCTGATAGTATAGCTAAATTGGCTGATTTAGAGGAAATTAACCTTAGTAAAAACAACTTTAGAGCATTTCCACTAGGTGCTTTTAGGATTAACGTTAGA
>JAAUTG010000351.1 GCA_012031785.1 Saprospiraceae bacterium | reverse complement strand
CGCATAAATGAAAACAAACTAAACGATTAAGAAGGTTTGAAGTTTTAGTATTGTTGTTTTTACGGACAATTTAGGACAAAAATATTTGCCTATGTTTTAATGATGAGTAACCATTGGTGTTAGCAATTCGCCATTTTGATTTGGCTACTTGCTATTTAATGGCGAATAGCAAAAAGCAAATTGCGTAATATCGTCAGTTACAAAGCACAGAACCTATTATTTTTCTCCTTTCAAGGCATCAATCATTGCGTAAGGCACATCGTTCAAATTCAAAAGAATAAAACCATCCAGTACGTCAGAAAAATTGGGATCTACATTGAAACTGATGAATTTGGCATTTAACTTGAGGTATTGTTTCAATAACACAGGCAAGGAAAAATGGCTGGGTTCAATATCTTCAATAAAAGAATCCAAACTGCGGATACTTTCATCCATATTTTCAATTAGCAAATTAATATCTACCTTCTCAGAGCGAAACTGAAACGGCGTTCTCGGAGTGAGGTGTTGTGCTAATTCATGATTAAAATAATATTTTTTCACGTATTCCATAATCACACTCCTTGAAATATCAGAATAATATTTGCTGATACTCATTGGTCCATACAAATACTGATATTGCGGATTACTCAATAAAAAGTGAAGGATACCCTTCCAAAGTAAAAAAAGAGGGAGTCTTTGTCTTTGATACTCTTCTACAATGTAAGAACGTCCCAGTTCCACTGCTTTTTCCATAATAGGATAAAATGCTTCTTCAATCTCGAAGAAATTGTGGATGTAAAACCCTTCAATACCATACTTCCTAAAAATGACATCCCCCTCTCCCAAGCGATAGCCGCCTACAATGCGCTTGGCTTCTCTATCCCAAATAATAAATTGTTTGTAGTAAAGGTCGTATTCGTCTAGGTCTTTGCTTTTTCCTGTACCTTCTCCTACGATTCTGAAAGTGATCTCGCGCAGTCTTCCGATTTCTTGAAGTGCGACAGGTATTTGGATTGCATCTGCGATAAAAACATCAAATTGTCCTCTGGAAGTAAGCAGATTCTGGTATGTTAATTGTTGTATTTCCTCCTCAATAGCAGTTTGTTCTGAAGGAGGGTCAATAGGCTCAAGTTTTTCACTCGTATTTCGCAGCGACAAAGGTTTAAACAAAGAAGGTTTGATTTCAAGTTTTGTACCAAGCGCGTAGATTTTGGATTGGAGGTACTTTAAAAACTGTTGATTCTGTTGAAGATTATGCTGCACGTCTAGCGGAATGGGGCTACCTATTCTTGCAGTTATTTTTAGTGGCGTGTTCCAAATGCGTTGCTTGAGCTTAGCGATGTTGCGAAGGTCATCTTGCACCAAATGAATTGGGATAATAGGAAGGTTAAATTTTTTAATCACCCCTGTGGCCATGTGCAGATGCTTCGTGCGCCGAATACCATTAAACAGCTTGGGTGTAAAATTAATAGGTATTGCTAAAGAACTATCTTCTGGCAACTGTTGAATTGCTAACTCCAGCAGATAAATAAAGCGCAAACTAGGGTCTAGCATACTATCCGCCAATTGATTATCAATCTTTAGGATATGTGTATCTGCCTCGTCTGATTTACGTGCAGAAAAAATTAACATCGGTTGTTTCCAAAGTTGACTAATCTGAGTTAGCACCCATTTATCTAATTCTTCCATCTGATGGTTGCAAATTAATAAGCAACGTTGGTCGGGCATTCGCTTTAATTCTTGATGATTGATGGAAAGCGTAATGGATAATTCTTCTGATTTTAACTCTAAATTGGGTTTTTCCTCTCCTAGCTGTGGCATAGTCATTTTTTCGATTCGTAAATTACTACTATACTTGCATCATAAAACGTAAAGACAGCTAAAAATGCTTTGTGTGGCTGTCTAAAAAATGCAAAGTAAATGAAAATAGATCAACAACTTATCCTTCGTTTAGAAGAGTTGGCAAGATTAGAGTTATCAGAAGACGAACGCACGACCATCACGCGAGATTTAGAGCGAATTTTGGATATGGTGGAAACGCTACAAGCTATTGACACCCAATCTATTGAACCACTTACTTATCTTTCAGAGGAAGTGAACGTATTGCGGGTTGATAGTATAAATCATCAAATCGCACGTAACCAAGCAATGCAAAATGCACCGCTCACGGATGGTATTTATTTTAAAGTACCCAAAGTGATAGACAAGTAACTGATGTAATGCAATTCACTATTTGCGATTGGCTTTCTGAAAAGGTTTTTCCTACTTGCATAAAGTAGCCTGCAATAGCAAAAAGCAAATTGCGTAGTTAGTTTCAAGCCTTTTGTACACATCGAAATCCTGTATGGTTTAAACCCGTGTCAGGGCTGGATTTCATGCGGCGAGCTACGCGATACCCAGAGCAATAATCATCGTTGCACAAAAAAGAACCACCACGCATTACTCGCTTGGGCGTATATGGCTCATCAGGGTCGAAACTGCTGGAAGGACCTTGCAAGACGTTGGAAGTAGCAGTTGCTTGCTGATAAAAATCGTGTTTGTACCAATCGGAACACCATTCCCAAACATTGCCTGCCATATCGTGCAGCCCGTAACCATTGGGGGCAAACGATTTTACAGGCGCGACACCAAAAAAGCCGTCTTGTTCTGTATTTTGAAAAGGAAACACGCCTTGCCAAAAATTGGCTTTTGGCTTTCCCACATTCACATCTTCGTCGCCCCAAGGATATATCATTTCTTCCAAGCCGCCTCTTGCAGCCCATTCCCATTCTGCTTCTGTGGGTAGTCGTTTTCCTGACCACTCGGCATAAGCAGCTGCATCTTCCCATGCAATTTGTACAACTGGATAATCTCCCTTGCCTACTATGCTGCTTTTTGGTCCTTCAGGGTGTCGCCAATCCGCTCCAATTGTCCATTTCCACCACTGCGACACATCGTCCAAAGCAACTGGGCTATTGGTTGGAACGAATACGAGCGAGCCAGGCTGCAACAAACTATCAGGAAGACGAGGTGTGCCAGGGGGAAGTGTTTGAGCAAGTTCTTCCCAAACTATAGGTCGCTCTGCCACTGTAAGATAACCAGTAGCTTCTACAAAGGCTTGAAACTGAGCGTTTGTCACTTCCGTAGCATCCATCCAAAAGCTATCTACAATCACTTGGTGCTTGGGAAACTCATCCGCATCTGCTTGATTGTTGTCTCCACCCATATTCAGCATACCACCTGGAACCAGCACCATACCTACTCGATGGAACGATTTTTTTGTCATTTGAGTAGTAGTCACTGACTTGGTTGAAGAAGAAGTATTGGGTTTACAACTGCACAACAACAGCGCGAGTAGATAGAAGGTTAGTGAATACAATATTTTTTTCATTCAATTGAATAATGCTAATGAGTAATGAGTAGCCAAATTTAAGTATTATTGTTGAATAAATTGCATCTTTTTGATAAAAAACAGTTGATTTTGGCTTTTGAACTTTTCAAAACTTATGGTGCCACTCATAAAAATGGTTGGGCAATGCACCAAACCAAGCATATTGTTTATCGTTGCTGTTGAAATCAAAAACTAGCGGACGACCTGCGTTACTTTGAATAATTAAGTCAAGCAATATTTCAAAGGCATTAATGTGTTTACCTTCTTTGGAAACAGCAGAGGCTAAATTTAATAATTTGCCATGCCCATAAATGAAAAAACCCACTGCCAAAAGGTTGTCTTTTTCGTCCGAAACACCAGCAGCAAAGCCTAAGCCGCGATGCAGAGCATTGTACATGATTCTGAGTAAAGCATGGTATTTAAGTGTTTTATTCTTTTCTTGACTATGGAGATTAAAAAAATCGGCTAATCGTTCAGGTTTCAAGCTAAAGTTTGTGTTCAGTCCTGCGTGTGGAGTGGATAGGGCAGTGAGGAGTTGCGCGTCGTATTTTTCTCTAAGCAAGCTGTAATCCTCTTGCAAAAATAGTTGATAGTTCGGCTGCTTTTTCCAATCCTTATTAGCGTGTTGCACAGGAAGTATTTGTTCGTTAAAGGCAAGCGTTGCTTTTTTATATTCGTTTGGAATACGGTCTAAAAAAGCAGCAATTCGTTTGGCAGAAAGCAAATGAATAGAATAAATTCCAAGTTCTCGCGCCAAAATAGGTTGTTGCAAAACTTTACTTCCCCAAATATTTTTTTGCCAAGTTAAGGGGAAAACCGATTCATAGTCTCCTTCCACTAAAGCATCCCAATCTTTTGTGACGTTATTTAAAAACCACTTGTATCCAAATACATTGCCATTTTGTGGCATAATGTACGCAACTATCCCATTTTAAGCGGTCTATATCTGCTTGTGCTACCCATTGAATATCCATGATGTAATTGATATTACGAAGTTTGGTTATTGATTAGTCTTTGGTTGTTGGTCTTTAGCTGCACTGTAAAAGATTAAAAACCAACGAGGAGTGATTGAGAATCCCTGATATGATGCAACTGCTTATTTATTTTTAAGGGGAAACACTTTATCCTGAAGTAACTAAGATTTAACGGACTAATACCAGTTCCTAGCAACCAAAAACAAGTAACCCATCTAACAAATAACCAACTTTCAAGTAATAATTACTTCCCAAACACTTCTCCGTAAAGCAGCTAAAGATTTAATCACTAAAGACTAATCACTAAAGACTAATCACTAAAGACTAATCACTAAAGACTAATCACTAAAGACTAATCACTAAAGACTAAAGACTAATGACTAATGACTAATGACTAATGACTAACCGTATAAC
>JAAUTG010000350.1 GCA_012031785.1 Saprospiraceae bacterium | reverse complement strand
CGCTTCAATCCTGGAATTTGGCGGTCTAGTGCTAACGGTGCGGGGAAAAGTGAAATCACAGAAACCGTCAATTCGGGATGCGATAAAACATTTATTTTCAATTGTTTACCATCTTGAGAGAGCAACGCACCACCATTCACAATAGCCACATCTGCGGTAGTCATCATTTGCCACGTAATCAACTTTGTAGCTGGAAGAACGGAAACTTTGTCCTCAATCAGCAGCGACTGTGCGCCTGTTTTGACGAAGCGACGGCTCGCACTTGCAAGTTGTCCTGCAAAAGTAGGCGTAAGGTCAATAGTTGCTTCTGGCTGTGTGCCATCCTGAAAATCAATAATATTTGCCATACCATCCACCACATGCAAGGCATTATTTACGGTCAGGGTGCTATGTCCATAATTGTTTTTTGTCAATAGCGTCCAACGCTCGCAATCTTGACATTTTCCCCAAAGTTGGAAACCTGTTTTTTCCAAGTCGTTGTAGTTTTGATTGCCTGGATCAATGCTCCAGCGCACGCCATTAAGTTCAAAAACAAAAGACCCAGCATCCATATTCCCATGATTCACGGTGCCACGTCCGCCTTTCCCGCCAAAATAAAATTGATGAGGGTCGTTATCCCCACCTCTAAAAATCACTACAGGATTCGAGCCTCCTCCTTTCCATACGGTCGGTAATGGAATCGGCTTACTGATATTCATGTCAGAAATCCACACTAATCCTGCACCGTCCAAGCGAGATAACTTGCTCATACTGGCGGGGTCGCGCAAGAAACGCTCGCGCTCAAAAAAGATACCATTATTGGTTTTATTGGCAAACCAAGCTAATATTACATCGCCATTTTCGTCGCGTTTGTCCCCGCAATCGGCGAAATTGTAATAGCCACCAGTGGGTGCAATCATGGATTTTAAAAACGTTGCGCTTGCTAAGAATCCAGGAAATTCAGATAAACCAAAATCTGTACCAAAAGCAGTTTCCAGCATCGAGGATGTAATCACAGAAAACCCCGTGCCATAGTCCCAATAAGTCGCCCCTTCAGGATAAACGCCGTCTGGCAAATACTCTTCAAGTGCATGAGGAATACCCTCAAGTGCGCGATGAATAGTTTTTGCTGCTAGTTCGGGATTTACCTCTGCAGCTACAATAGCCGCCGCAATCATCCCGCCATGACACACTTGATTCCAATTATTATTTCCATTAATCCAACCCACATTGCCGTTCGGATTATAACTCGGTTGGATACCCTTCTCTATCAATGCGTTTTGCGCCAGCGTAATAGTAGATTAGGTAAATCACCTGCCGTCCAATCCAAAGCTAAAGCCACTGCTAATGACATTTCCGCTACATCAAGATAGTGAGAAGGATTCCAATCGCTGAAATTACAAACCGCCAGCACTTCTTCGTTTAGGCGTTCCAGTACCGTTTTGTCCCGCTCAATGGCATAAACTACACCTAACATATTCACTCGATAAAGCATTTCACGAGACACTGACAGCAAACGCCTTCCAATTTGAATACGCTCTAAAAGCGGCTGTTCTTGTACTTTCGCTGCATTAAGTTTTATCGCTTGATAATAGTTTTTCAGGACAGGATCGGTCTTTGTTTTTTCTTGTAATCCCTTTAATTTGTCCTTTGTTAATACCAAACGAGGACTTTTTTTATTCAAATTTTCTTTCAAATAGGCTACCGACATTGGGTTCTGCAATTTGTGCTTGGAGACGGCTTGTGCAGGTAGCAACGCTGTGGATGAGAATAGAATGATTAGCCACAGAACAGCATGAATAAATGTTGTTGGCATCGTTTTTTTCGTTTTGTTGATTGATTAAAAAATTAGCAAATACTTATGCTATACAAATGTAAAAAAATCCTTAGTTTACCTGCAAGAAGAGGATTTTTTGAGAGAAATAACTCATAAGTGATGTCTGCAATTTGCAATTGGTTATTCGTCTTTGGTGTTTAGGAAGATCAGGCAGGTTGGACGCAATAAATCTTGGTTTATCTATACATGAACTACTTGTTAAAGGTTTCATAATGAAGCAACTAAAGACCAAACACTAAACTACTAAAGACTGATGGCGTAACGTCAGTTAATATCTAAAAATTAAAACTTAAAAGATTTAATAACTGTTTTTATTATTCCATTTTGGGCAATGAAGCGGCTAAATCCAATAAATAAATTTAATTCACATGATAGATTGAATAACCACTTTACACGATCTTATATTTATCCGTTTTTTTGTTTGATTAATCGAATAAATTGTTTATTTTAGCTCTTTGCATTGCATATTTGTTGCATATCACGAAAAAATAAAATGAGTATGAAAAAATCAACATCTATTGTACTAGGCTTAACGATTACTATGTCGGCTTGTTATTCGGATAGAAAGCCACCTAGCACGCCTGGTTCACCTACTGCTGCCACGAATAGTAGCGACTGGACGTATGGAAATGACGCGCCAGATGCTAAAGATACGATGGTAAATGGTAATGCTTACAGAAGACATTATGGAATGTATTATCCTATTATTGGTGGCTTGATTGCTCCGCGTTTGTATCAAGGGGGCAGCATGTCCCAAATCAGTAGTCCTAGCTATCGCCCTATAACTCAGCCTAGTTACCGAGATAATAATGGTAGCTCAGCAGGAAGTGGTGGCAGCAGAGGTACGGGAGAAGGAGCTACTTCCCGCGGTGGTTTTGGTGGAAAAGGAAGTAGTGGCGGAACTGCCAGCTAATGAGTAACCAAAATGTTCAAATAATTTGAATAACCTAAAATCTCCTACAAAATGGTTAGAAAATATGTAGCCGAAAGACTAAATTGGCAAGAAAAGGTGGAAGCACTTGGCTTCCACTTTCACAGTATAGGCGGTAAGTATTGGGACGAGAATGCTTGCTACGTGTTTTCAATGCAAGAAATTGAAAAAATAGAAGCCGCCACCCAAGAGCTTTTTGGAATGTGTATGGATGTCGTCGAGCGTGCTATTGAAGATAAACGACTCGCAGAGTGGCATATTCCTTACCATCTACATCGTTGGATTGCCCAAACTTGGGAATGGGATGATGTAACCGTTTACGGAAGGTTTGATCTCGGTATGGATTTGGCGGGCAACATCAAATTATTGGAGTTTAATGCTGATACGCCCACGTCCCTGTTAGAAGCATCTGTGGTGCAGTGGAAATTGGTTGCAGGATGTGTATGCTAATAAGGATCAATTCAATAGTATTCACGAAACATTATTACAACAGTTTCAACACCTCAACAAAAGCAGAAACATCCAAAAAATACACTTTGCTTCCGTCAGTGAGAATGAAGAAGACTACATGACGGTAGCTTATCTAATGGATTGCGCTCAACAAGCTGGACTTGAAGTGAGCTATCTGACCATGCAAGCACTTGGCTGGAATGGAATGACTTTTGTAGATGAGTGGAATGAGCCAATTCGACACCTGTTTAAACTTTATCCTTGGGAGTTTATGTGGGAAGAAAAATTTGGTAAATACCTCCCTGAAGCCGCTACGGCTTGGATAGAACCTGCTTGGAAAATGGTACTTTCCAACAAGACTTTGTTGCCAGCACTCTGGGAAATGTATCCTAATCACCCCTTGTTGTTGCCCGCTTACACACAAGCTCGTAAGCTAGAAAATTTTGTGCAAAAGCCAATTTGGGGTAGAGAAGGTGCGAATGTAGGTATCTTTAAGCAAGGCAACTGGTTGGTACAGACGGATGGAGATTATGGAAAGAATCCTTCTATTTTTCAAGGCTATATGGAGCTTCCTGATTTTTCTGGCAATCGTCCAGTAATAGGTAGTTGGATAGTTGGGGATACTGCTTGTGGCATTGGTATTCGAGAGACCAAATCATTGGTTCACGATAATTTGAGCAGATTTATCCCACATTACATTGACTAACAGAACAGGAGAAATGATTCGTAGAATGAAATCTCTAAGCTTTCATTCCACGAATCATTTATTTGACTTACGGTCGAATTACCTTCTTCCCTTTTGCTTTTTGCATTGGATTTAGCGTTGGTTCTGTCTTGTGCTGTTTGTACACCTGGAAGCGGCTAGGTGTCGCTTCGGCTGCGGGCCAAGTGTTGTTAAGCTCATCAATATCTGCTATCTCACGGAATGGATCCATCTTGATGTTACTTACTTCCTTTTCCTTGACAAAAACTTTAGCGAACTTATCTTCGTTCTTACGCCAAATTTCGGCAGGAATACGTTCCACTTCTTTAGTTCCATCCTTGAACGTCCACTCCAAAATAATTGGCATCGGTAAACCACCTTTATTGCTAAAGTACAGTTCATAATAGTTTTTGTCGCCAAACATTTCTTGTTTTTCCTTACTTGAAAAGGTTTCTTCGTAAAGGAGCATTTTAGTAGTTTGCACAGAATCTTCTGTTTCCCAAGGCTTGTAAGTAGTGTAAAAATCCACTAATTCTGTATCCTCTTCTACCGAAAACTTCAATCCTGCTTCCTTGTTGCGAATTTTAGAAATATTTTCATAAGGTACTTCCACTTTATTTGTGAAAGTGCGTTCTTGTGGCTGTGGATTATTTTCAATGTCCGCTTTGTACCATTTTACGCTATCCAAAGCAATATCCACAGGCTCAATACCATAGAACCAACCTCGCCAAAACCAATCCAAATCCACTCCACTAGCATCTTCCATCGTGCGGAAAAAGTCAGCAGGTGTTGGATGTTTAAATGCCCAACGGCGACTGTATTCTTTGAACGCATAATCAA
>JAAUTG010000349.1 GCA_012031785.1 Saprospiraceae bacterium | reverse complement strand
ATCTGTGGCTGACGCTGCACGTTCAATCTTTAGTTACTTCATAATGAAGCAACTAAAGATTGAAAAATTAAAATCTATCAAATAATCAATCCAACCAATAACCAAATAATGATTGGCGTAATATGATTTGCAAGGTTTTGCAGTATTAGTGATAAGTAGCTGTCGTAATTTACCCCAAAAACATTTTATTAAGATTTTGTGAAAGTATTGCATGATGTGTAAAGATAACCTACATTTGTGCTATGTTTAGAAACAAAGTAACATATCATTCTCTCTTCGTAAGCTGTGCTTACATTACGCCTTATAGGGTACACCTATATAGGCGCATCTGATACCCTTCAAGTATCTTTCATTACTTTTTTCGTCTTAATTATTCTTTTCTTTTTTCACCAAATCACTCTGCGAGGAGGTTAACAACTGTTGACATGGAATTTGAAATAACGGTTGCTAATGATAGTCACCTTGGCTATGCTGAAGAACTTTGTCAAATGTACGAGCAATCTGCGAAAGAGCGCGGTACGGGTATTGCTAAGCGCGACCCAGAATACATCAGAAAAAAAATGAAGCAGCAAAATGCTATCATTGCTCTACAGAATGGTGTATTGGCTGGGTTTTGTTACATCGAAACGTGGAGCCACGAAAAATACGTTGCTAATTCTGGCTTGATTGTAGCCCATGAGTATCGAGGAGAAGGCTTAGCCAAAAAGATAAAACGCAAAGTGTTTAAATATGCACGCGAAAAGTACCCTTCTGCAAAAGTTTTTGGCATCACCACCAGTTTGGCAGTGATGAAAATAAACTATGAATTGGGGTATCGTCCAGTAACATTTTCTGAACTCACTCAAGACGATGCGTTTTGGAATGGTTGCCAAAGCTGTCCTAATTTTGATATTCTGACGCGCAACAACCGAAAGATGTGTTTGTGTACGGGAATGTTAGCACCTTCAAAAGAAGAAATGCCTATCATCAACCTGTCGCACTTGATTTTACAGGAAGAAGACGCTTTGGTGTAACAGTCATTATCATGTGGTGCTAAGCAGTTCGTTATTAGTATTCTTGGGATTACATAATTCCTACTGAAAATGAATAGAAAGTTTACAAAAGATTCAGTCTTAAACGGCTAAATACCAAGTACAAACAGCCATTTACATCACATAAATCATTACTTATAGGATGCAGTTGGTTGTTTGGTCGCTTGTTTGTGAGGTTATCTGAGGATGTTCTATTTTAAATCTTCCGAATGCTAACCATAAAGCAACTAAAGTTTAATGGTATAGTACCAGTTCCAAACGCTACCAACAAATCACCAATTTAATGAATAACCATTTGCGTAACGTCAGTTATTATTCAATATCCAACACGATTTAATACTCATGGATAAAGTAGTTTTAGCATTTAGTGGAGGTTTGGATACCTCTTATTGCGTAAAATATTTAACTCAAGAGAAGCAACTAAAAGTCCATGCGGTGCTAGTCAACACAGGTGGATTTACGGCAGCCGAAATAGAAACAATTGGCAAACGAGCTTATAATTTAGGGGCAGTCACTTTTCAGGCTGTTGATGCGGTACGTAATTATTACGACCAGTGCGTTAGATATTTGGTCTATGGCAACGTGCTTCGCAATAACACTTATCCATTGTCTGTAAGTGCAGAACGCATGTTTCAAGCCATAGCAGTAGTAAAATATGCTCAAGAAATTGATGCAAAATATGTGGCACACGGCAGTACAGGTGCTGGCAATGACCAAGTTCGATTCGATTTGGTGTTCAATACTTTAGGTAAGGATTTGGAGATTATCACTCCTATCCGCGATCAAAAACTTTCGCGCGAAGCAGAAATTGCCTATCTAAACCAAAATGGCATAGATTGGACTTGGGAAAAAGCTAAGTATTCTATCAATCAAGGGCTTTGGGGAACTAGCGTAGGTGGCGAAGAAACACTCACTTCGCACAAGGCTCTGCCAGAAACGGCTTTCCCAAGTCAATTAGAGCAAAGTGAACCTACTTTGGTGGAATTACAATTTTGCGTGGAGAGTTGATGGGGCTGAATGGTAAATTATTTGAACATCCAGTAGAAGCTATCGAAGAATTGCAGGCACTTGCTAAGCCCTATGCTATCGGAAGAGATATCCACGTTGGCGATACGATTATTGGTATCAAGGGGCGTGTGGGTTTTGAAGCAGCAGCTTCTTTGATTATTATCAAAGCACACCATTTACTGGAAAAACACATTTTAACTAAATGGCAGCAGTATTGGAAAGAGCAACTGGGTAACTGGTACGGAATGTTGTTGCACGAGGGACAGTTCCTTGACCCTGTGATGAGAAATATAGAAACCTTTTTAGAGGACACTCAGCAAAACGTATCGGGTAAAGTTGTTGTGCGTTTGCATCCTTATCGCTTTGAATTAGAAGGTATTGAATCCAAATACGATTTAATGCAATCTCGATTCGGTAGTTATGGCGAGATGAATAGAGCATGGACAGGCGAGGATGTACGAGGGTTTACAAAAATATTTGGGAATCAAAACCGAATCCATCGTTTGGTGAACGAAGAGTAATGTTTTGACCATCCGTTGAAGCAAACGTGTGGTGTCATCCAAACTTTTTAGCCATTTGATGTTTTGAAACGATATAATTGTTACGCAAATAGCTTTTTGACGTGAATCATCCCTTACTGAAACAGGCAAAAACGAATAACAAAAAGCAAACTGCGTAACAAGAATTTTCTCTATCCAACTTCCGCGTGGTAAAGGGTTGCATTTTCGCTTTTGTAACCTCGAAAATCATTTCTACCAGACACATACAAACCGGCTTGATAGAGTTCATCTTCAAAAATAGCTGGGTCAATGTCTGATTTTGGAGCAGAAGAAAGCTCCACTAAGTTACCAGCAGGGTCGCGCACGAACATTTGCATGGCACCATCTGGTAACTGGCGTACTTTACCCCAAGGCTGTACATCAATAATATCCAATGCCTTCATGCGATGAAAAAGCGTATTAAAATCATCTACCTGCAAACAAACATGACCCCGAAATGAAACCTGATCTTCCCATTCGGTTAGGTGCAATTGCTGTTCTTCATTGATTTTAAAAAAAGCAGTAGGGTAATCAAACAAAAAAGCTGGCAGTGCTTCCAAGCCTAGTTCTTGTTCGTAGAACAATGCTGCTGTTTCTAATTGATTGACAACTAAGGTAATGTGATTGATTCTTGTTGCTCTTGCCATAGATTTTAAATTAGTTATGATGGATTGTAAATTAGAATTATTAACGGATGTTACACAATTGGTCTTTGTTTTATGATTTATGCTGAATGGAAGCTAAGACTTATCGCCCTGAACCCATCTAGTATACACCAAAACCGACATCAAAAGACCAATAACCAACACCTACTCACCTTTTCATCACAAATTCTTCCATATTCAATATGGTGGAAGCGACGATGGTGGCGGCTGCCAATGCTTCTTTATTCAAGGTTTTGTTAATTGGGTATTCTCCGACAGTCAGCAAGGCTTCAGCGCGTTGAGGGTATTGCTTAAAGTCTGCCAACTCTTGTTGATAAAGGCTTTTTAGTACTTCTAGCTCTTGCGGACGCGGCACTCGACCTAGAGAAGCCTTAAAACCAAGTGTTAGTTGTGCTTCTAGCGCATTAGCTTCACTGACCAGCATTCGTGTGGCAAGTTGACGTGCAGCTTCCACGAATTGCGGGTCGTTCATCAAAATGAGGGATTGCAGCGGAGTAGCAGTTTTTTGTCGCCTCACCACGCAGTAATAACGGTCAGGAGCATCAAAACTTATCATATTTGGTGGTGGCGAACTGCGTTTCCATATCGTGTACATGCTTCTACGATAAAGACTATCCCCAGATTGTTGTGCGTACTTGGTAGCGTTTCGTGTGGCTAAAGCCTCCCAAAGTCCAAGAGGTTGATAAGGATATACGCTCGGTCCACCTATTTTTCTAACCAATAAGTCACTGGCAGCTAACGCATTATCTCGAATAAGCTCCGCAGAAAGGCGATGAGCAGGATAGTGACTATACCATATATTTTCAGGGTCATCTAATCTGGCGCGCTCGCTAGGTATAGCAGTTTGCCGATAGGTATGGGAAAGTACGATATTTTTGAGCAAGCGTTTCACGTCCCAGTTATGTTCCATGAAGTCCACTGCCAACCAGTCTAATAATTTAGGATGAGAAGGCAGACTGCCTTGATTTCCAAAGTCTTCTTGTGTACTGACCAACCCTTTACCAAAGCAAATCATCCATAAACGATTTACAGCAACGCGCGCGGTCAAAGGGTGCTGCGGCTGCACCAGCCACTGTGCTAATCCTAATCTATTTTGAGGCAATGAATCTGGAAATGTACCAATCGCACTAAGTGTATTGGGAAATACCTGTTCAGTAGGGGCATCATAAGCACCACGGCTTAGCATGAAAGTGGGTCGCGGCGTTTTGAGTTCTTGCATCACCATAACTTCTGGCTGGTCAGTGAGGAGTAAATTTTCCTTTTTGCGCCATTCGGTCAATGCAGCCAACGTTTTATTGTATTGGTCATTGCCACCTGTACGAAGATAGTGCTGCAACACCGTACTTTGGGGTTGATTGGCAAGCAAAATTTGATTTTCGTTGTGATACAATTGCCCTACTTCAAGTTCAGAAACTGCGCGATTATAAATTTTCAACTCGTCTATGACTATGTTTTCATAGTTCTTCGAGCATCCATACCCAAGAAAAGGTAAATTAGACCAGTTGAACCTTTT
>JAAUTG010000348.1 GCA_012031785.1 Saprospiraceae bacterium | reverse complement strand
AGTTTCTACATACCCAATTGCCAGCGTATGATAATGCAGACTAGTAAGGTTGGGTTGTTAAGTGTTTTTCCCCAATTTCACTAACGCAGTAAAGTTACTTGTCCTTTTTTTTATTGTCTTTTCTGACGTGCCAATAAGTTGAACAGCGTAATAATATACATACACATCTGAGGGAAGTGCCGTTATCCCATCGCCGTGTTTTGTCCCATCCCAACCATCATTAATGTCATTGCTTTGAAACACTAAATCCCCCCAGCGATTGTATATCTTGATTTCAAAAGAAGCTATTGCCACCTCTGCCAAACTGAGTACCCTAAATTTATCGTTTTGATTATCTCCGTTGGGGGAAAATAAATTCGGTGTTTTAAGCTGGTTTTCACAATCCTCAAATCGAACATTAAAAGTGCCTGTTTGCACACAACCATCTTTTACCAAAGTTAACTGATAGCGTCCTGATTCTTTTACATCAAAACTATTGCTATGTATTTGGTCATTCCAAAGAATATCGTCGAAGTTTTCGTTAGGTATAGTCAAAATAAGCGTTTGTCCAATACACAATGTGGTATCTTGAGGAAGGACTTGCTCTTGCATTTCAATAATTTCTACGAAAATACTGTCGCTTGCACTGCAACCTTGCGTATTAGCAGCAACAGTGTATAAACCAGTTTTCAAAACAGCGTAACTTGGATTAGTAGTACCATCCTGCCAAATTAGGTTACTCGTATTGGTAATGGGTATTAATTCAAAAGCCTCGCCTTGGCATATAGTGGTATCGTTGGGTAAAGTAACAGTCACTTCAAAAGAAGCTACCTCCAGCGTGTCTAAAAAGTTACAGTTGCCTTTTTGGACTTGTACGGTATAAGTACCAGGTGTTTTAATGATATAATCGCGGTCGGTACTACCATCTTGCCATAAGTAATGGTCGCCTTCCAATCTAGGAGACACCTTTAACTCCTGCCCTATACAAAGCGAGGTATCTTGAAGTAACAGCATGGAATCTTGGGTGATGGGGAGCGTAGGAACTACTGTTAAGTTGGGCAAGTTGTAGGCAAAGGCACTTGTGCTATTTCCTATTAGAGAATCCGTGACAATAGTACTATAAATGTCATCTGGATGGGCAATGCTAAATATTATTCTCCCTACTGTGCAATAGATGTTTCCATCCCATGCTCTTTGGAAAAAATTAAAAGGACTCCAACGCGGTATGCTATCCACAACAGTTTTAGAATTTTGGATTGTGGTTGCTTCGTTGCTAGATACATCAAAACGAATGATACGACTACCCATTTCTGTCACTTCCAGTGTGTAAAAGTATTTGCCTTGTGGAGAGAAACTTCCAGATTTTGTGTAGTAATTATTAACATTCCCATTAGCGTTTAGCACTGGAAATCTTATTGGCAGAGAGACAGGATTGGAGATTTTTCCTGTATTTCTGTTGAAATCAAATAGTTCTGTAGCTTGGGCAGCATGGTCGAAAGAAACCAATTTATTTTGTGCTGGATGAGCGAACAAACTATTTGAACCATCAGTAACAAACTTAGAGCCTTCATAATCAATATTTGTTCCTACCTCAGAGATGATAGGAGTCCCAATTCCCTTATCAGATACTTCAAAAGCTAAGAAACGATTAGAATTAACTTCATGTACCACAAGCCAAATCGAACCACAATATCCTTGAACAGCAACCATTGCACCAGTTAAATTTTTAGCTAATAGTATGTTTGTTGCACTGGGTAGTACACTGCCGCGCCCTTCATTAAGCGTCATATCTATGACAGAATAATATAATTCGCCTGACAAAAAATATCGAGTGCTACTCGGTCGTCCGAAACCATCTTTAATTCTAAATATGTAGTATTGATTAGGGTTGTCGGGATTTGGAAAAGCAACCACAGGTTGAAGACAAGAAGATGTAAATAGTTCGGTATTATTGAATGTACTATTTGGTATGATAATTCCATTTTTATCCAAAATATGCTGATGGGTAGCAAAAAATAGTAAGTTGCCATTACTATCAGACACCGTAGCGTTGTAAGCATCGGTGTAGTACCAAGCTGAAATTGAATCTGTCCTCAAAGGCACTTCATTGAAGTTTAAAATGATACCTCCATTGATGTACCAGTTGTTATTTTCTTTTTGAGCCAAGGCTATTGTTACACAAATAGTTGTTAGCAACACACAAAAGATACAACTTTTCATAAGTAGATATTTTTAGCCTAAAATATAAAAG
The DNA here is from genome assembly GCA_012031785.1 of Saprospiraceae bacterium. Taxonomy (GTDB): domain Bacteria; phylum Bacteroidota; class Bacteroidia; order Chitinophagales; family Saprospiraceae; genus JAAUTG01. The sequence continues at coordinate 2,546 of JAAUTG010000348.1, read as the reverse complement.
AATTGCGAGACACGCAATCTGTCTATTGATGCCTCGCAAAAGAAGTTAATAAAATCCTAAGAAAAAGTTACAACTAGAAAAGGTCATTACATGGATGAAATCAATCTTCAATAGCGTATAATTGCGTGAACAGACAGGATACCTTTTTTTCGTTCATTTAATACAAAGATGCGCACCATTTTGTTGGCAGTCAAGGGCAAACCGTTAATTAACATATCGAAATAAGAATGACAGATTACTTATTACTTTTATGTGACAATAGATTACAATCCTAATAGCCTTATTGGAGGAAAATTATTGATAATAATAATTTATGAGATGCGATGCAGTGTTGTAACGATTTGTTATTGTGAGGGTTAAGTATTACAATAGCTATTGATGCCATCTTGTATGTTAATGTAAAATCATTTACCATCCAACCACTTACAACGCTTTTTCATCATCAGTGGCTATCACTTTTTTTAGTAATTCGTAACGTGGTTTAAGTGAATCTGTATGTGTGACTACTTTATGGTCGGAAATAATCTGTTGTGTCAGGACAGGATCGGCTTTCAGGTATTGATGATGTAGGCATATTATTTTGTAAATGTTTATCATAAATATATTTTCCTAGTTGAGCAACTATCTCGTCCTTAGCTAACCTGTAATCAATAACCTTATCTGCTTAGTGGGAATCAGAAGAGCAGTGAAACTAAAATTTAACAATAAATAAAGCAGCAGTTTAAGTAACCTTAAATATGAGCTACTCGTATATATTAAAAAAAATTATAAGTTATGAAAATGCTGTTAAAGTTATTATGTAGTTTATTGTTTCCTGTGGGTTTTCTTTTCTGCACAAACAACTGAGCCAGTTACTCTGCACTTCCCAAATGTGGTTGCAGCTTCAGGAGCGTCTTTTTGTACAGATATAAAGGTGAGTCATTTTAAGGAAGTTATTGGAATTCAGTGGTTCATCAGTTGGAATCCAGCAGTCATTCAATTCGATAGTCTTGCTATTCCAGTAGCTACCCGCCCGTTTTTAGCATCAACTAATTTTGGGACACTCAACACCGCCGAAGGAGAACTTCGCCACGTTTGGAACTCCAATTCGTTGGCTTCACTTACTTTACCTGATTCTTCTAGCTATGTCACTTTGTGTTTTACGGCAGTTCCTACTCGAATAGATGCCTCCACTTCGCTCAAAGTGTTTGTGAGTGAGGTAATACAATTTCCAGAACAGGTGTCGAACTTACAAACGGTTTATGGAGAAGTGAAAGTAATAGGTGACTCATCTGTTGGAAATACAGACCTGAATCGAAATTTAATTTTTAACATAGATTCAGCCACTTTGCCACGCGGCGAAAATGGAAGATTACTTATTCGTGTAGATAGCCTGATTCACATTGATAAACTTTTCTTTGACATTCACTGGAATCCAAACGTAATTCGGGTGAATGGGTCGCCAGATGGTTATCGCCACTTTAGTTGGGTTTCTAACGATGGTTTATTCTTAGAAAATGGCTCAGTCATAAGTCCTTTATTCTTTCAAGCAATTGGCAGACAAAGCTCATCTACTAATGTCACAATTACCAATTTTTATGCTACTAGTACGGATGGTGACACGATAGCGTGGAGGACGAACGGAGGCATGGTAAATATTAGCGAAAATCTATCTCCTTTAAATGAGCTAGCTCTGCCACGACAGGGCGATGAGGCATCTGAAAATACACTTTTGGATAAAATTGTGTTATTTCCCAACCCTGCCAGCGAAAGAATTTTTATACAGCACGAAGGAAATGTGGAGATTTCAAAAGCAGTGCTTTTGAACGGAGCAGGCAAACGTTTGGAAACCTTCCTAGAGCCAACTGCATTTTCGACTACGAAACTCGTGCCTGGCGACTATTTTTTGCTTTTAACGACTAACGAAGGCGTGATTAGTAAACGATTCACTGTGCAGCGATAAGCAACGCATTGATGCTGACGCTTTCCAAAGCGTCAGCATCAATGAAGCAAAAAATGAAATAAAAACTAAAATGTTCAATAACTTATTATCTTTGCGAAAACAGCAAAATTGACTTATGAGTCGCAACCGACGAATTATCTTTGCATTTTTGAATGCAGCAGGACTTCTCGTTACGATTTTGATTAATTATTTCGCAAGTACCCTACCGATTAATGGTCAAACTACCGGAGAAATCTCATTGAAGTACAATAATTTGTTTGTACCTGCCAGTTACACGTTCACGATCTGGGGAATTATCTATCTCTCATTAGCAGCCTTTATTGTATATCAACTGATTGATTCTTTTAGGATTCATCAAGAAGAAGATTCATTCATTGACCGAATTGGCGTTTGGTTTGCCGTTACTTGTGTTGCTAATAGCACTTGGATATTTATGTGGCACTACGAATCGTTGCTGCTGACTGTTATCTTGATGTTGATTTTATTGGGGGCGTTAATTGTGATTGCGTCAAGGCTACAAACTAGCCGAAATTCGGCTTCCACTGCAGAGCGTTATTTCGTACATCTGCCTTTTAGTCTTTATTTAGGTTGGATATCGGTTGCA
>JAAUTG010000347.1 GCA_012031785.1 Saprospiraceae bacterium | reverse complement strand
ACCATTTGGCGGTATCTAAATGAGTGGCATTGGGCAACATTTGGAATTTGAATGATGCTAGGATTTATTTCTCGAACCGCATTTACGAATGAAACTGTTATTGGAAAAGGGCACCAATCCATCTGCCGTTCCGTGAATACAAAGAATGGGATGGGTTTCGTCGTGGTCTAGGTAAGAAATAGGACTTGCTTTAGTAATCATTACATCAAAAGGCTTTCCTACAAAGCTCTTCAGAACTGGTGTTTTTTTCATTACACTCAAATCCAAAGGCGCAGAAAGCAGAAATATGGCTTTAAAATTATCCCTAGAAAAGTTACAGTCTTGTAGGGCAGTTCTGTCGTAGAGCATGGCAGCGGCGAGATTACCGCCAGCGGAAATACCTCCCAAAACAATCCCTTTGGAAGTCCAATCGTTTTCCTCTAAAATTTGGGGCAGCAGTCGCAAAATTCCGTTCAAGTCTTCCCGCATATCCACATAACAAAATTTCGGAATTCGCCTGTAAGAAGGCATAATGACTACATAACCGCGCTCTATCCAATGTTGAGCATTTAGTTTAAAAAGTTCGGGTCGCCCTAATTTCCAACTTCCCCCATGAAAATATAGAATCACATTTTTTGGGATACTACCTCATCTTGAGGCTGCAAAACAAGTAAATACTGCCGCCAATGGCCACCATACTGGTAGCGAGTGCTTTTCATAGGGCGCACTCTCTTGAACAACAAATAACTCCAAAATGGAATCAAGTCCAACATTTCTGCAAGTATAGTTCCTTTTGGAGTTAACTTCCATGCCAAATAGCCCAATGTGCCAAGTAGCAACAATGCGCTCGTACAAATCAAGAGTATAAACATATTTTAATGCTGAGATACAAATTATGAGTGATGCGTTTTGAGTTTATTGCTTGATGATGAATAAGTTGTAAAAGTAAATTGTTAATTTATTTGTTACTCGTCCTTGAAAGCATTGCCCTGAAATTTCTTGTGTAATGAACCTACTTAGCCAGCAAAAAATTACTTAGCTAAGTAAGTTTATCTTAATTTGTTTTTTTTACTTATTTTAAATAATTATTCTACGATAATTGCGTCATCCACAATTTCATTGCCATCGCCGTCTAAATCCTCAAACCCTTTTACCTTGCCTTCTGGTGCAGTTTTTTGATAACTAGGGTCTTTTTTGAACTTCCACTTCTTTTTGATTTTCCTTTTTGCCTGTATTGTGATAGTCTCCGTCTGCGAATCGCTTGGCTTTTTCAAAAAAATCATCTTTGCCATCTAGCAAACTACCTTTGGCGTTGTCGTAACCGATGGAAGCTGCTTTAGAAGTTTCGTCCCCTACTTTTTCTTTAAGCTGTTCGGTAAGGTCTTCCGCTTTTTTCATTAAATCCTCAAAAATGGAAGATTGTTTTTGGGTGGCTTGTTCTTGTACATTAGCCGCCGTAGATTCATCGGTTTTTGAAAATATAGTATCGGAAGTTTCTTTCGCTTTTTCTGATAAGTTTTGACCAGTTTCAAGTACGCGCTCTCCAATATCCTCCGCGACGGCTTTAGTGCGCGCCCAAAGGTCTTCTGCACGTTTGATGACTTCACCACCTACTTCTTCAGTGAGTTCTTTAGCGGTCTTCAAAGATTCCGAAGTAGTTTTGGCTAAATTTTCGCCAAATTCTTCAGTGGCTTTAGCTGCTTTGTCCATATATTCGTTGGCAGTTTCTGTTACTTTCCCTGCAGCGGATTTGGACACAGCATTTGCACCAAAAAAGACTTTTTTCATATCGTTTAAGAAATCCCATTTTATGATGTTTTTAAATTATGAAAATTGAAAAATACGTACTCAGTATCTAGCTATTGCGCTAGGACAGAAAATAAGGTAGGCAATTATCTTACCAGCCACTAAGTTAGTAAGTATTTTGAGATTTCCAAGTGGGTATCTTTGATTATTAACCATATTTTTCTAAGAAATAACGGAAAGAGGTATTTGATGATTTAGCTTTTTCTATGTCATAATCTTCTAAAATAGCTTGCATAAACTCACTCTTAGCTTGTCCAGCAGGGATGAATTGCTTGAACTGCTCTTTGCTCATTTTCTCTGTATTGAAACGCGTAGATATTTTATACTGGGCAGCTAGTTGTTCAGATATACCCGCAAAATACCAACTCTCTATTTCCATTTTAACAATAACTATTGGGAAAATATGATTCAAGTTGAACTTGAGTTCTATCTTTTGTTTTACAGTGCTAACGCAGGGATTTTCATCTAAGTCATGAACGATTAAATAATGATATAAATCGGGTCTTTGATAAAAAGACATCAATTTTTTCTGTATGCTTTTTGAATCTTTTTGACTATATTCAACGAATTTGACATCCCTGTATTGATTCAGTAATATAGGTCTAATCAAAATCCGAAAAAACAAGGTATCCTCTTTACCTTCAAGAAAAATATATAATTCTACTTTTGACATACTAGGCTTCTAGCAAATTATCAATAAACAAGGATTCCATCGTCAAGTCGTTTTCTAAAAATGTCTTCACAATATCTTTTTCAATGGGTTTTTCAAGGCTAGAATCACCCTGTTCGTTTCTAATAACCAAAATAATGTCCTCTTCTTTACAATATCTTACTACTTCTGGGCTATGTGTGGTTAAAAAAATTTGTTTGTTTTTGCTGGCTTCGTAGAATAGCTGAATAAAGTGCGCTAATAACGGCTGGATGTACACCACGTTCTGGCTCTTCAAAAAATTGAATTTTTCGCTTACTAAAAAATAATGCTACTATTGTGGCAGTAGTTAAAACAGTACCACTCGAAAGGAGTTTGCTAGGCAAAGATACATTATTATCATATTGCTCTCTCACTTTCCATTTCGTATATTCATTAGTAATTATTCCGTTTTGGTTTTCCTTTTCTATTTCTACATCCTTCACAAAAGGTAGCACGTAAGAAAGTAGCCTCAGTAATTTCTTTTTTTTGAGTTTCTTCTTTGACAATATGTTCTAATATGACAGGCAAACTAATACCATCTTCATCAATTTCTGTTTTTTCCCAAGCAAAAACACCACTATTTTTTATGGAAGGATCAAACTCATAAATTGGGAAATCGAACAGATTAGGAGCTAAATAATCACCATATAAATGCAAAATCGTATTGGTATTTGTCACTCTACGGTCGTATTTTACGATATGTTCATCGAAAGGTGATATAGCGGCATCTCCATCGAATGAGACCGTAATTTCATCAGCTATTTTATGAACAGTTAATGTTTCTTCTTTCTCTTTTTGCCCTAAATCATTTTTTAAATAAGATACTACTTCAAAATCTTCTTCTAAAAATTCAAAGAAATTGTCATCTGCAAAAATGGAAATACTATACTTGATACGCTCAAAAAATCTTGTAAATGGCTGGTGCTGAATTTTTTTCTCTGTCCCGTCATAAAATATTTACACTAATGGAGACAATATTATCATTAGCAGACAGATTTTTAATATGGCTAATCCCTCCATGGAGTTGAACAGCAGTTTTAAGGTCATGTAAATAAATATGATTCAAAAACTTGAACGCGCTCAATAAATTAGATTTCCCAGAAGCATTTGCCCCCACAAGTACATTCAAGTCGCTAAAAGCAATCTTAGTATCTCTAAAACTTTTAAAATTATATAGTGCTATCTCCTCAATTATCCTCATAATATAAATGTTATATAAATGCGATGATTAAATACAAATTTAATATTTTTTTATTGAATTTCAAGCAGTAGTGTTTACAAGATAGAATTTGTAACACTCCTGTAGGTTGAGTAGCACAATCTTTACGGTGATAGTCGAAATAACAAGGCAATAGTTGATAGATAAAGTATCATTTTTTTATAGCTTGTGTTCTATCAAGCAATTAATTAACAACTTATTTAATTGGTCATCGCTCAAGGGTGTTGAGTAAGCGATCTGATAATTCTCCCCGACTGGCTTGTTTGTAATCTTGATAAGAGCAAGGTATTAAGTTTTGATGTTCATTCAATTGAAACCACCAACGACCGCTTTTTAAACTTTTCCAAAATGCAAGATGAAGGTCTTGCTCCTTCAGATGAACCACATACTGTACCAAATTCGATGTAGAAACAGGATAATCCTGCTTTCTACTACAAAATCCATCCAAAAAATACCAAATCATTTGAGCAATAGATTGAGCGGTCTGCGAATCGGTAGCTGCGAGGTCAAATCCTGTAATTCCGAAGGCAGTAAGTTTATCGCTCATTCCAGCATACCTGGCCAACTGACAGGCTTCTTCTAAAAAAAACCACTTGGCGAAGGATTTAATTGGCTAGGCGTTTCTGTATATTTCAACGCAGCTAGATGTACGGTAATTAAATCAGCATCCCGAATGCTCGGCTCTACTTCTTTCATGTCCGACCGCACCTGCCCCAAACTAATGTAATCCCAACCTTTTTTTTCTGAGCGTTGTTTTTCAGTGCGGTAGGTGTGGTGTGCTTGACCTCCCAACAAGGTGTAAAATGTATTTTGATAGCCTTTTTCTAACCTAATTCTATCGTCAATCGCCAACCAATGTACCGCCGATGTTTTGGTTTGAAAGTAAGCGTTTAACATAGCTTTCGTCCAATCCGATTTTCCACCCAATACAATAGGTACAAGGTCGCCCTCCAACAGTTCTTTGAACACAGGCGTAATAAAATTCAGGTCAGTTTTACGTAAATTACCTACATCAGCTAACTTGAGCTGAGGCAACGCACCACTCAAATCGTAAAGCGCATCCCGAATGGCTAACATTGCTTCTTCTTCCAAACCCAATAGGGCTAC
>JAAUTG010000346.1 GCA_012031785.1 Saprospiraceae bacterium | reverse complement strand
ATTTTCTCGATAAGGACATCCCCTTTAATTTTTCTTTCCAATTTTCAAAGAACTTTGATTCTTAATTTTTTGTACGGTTTCAAATCTAAAAACTAGGAAAACATGAAACAAAAAAAATAAATCTCAACAATATGCAAATATTCCAAAAGGTAATTCGACGTTTGGCAGCAAACATCGAACTCAGCTCAGAGTAGTAGCCATACCAAACCAAAAAAATAAATCACATCAACCAATAGCTATGCTTTTGTCGAAAAAAAAGGATTTTATTTCACTCGTGTCCAGTTATAAAAAATTGATAGTCAATTAGTTATTAGGGATATTTTCTAAACTTTGTAAATTATAATTCATAATCAATTGATTAACAGGAGTTTTCTCAAAAACGGGGGACGGATAAAATCTGTAAAATTTTGTAGATACCACGCTCTAGTTTAAGTTCTTTTTTAGCAATCACAACCGTCAAATAAGTGCAAATGGCAATCCAAACTATTCGGTAATTCAAAATCATTTCAAATCGAAAAATCAAAAAACCTTTATAATGTATTGATATTTAATATCTTATAATTAAAAATGGAATTTATCTTGGACACTAGTGATTTTATTTTTATGTTTTGATAATTTTGCAATATTAAATAACGCAACTGGTGGCGTGTAGTTGGTCCAAGTTTTTTAGGTAGCGTATCCTAGCAAACGGCGAATAGCGAATAGCCAACAGCATCGTTCGCACCAGTAAATAACAAAAATTTATGAAGGCGATGAAGTGAATTACGGCAAGTTTATTGTTGCTATTGTTGCGCGTTGTACAACGCTGATGCGACTGCGATTGATTTGGCTTTTTTAGAACAAGTTATGGTGCAGGAAAATGACATCCAGAAATTGAAACTTAAAGAATCTGTCTGTTACGTGTATCTCAAAATGGTAGTTTGACGAAGCCAGAACATCAGCAAGCGTCAAACGGCAACGCAGGACCACATTATCAGTGGAATTTTCGAGTAGCCAGTTCAACGAATTGGATGAAATTTTGGAAGCATATCAATTGCATTATGCAACTACCATACCTATTAAATATGGTTTTGGCGTTAGTTCCCTCTCCTCTTTTATTCAGTTTTCGGGAACTGAAATTGTGATTGGGTCTTGGATACTGAATTTGATCTTGCTGGTGTCTGCGTTGGTGATTATCGTGAAAAATGAGTTTAAAGAGGCAAACAATAAACTTATTTGGATTATTCTCGTGTTGTTTGCACCATTTTTAGGTTCAATACTGTTTTTCATTATCGGTCGTAGCCAAATGAAAAGTAAAATAAGTGCGTAGTTGGTGGATTGGTCTTTAGTCATTTGTCTTTGGTAGTTGGTGAATTGGTCTTTAGTCATTTGTCTTTGGTAATTAGAAAATATAATTTGTCTTTCAATATCTCCGCCAATTATTAGAAGTTAATAGCCCCAACGAGTAGGATGTTGAAGTTATTGTCTTGGGATAAAAAAGGGTCGTGGTTATTTTTAGGGTTATTTAAAAGTTCATGGAGGTATTTTTCGGCTCTAAAAAAGGCTTTGAGGTCTTGAATGGAAAGTTGGGAATGGGGATGTTTTGTTTTGATTTCAAAGAGGAGAATATTGGAAAGGGAGACCATAAAGAAAGCGTAACCGATGGTATTGGTGGCCCGCTGCGTACAGATGCTTTTGAAATGGGAAAGCCCAAAGAATTGCCTAGCTAGCATCGCGGAAGTGGAATTTTATTTGGAATTGACTATTGTAATAAGGGATGATGTTGGTGTAGGTAACATCTGGGACTATGGAGAACAAGACGATAGGGTGGCAGGTTTTGCTTTCGTGTTTTTTGAGCAGTACGACGATGTTCAGTGGGTTGTCAAAAGCCTTGTGTAACATGCCTGTGTTCTTTTATCCAGTTCATTTTTCCAAGATTCGGAAAAGCGAAAGGTCTCTAAAGCAATCGCACCCACCATAAAGTGCATCCAAGCTGTCTCAAGTCGTTAAGCACACAAACACACAAAATTTTTTTAAAAAAACACCTTAACTTTAACGGAGGTTTATCTTCACTGCGCTTTTTCTCAACACCCTAGAAAACCGATTATTGGCTTTACACCAAAAAAAAACTCCCCCACCAGTACAATCACCTAGCAATGTAAAAAACATAAAATTTCTTTTAAAAAAAACTTCCCATCAGGAACTAATTTCCATCCTCCCGTCGTTTAACGTATATAAAATTAACACAACTGTTAAATCCAACATGGAATTACAAACCCTACGCACTCAAATCGCCCAACTAGCTAGTCTAGTACAAGGTCCGTTCTTGATTAGTCCAGCGCAACAGCAGGAAGAACTGGAGATACTCCAAAAAGCTGCCAAACACGCTGGTTATTTCTGCTTCGTCGTGGATATGCTAAAACTGAAAATCCTATCCGAACATACCTTTGGCGTGGACAAATGGCTGGGCTACCCCAACCAAGACTTCACGCTGGAAACCTACATCAAAAGCGTCCATCTAATTGACCAGCCTTTTCTCTTCAAGTTCGGCAAAATCCTGATGGAACAACTGCTGCGCAGCGAGCTACCTATTGGTTTTATGAAAGGCAAATTTGTCGTCAACCACTCCATCCGCGACCGAAATGGGAAATACTACCTCATGCGTCGAATATCGCAACCCTTCCAACTCAACGCCAAAAAGCAAGTGACCGAATACATCAACATCTGCACACTCGTCAAGGCTTACAACTCCGAACCTTTCGATGCCACCTCCGCCGAAGTGCATGATGCCGTCGAAGCCAACATCAAAGCAGAAGTGAAAGCCAACCTCAGCAACCTTTTCCCGTTTACTGAAAAAGAATTGCAGTTGCTTCAACACTACGTTGCCCAGCCCAAAAGCACCCGACAAGCCGCCGCCGACCAACTCCACTGCAGCTTAGAATCCATCAAAACCTACAAAGAACGAAGCCTAGAAAAAGTAGAAGAAAAAATGGAGTTCCGCTTCGATAACTACGACGATTTGGTGGCTTTTTTCGCGCCGTATTTGGGGTAATGTGAAGCCTTGTTGAAAATATACCTTCAACGCTACCCAAATGAGATTACAAACAAATACCTGAATAACCAATAAAAATTAATTCATTTTTTATTCAAAAAAACCGCTTATGCTAATGCTTTATTTATTCAAACGCAAAAAAATAACAGTATGACAGTCAAGCAAACGCCCAACAGTATCGTAGTAACGCTGCCCACCACAACAGACATCAATATCGAGGAAATACAACGATTTCTGAAATATTTGCGCTACAAAGAGCTGGTCGCTAAAAGCAAAGCCACCCAAAACGACATTGACGAATTGGCAAGAGCTGTAAACAAAAGTTGGTGGCAAAAAAATAAACATCGCTTTTTAATTGAAGATGGACAGGGGACAAGCGATTGATTAATGGGAATGAAAAAGGGTTTAAAAATTTGATTACGACACAAGAAATAATGCAAATCAGGCAGAATACATAAATCCGCTTCAAAAGCTACGACGATTTGGTGGCTTTTTTCGCCCCGTATTTGGGGTAATGTAAAATTTTAAGATTTTACCCGATGGGTATAGAATAAGCAAAACGACTGTGTGTATTTTAGGGTAATTAAATGGCTCACTTGAAGCCCAAAAAGAGTATAACCAACTTAAAATCATATTGTAATACAAACTATCTGTACATTCACTAATCTAACATATAATTTATGAGAATTTTATTGTTAATTATTTTTTCGGTTTTCTTAGTACACTCAAAGGCATTGTGCCAAGATACCTTTGAGCCTAATAACTCATTTGAAACAGCGAAATCCATTAATTTTGGAGTAGCACTAAATGCTGCAATCACCTCGTCTTCAGATAAAGACTATTTCAAAATTGAGATATCCAAACCTGGTGTGATAATAGCTACCTTGAAAAATGTACCCACTAATCAGATATATGTTGTATCGCTTTTTAATGCAAGTCAACAATTAATAACTAGTGATAATGGTAGGTCCACAGACCCCGCTTTTATTAATGCTTTGCGATGTAGTACTGGAACTTATTATATTGTTGTAGAAGGGCTTAATGGTGATTATTGGAGTCCTAACCAATATGAACTTACTGTATTTCTTGATTCCTCCGATATTTACGAATGCAATAATTTGTTTAGTACTGCTACTCCGATACAATTTGGCGTGCCTGTAAAAGCTTCAGTTTATGATGAGGGAGATAAAGACTATTATAAAATTGAGCTATCCAAACCTGGTGTGGTAATAGCCACATTAAAAAATATACCCGTCAATCAAATTTATGTTGTATCGCTTTTCAATGCAAGTCAACAATTAGTAACCAGTGATAATGCTAGGTCCACAGATCCTGCTTTTATTGATGCCTTACGATGCGATATTGGAACCTATTATATTGTTGTAGAAGGGCTTAATGGTGATTATTCGAGCCCTACTCAATATGAACTTACTGTATTTTTTGATTCCTCCGATATTTATGAATGCAATAATTTGTTTAGTACTGCTACTCCCATACAATTTGGCGTACCTTTAAAAGCTTCAGTGTATGATAAAGGAGATAAAGACTACTACAAAATTGAGATACCTAAATCTGGTGTGGTAAGAGCTACATTAAGAAATATACCCGCCAGTCAGACTTATGTTGTATCGCTTTTTAATGGAAGTCAACAATTAGTAACTAGTGATAGTGGTAATTCTACTGACCCTTCTTTTATTGATGCCTTACGATGTGGTGCTGGAACTAATTACATTGTTGTAGAAGGGCTTAATGGTGATTATTGGAGTCCTACCAA
>JAAUTG010000345.1 GCA_012031785.1 Saprospiraceae bacterium | reverse complement strand
TCAAAAAATGAAGATAACGATGAATAAAGTTCTTTTACTCCTGATTTTACTGAGCAATCTGTGCTTTGGGCAAGAACGAGTTGATGTGGCAGAGTTAACAATCAAGGTGAAAGCAAGTTCGACCGAAGACTTATACTATGGATTTGCCGAAGGCGACCAAATAATCTTTTCATTTCAAGAAGTAGAAGGAAAGGAGTTGAAAGAAGTAGAAATAATGGAGTACCCAGAAACTTCAAAATTTATGGATTATGAAACAAAAAAAATAGAAAATAAGGTAATAAATGTAATAGACAAAGCAGTCTATAAATTCAGATTCAAGAACAGTAACGCATTCAAAGGGCGTATTTGTAAGATAAAAATTCAGAGAATACCAGCATCCGAGGAGCTAAAAAACTTCAACACAACAGTAAAGTGGGTATCAGAGCAAGATACAACTTGGAATTCCTACACAAAAGATGTAGTCGTTGGGTACGACACTCTTTATGTTCAGAAAACCAAAAAAGTCCTTGAAATTGATGAGAAAATCGAAGAAATGGTTTTTGATAAAAGCCAGAGAGTTCATTCTGAGACAAATGCGAATGGAAATAAAACCAGCATTTTCTTTACGCTTCCACAAAATCAAGGAAACGGCTATGAGTATAGAAAGGTTATTGCTTGGGCATATTGGGTTGGAGTAGGTGAAGAAAGTAATCAAGCTTGGCAACAGAACAAAAAGACTATTTCTGGAGCAGTTCAGGGTGCTGCCAGCTTAACACTGACACCTTTAGGAGCGATTGCAGTAGGTGCTGTCACAAATTTGGCATTACCAACAATGGGAGAAGATGTACAATATGGTTTAGTTGACGAAGCCAACAAAAATTTATTTCACTCAGGTTATGAATATAGGGGTTTTGATTTTGGCAAGGGTGTCGCAGGATACAAAAGATTTACCGACACGAATTTATTGCAAGGTAAATACTTTGTTGTTCTTTACAACGATAATTTCATGCAAGGAATAGATGTAAATGTTAAGGTATCAGCAATTATAGAGCATAAGAAGTATAAAGATGAACCTTATACCGATATGCAAGTTAAGGCACGTTACGAAAAGAAAATAATTACAGAACCTATCATAAAAACTAATAAATTCCCAGCAACAGCGGATTATAAAGTCAAGAAATAAAACAAAAAGCACCGAACAACGCATCTACGCCCATGCCGCCCAAAAAGGCGGCACGGACGTAGATGCCACCGTTATATGCCATTTTAACAAACCAACAATGAAGTATTTAACAACAGTCATTTTGTTTTTAATTGCAACGATTGGTTATGCACAAAAAATAACCACACTTGATGAACTTGGGAGTCGAGATACAATTCCAGAAGGGAAAGCTGTATTTTATGGACAGTTTAGTCTTGAAGGGCTTGGTTGTAGTATGGGCTTCCCAAATTATGTCAGATTAATAAATCTTGACACCAAAGAAGTATTTGTTTTTAGATTGAAAACTAAATCTAACATAAAGAATCATCATTGTTATGTAATCAAGGCAGGAAATTATGCTATTCTAACATATTGGTCGACACAAAGTAAGTGGTATGGCCGTCCAATACCTACTGAGCCTGATTTTAAAGGAACAGATGCAACCGATAATTTGGATAAAAAGATTAGCTCAGGACAGCTAAAACAAGAAGATTTAGTGCCATTTATAGTTTCCATAACTGAAAACTCCTTGAATTATTTGGGTACTTGGCATTTTGACAAAGGGCTTGTAAAATTTTCTGATGATAAACAGAATTTTGACAATCAAATAGAAGACAAATACAAAAAACTTGACTTCTCTCTGGCAAAAACTAATTTGCCAAATTGAAAATAGGCTAAAAATGAGTAAATTGCAGGGCATTAAAACTGAAACAAAATGATTATTGCCAATCCGATTTATGATGTGGTTTTCAAGCGACTAATGGAAAATGATAAAGTCGCTAAGTTTTTTATTGGGACATTATTAGAACAAACTATCGAAACAATAGAAGTAAAGCCACAAGAGTTTACTTATACAGACAAACTTGCGGGACTGGCTGTATTCCGTCTTGATTTTATTGCCACCTTCCGAACTGAAACAGGCGAACTGAAAAAAGTGTTGATTGAGATTCAAAAGGCAAAGAATCCTATTGATTTGATGCGTTTTAGGAATTATTTAGCAGAACAATACAAAAAAGAGATAAAATCAACAATGAAAATATTGTTTTACCTATTACCACGATTTATATTCTGGGCTTCAAACTGCCTGAAATAGAAAGCCCTTGTATCAGAGTAGCACGTAATTACACTGACCTTATCAGCAAAACTACAATTACTCAAAAAAGTGATTTTGTCGAGAAATTAACGCACGACTGTTTTGTGGTTCAAGTGGAACGTATCACAGACCGTTATCAAACTCGTTTAGATAAACTTTTGAGTGTTTTTGAGCAGAAAAACTTTACGGACGATAAAGAAATTACCAAAGATTTTGCACACAATCCCGACATAGACGAGTTGAAAACAATGACTGATATTCTGCATTATGTTGGTACAGACCCACAAGAACGCAAACAAATAGAAATAGAACAAGAGGCTTGGCGTACTGTTAATGCTATGTTTGAGGAGAAAGAGCGAAAATATCAGAAAGAATTGGAAGAACAAAGGAAAGCCTTAAACGAGAAAGACCAAGAGTTAATTGTGTTGAAAGAACAAATGGCTGAACTCAAGAAACAACTTGGCGAACAAAAGTAAAAACGGCATACAACATTGTATTTTATGAAAAGGGCAAAATTGCTTAAATTTTGACTAAGGTGCTTTTAATGGGCTTTTGTGGTAAATGAAACTTTTGTGCTTTCAATTCCCCTTCTTCATAAATACTTTTCCGTTATGCCTCATTTTAAAAGCACATTTCAACAAAGTCAAAATAAATAACAGTATGGAACAAACTGAACTATCTCAATTAACCGACAAAGAATTACTAGAGTTAGTAAAATCAACAAACCTTCGCCTATCATAGATGCATTTTTTATAGGATTTTTAGTTGGAGTGATAATTTATAGTGTAGCAGCTAACTCTTGGGGCTTTCTTACATTAATTCCTTTATACTTAATTTACATATTCTAAAAAAACCAAAGAAATACGAAGCATTGAAGAAAGAGTTGCAAAAAAGAAATTTACAATAAATCCATTTCAAAAGACGGATAAATGATACTTAAAAAAGTAATATTTTTTACGATAATCACTGTACTGATACAAGGCACTGCATTGTCACAAAATTTACCAATATCCAATGATGCAATACTGACCAAACAGCAAGCGATTGATGACTATAATATTTTGTACTCTTCACTTATCAATTACCATCCAAACCCATTTCTTTACGTTGCTGAAAATGATTTTAAGGCTTATTTTGAAAAACAAAAATCTAATCTACCAGACACAATTGATGCCTTAGCATTTCAATATATATGTCGTCAGCTCACATCACAAATCAGATGCGGGCACACATTTGCAAGCATAAGCCCTTTAAAAAAGTGGATTGATGCTAATAAAGGAAAAACGTTTTATTGCCATTTGATATAAAAAATATTGATGGCAGCTTATTTATCAACAATACGATTGACGAAAATTTTGATTTTGAGGTTAATGATGAAGTGCTGAGTATAAATGGTTTGTCAGCTAACGATATTTTAGAAAAAATGACTTCAATGCAACAAAGAGATGGTTTTACCCAATCACTTAGCAATGCACTCATAGAAAAAAGATTTAGAACAGAGTTGTTGTTTATTATGGGTGTTCAGAAAGAATTTTTGATTGAATACAAAACCAATACAGGGGAAGTCAAAAAAGTAACCTTTCAGCCAACAAACAAAAAATTAAAAGAAATAAAAAGCATTGGATTACCGTCCAATTTTACAAAAATCATCAACAATAGTTGGAGTATCTTTAATTTTGATGCTTCTACAAACATCGCCTATTTAAAAATAAATAGTTTTAGCGACAGAAAAGAATTTAAAGAATACTATAAATATGTATTCAAGTTTCTCAAAGAAAAACCTACTACAAAACTCATCATTGATATTAGGGACAACTCAGGTGGCGACTTTAGAAATGGAAATACTTTTCTGACTTATTTAACGCCAAATAAATTTGAATTGAATTTTCAAAAGCCCCAAAAAAGAAAAACAGAAAATAAATATGTTAAATTAAGCAAATGGGTTAAATGGACAAAAGTAGCCTTTGCTCTAAAGCCTTCAAAACATAAAGTCAAAGGTCAGACAACAGAAACATTCACCTATAAGCCTAGTAAATATTTATTTGAAGGTAAAGTATTTGTGATGACCAATGGAATTACATTTTCACAAGCTGCATTGGTTGCAGCCCAATTGAAAGAGTACGGAGCAGTATTTTTTGGACAAGAAACAGGAGGTGCTGAAAACGGTTGCAATGGCATACTTAACTACGAACTTGTATTACCAAACTCAGAAATAGCAGTTACAATTCCTATGTATCACGTAAAATCAAATTCGAGCAAAGGAGAATTTGGATATGGGGTAAAACCAAATTACTATATTAAGCCTGTATTAAACAATTCGACAGATTACACACTTGAAGAAGTTCTGAAATACATTAACGATGAAAGATAAAAACGAGGCATAACAGCACCTACCCAAAAGTGGCGGTTCAGTGGTTAAATCAAGCTTTGTGCTTCTATGAAAGTTTATGCTTGGTTGACAGTGAAGTGCTTCTAAATCGCCACCTTCGGGTAGCTGCAAAACGTTCGCTGTGACCAAATAAAAAAATAATTAAAT
>JAAUTG010000344.1 GCA_012031785.1 Saprospiraceae bacterium | reverse complement strand
CTGCCGATTCTTCAAGTGAATGATACCAATTTCTTCTAGCGCATCTAATGCCATTTTTTTATCTTTTGCATCCAAAGACTGGTAAAAACGCTTTGTGTGGATAACGTCCCATCAGCACCACATCAAACACTGTAGTTGGAAATGACCAGTCTATATCTATTTTTTGAGGCACATAAACTAATGACTTTCTTGCCTGTTGGATGCTACGGCCATTGATAGTAATCGTACCACTATCTATGGGCGTTAACGAACTAAATATGATTAAAGGGTTGATTTTCCTGCACCATTCGGACCAATTACGCCGTAAAGATGCCCTTTTTCAATTTCCAAAAAAATATTGGTTAGAATACGTTTCTGTTCATAAGAAACAGAAAGACCCTGTATGTTAATCGCTTTTGCCTTCATATTATTGTAGTTTTGATAATTGGATTTTAAAATAATTAACTCAACTGATTATTTGCGGGCTTGTTGTTTTGGTCGTCAACAACAAGTATTGTGCAGTTGACTTTTAGGTGCTTTACAGTGAAACATCAGAAGAGTTCAGAAATAGAACCCTGATTAAGTAACCTTACTAGGTTACACAAGATAATTTATTAGCTTGATACAGGTCGTCTTTTGATGAAAAAAATGATGATTCCACCAAGTAGTATGCCAAAGATAAGCCCTATCAACCATTTTGGTATAGAAGCACCATCCACGTTAGTAGCATCTTTAGGAACAACCAATTTTTTAATGCTTCCACAATAGTATCAGTATTATATTTTAACATATCATAGTAGCTTGGAGCATTGCTGGCAGCATCACCTATGGAATCCGCAAAAAGACTTCCTCCAATAACAACTTGATTATCTTTCGCAATTTGTTGAAGTAGTTTAGGATTGACGGTACTTTCAATAAAAACGGCTGGTACACTCGCATCTTGAATCACTTGATTCAAACGTCTAATGTCTGAGGTTTGTGCTTCGGCTTCCGTAGAAACACCAAGCACTGACTCTAAACGCAAGCCATATCTTCTGCCATAATACTGAAAAGCATCGTGAGAAGTAATTAAAACTCTTTGATTTTCAGGAATTTCTTGAATACGCGCTTCAATATAGCGGTCTAAATCTTCCAACTGCTTTTTATAGGTTTGGTAATTAAATTCTAACACTTGCTGTTCCTGTGGCAAAAGTGCCACTAACGCATTTTTAATATTTTCGATATAAATCAAGCCATTACTGGCAGACATCCAAGCATGAGGGTCGGTAGAATTTTGATATACTAGACTTTTGATTGGTTCTATTCCTTTGGTAATCAATATGATTTGAGCTGAAGTTCCTGCATTCTCAATCAATTCATTCAACCAGCCTTCAAAAGTCAACCCATTCACTAAAATCAAGTCGGCTTCTGCTATTAATTTAGCATCTCGAGGTGTAGGTTCATGCAAATGTGGGTCGCTTCCAATAGGTACAATACTTTCCACTGTTACCAAATCGCCAGCAATAACTTTAGTCATATCGGCGAAGATAGAAGCACTTGCAGCTATCTTGGGCTTATTTTGCGCAGATAGGAAAAAAGGAGCAATCCAAAAAAACGATTAAGAAATACAATTTCATTTTATCCATCTGTTAAGTAATTGATTGATGTTATTCAATAATTTACAGTAAATTAAAGAATGGTTTAAAGTGTATCATTGAATTGCAAATCATTCGTTAAGAATGATTTATCAAAAGCCAATTTTTTTAACAAATAAGTTCTGGCTTACTTTATCCGAAATATTAATTTCTTTTTTGTTATTGAGTAAAATACGCAGTGAGCCATCAAATTCAAATATTTCTAGCACTTGTAGAGACGTACCAAGCGATAAACCCAAACGATCTAAATATTGCAGAAAAGAAGGCGCATGTTCTTGAACCCCAACCACTACCCCACTCTCTCCAAATTGTAATTCGGAAAGCAAAACTTGATTGCGGTGTGTAAAATTACCATCAGCATCTGGTATGGGGTCGCCATGAGGATCAAATTTAGGTGAGCCTAAAAATTCGTCCAAGCGGTTGATTAATTCTTCTGAACTAACATGTTCCATTTCTTCTGCGATACTATGCACTTCATCCCAAGCAAATTGTAACTTTTCTACCAAAAAACCTCCCAAAGTCGGTGCTTTCTGACGAGTTGCTTAGCTATTCTAATACCTTCCAGGGTCAGAGTTACGCCTTTGTGGCTTTCTCGATGAATCAAGGCTTTATCCGCTAAACGCTTCATCATATCTGTTACGGAAGCTGCGCTAGTATCCATTTCCAACGATAAGGCTTTATTTTGAACCGCTTTATCCTCCTTCTCACTAATTTTAAAAATGGCTTTCAAATAGTTTTCTTCAGCAATTGACAAATGTTCCATGATATTTTACTTTACCCTTAAAAAATCGTTTAACTCGAAAAAAAGTTTTAGGTATGTACAAAAATAATTTCAATTTGCCTAAATTATTTTTAATTCATCTTCCGTGTTAGAGCAAAAACGTTCGATTCGTTAGGAAGTATTCATTTTTACTTAAAGTTATGCAAGCAGTTTAGTGTATTTAAGCCACTTTTATAACTTTGTTTATTTATTACGTTTAAAGTCAAGTGGGAATAAAGTGAGATTATTTTATAATTTGCTAAATCCATCTTGATTAAATTTAAAATTTTGTAACTATGAATAAAATATTAACAATATTTCTTTCTTTGTGTATTCTTCAAATAGGTATTACTCAAAATACAGATAGCATTTCAGTTGATTTGTCCGAAATTGTAGTGCAAGAAAATCGAATCGCACTTCCTTTTTCCGAGTCTTCGCGTAATATAGCCATCATCACTAGAGCAGAAATTGAGGCTGCACCAGTCATCAGTGTTGCAGAACTTTTAAGGTATGTAGCAGGTGTGGATATTCGTCAGCGCGGTGCGCATGGGGTACAGGCAGATATTAGTATTCGTGGTGGTACTTTTGACCAAACATTAGTGCTAATCAATGGAATTAAAATGAGTGACCCTCAAACAGGACATCATACCTTGAATTTACCAGTGGATATAGAAAATATCGAACGTATTGAAGTATTAAAAGGTCCTGGAGCGCGTATTTTTGGGCAAAATGCCTTTACTGGTGCGGTTAATATTATTACAAAAACGCCTGACGAACAATTTGTTAAAGTGAATGTACAAGCTGGTGCTCACACGCTGGGAGGTGTAAAAATAGCTGCTTCTATGCCTTCAAAACAAGTGCAGCAATACTTTTCTTTTTCAAAGGATTTTTCGGAAGGATATCGCTACAATACTGATTATAATATTAATAACTTTTTTTATCAAGCTCATGTTCCGTTGGGGGAACAACAATTAAAAGTGCTGGCTGGTTATACCGAGCGTTTTTTTGGTGCTAATGGATTTTATGCAAGCCCAAGTTTTACAGACCAATACGAGGCTATACAAACTAGTATCGGAGCTATTGAGTATCAGCATATTGAAAGAAATTGGGTAGTAAAACCAAGACTTTACTGGCGAAGGAATCAGGATGAATATCTTTTTGTGCGTAGCAATCCTTCGATTTACAGGAATTTACATATTGGCAATACAGTTGGTGGAGAGGTGAACGCTAGTCTTAAAAATAAGTTAGGCGTGACGGGTTTAGGTGTTGATTTGAACAGTGTGATGCTACAGAGTAATAATCTAGGAGAACGTCAACGATTTGCAACCAGCGTTTTTTTGGAACATCGGTTTAGTGTTTGGAACGGTCTGCTAGACGTAACACCTGGTGTGTTGCTCAATCATTTTTCTGACTTTGATGTCAATTTCTTGCCTGGTATAGACGCAGGTTTGAGGTTGAGTAATGCACTCAAACTTTACGCTAATGCAGGGTACACTTACCGCGTTCCTACTTTCACTGACTTGTATTATGAAGATAGAGCAAACGTAGGTAATCCAAATTTAGAGCCAGAAGCTGCTATCACTTACGAAGCAGGTATTAAATACCAAAACCAATTTTTATTTGGGCAATTGAGTGTGTTCCGAAGGGATGGTACGAATATGATTGATTGGACGAAAAGCGCACCAGTGGACAGCATTAGATGGAGACCAAGTAATTTCGCAGAAATTGATGTAACAGGCGCAGAAGCTAATTTATCGTTTCGTTTGCCTCGTAACAAATGGTTGCAGCATTTAGACTTGAGCTACACTTATCTTGATGCCAGCATACAAACTGAAGATGTAGAATTGTCGAGGTATGCTTTGGATAATTTGCGCCATCAAGTCATCGCGGGCATTGAACACCGCGTGTTCAGTCAATTGTTTCATAGTATTAGGTATCGTTATGTGGATAGAGTTAATCTCGAAGATTACTCTTTAGTTGATTTGAGGCTAATGTGGAAAACACCCAAAACTAATCTTTTTTTAGAAGCTACTAACTTATTCAATCAAACCTACACGGAAACTAATCTTGTAGAAATGCCTGGTAGGTGGATTCGCGCAGGTGCTTCCATCACATTTAAAAATCAATAAGTTATAATTATTTGTTAGCTCAATCAGGTGGTTATCTGCTAGGATAATCTATGAGTTGTAAGTCAATTGTTTAATAATTAGCTTACAACTCATTATGGTTTCAAAAATAGAATCTTAGCACAAAAGTGCCACCAATCATTTTTACGCTTCAAAACGCTTTACAATTAAGCAAGCATTATGCCCACCAAAACCGAAAGTATTACTTAACGCAGCCTTGATTTGACGTTCTTGTGCTTGGTTAAACGTCAAATTCAACTTGGAATCAATGGCTGGGTCATTCGTAAAATGATTAATCGTAGGTGGAACAAAGTTATGATTAATAGCAAAATACAAGCTAAGGCT
>JAAUTG010000343.1 GCA_012031785.1 Saprospiraceae bacterium | reverse complement strand
ATGGTGGCTTGTGGACAAAAAAAGTCCCTGCCACAGAAGCATTGCCACCCAAATTACAAGAAGAAATACCAGTAAGGATTGTAAAAGCCACCGAGACAAAAGCGGCTGAAAAAATAACAGCTACGGGTAGAGTAGTTGCTGATAGTGAGGCGCGGTTATCTTTCAAAACAGGCGGCGTGATTGAGCGCGTCTTTGTAGATGAAGGTGCCACAGTGAAAAAAGGACAACTGCTTGCTAAGTTGAACCTCACCGAAATTGATGCCCAAGTTCGGCAGGCGGAAGAAGGCTTGCAAAAGGCACAACGCGATTTGCAGCGCGTACAAAATCTACACCGCGACTCTGTAGCTACTTTGGAGCAGTTGCAAAACGCTACAACTGCCGTGAATGTGGCGAAAGAAAGTGTAGAAATTGCCAAATTCAACCAAAGTTATTCAGAAATTCATGCGCCGATGTCGGGAAGAATTTTGCGTAAGTTGATGAATGAGGGTGAATTAGCAGCACCTGGCGCACCTGTCTTTATGATGTACGCGGCTGGTGCAAACGATTGGGTGGTGCAAGCAGGATTAACGGATAAAGATTTTGTGCAGTTGCGCTCAGGAGACCTTGCCAATGTTAACTTTGATGCTTATCCAAATCAAACTTTTGAAGGTAAAGTCCACGAGCTACCTGAAAGTGCCGACCCGATGAGTGGCTTGTATCCAGTGGAATTCAAATTTAATACGCAAGGCAAACGCTTTACACACGGCATGTTTGCTACGATACACTTAGAGATGAGTAACACCAGCTACGTCAACATACCGATTGATGCCATTATAGAAGGCAATGGTACAGAGGCTTACGTGTTTGTGCCTGACGGAAACAAAGTGAAAAAAATACCTGTTCGAGTAGCCTTTTTGGATGGCGAGCAAGCGATGATTGCAAGTGGGATTGTGGCTGGAACATCTGTTATCACAGGTGGCTCGGCTTATCTCACAGAAAAGCAAGCATCAAAATTGTGGAATAAATCACCTTCATTCCACTCCGCATGATTTGTTCTCTTCAGGCGTGGTGGTATTAGTGATGAGGTGTAAATTATGGGAAAGGCGTGGCGAGCTTATTGTCTGATAATGAAGGAGTTGAACTAAAAATATTAATATATTTATTATTCATTCCTTATCGCTAAAAGCAAGGTCATGCCACACCAAAAGACAGCACCTTCTTTCTATGATGACTGGTACATGAAAATTGTCAAAGGAACACGTAGTCAAAGTATCTAAAAATATATAAAACAATGAAAATTACAGAATTTTCAGTTAGAAACTATCAATTTACGCTAGTAATCTTCTTGGGTATATTCCTACTAGGCGTTTTCTCACTGCTCAATATGCCCAAAGGAGAAGACCCTGAGCCAGTGTTTCCTGGCTTTGTGGTAGTTGTGATTTATCCTGGCGCGTCGCCATCTGATATGGAAGAGCAAGTGGTGGATCCGATGGAAAAAAGTTTTAACGAGCTAGAAGATATTGACCAGATTGTGTCAGAAATTTCAGATGGTATCGCCATTATGCGGGTAGAATACGAGTTTGGAGTTAATGTGGATGAAAAGTACCAAGAAGTAATCCGCGAAATTGGTACTTTACAACGCGACTTGCCACAGGATATTTATCGCATTGATGTCAATAAAGTTTCTCCAACTGATGTGAATATTTTTCAGTTGGCACTCATCAGCGAAACTGCCAGCTATGCCGAACTAGAAGAACAAGCTGAAAAACTCAAAACGGAACTAGAAAAAATACGCTCCCTTAAAAATATAGAAAGTTGGGGCTTTCCGGAACAACAAGTACGTATAGAACTGCACCTTGAAAAAATGGCACAACTGCGCATTCCAACTAATAATGTGCTGAATCTGTTACAAGCTGAAAATCTGAATATTCCAGGTGGCAACATCAACGTAAACACCAAGAAAATCAACGTTAAAACCAGTGGTAACTATAAATCATTGACAGAAATAGAAAATACCATCGTTGCGGCAGGCAATGGTCAGGTGATTTATCTCAAAGAGATTGCCGACGTGCGGATGGATTACCAGAATGAAACTCACTTAGTGCGGCAAAACGGTCATAGAGCTATTTTGTGACTGCTTCGCAAAAAGCGCGACAAAATATCTTTGCAGTGGGAGCTAGTGCTTTGCCTGTCCTAGAAAAATTCCAACAAGAATTACCCACCAATATAGATTTTTACAAAGTGTTTGACCAAAGCCAAAGCGTTGCCACTCGCATGGGACGCTTTGCCAAAGACTTTGGTATTGCTATCGCGTTGGTGTTGATTACGTTGCTTCCCCTTGGCATACGTGCTTCACTGGTTGTGATGATTTCTATTCCGCTTTCTATCTCTATTGGTTTGGTGCTTTTGAATCTGTTTGGCTTCACCCTCAATCAATTAAGTATTGTAGGTCTGATAGTCGCTTTAGGTATTTTGGTGGATGATAGTATCGTAGTAGTTGAAAATATTGAACGCTATTTGCGTATGGGCTATTCCAGACGCAAAGCCGCAGTAGAAGCTACAAAGCAAATTGGTTTGGCAGTTATCGGGTGTACGGCTACTTTGATTTTGGCGTTTATGCCACTTTTGTACTTACCTGGTAACGCGGGAGACTTTATCCGAAGTTTACCTATGGCAGTAGTAACTACTGTGTTGGCTTCGTTGTTGGTCTCCTTGACGGTTGTGCCGTTTCTGTCCAGTCGTTTGTTGCGCGACCATGAAAATCCAGAAGGCAATCTCGTTTTCCGTATTTTTAAGCGTGCTATAAACGCCAGTTACGCGCCTTTGCTACGGATTGCGTTACGATTTCCTTGGCTCACCATCTTGGTCGCTATTTTTATTTTTGCTGCCTCTTTGATGCTCGTACCGGCTGTTGGGTTCAGTTTATTTCCAGAATCCGACCGACCTATGTTTCTGATTAATATCGAAACCCCACAAGGTACTAACCTTTATGAAACAGACCGCGTGGTGCGACACGTAGAGGAAAAATTGGGAGAAAAACCGCTTGTTAAATATTATTCTTCTAATGTGGGGCGCGGTAATCCAAGAGTATATTACAACGTCCTTACAAACGATGAATCGGAAAATATTGGTCAGATTTTCGTTCAACTCCACGAAGTTGAACTCAGTGAGAAAGCGGCTTTTATTGATGAACTACGCGAAGAACTCAAGGACTATCCCAATGCAAAAATTGTGGTGCAGAATTTCGAGCAAGGACCACCTGTCGAAGCTCCTATCGCTATTCGTATTTTTAGCGAAAATTTAGATAGTTTGCGTGTGGTAGCAGCGCAAATCGAAGATATGATTGCCAATACGCCTGGCACCATTTACGTGAGTAATCCTTTAAAAACTCAAAAAACAGACCTCGCCGTCGAAATCAATAAAGAAAAAGCTGCTGCTTTAGCCATTCCCGTTGCAGAAATTGATAGAACGGTGCGCATGGGGATTGCCGGTCTGAATATTGGTAACTTCCGCGACGAAGCAGGCGAGGAATATAGCATCATCGTCACGCTGCCAAAAACTCATAAAGTCCCCAATTTAGCTGTATTTGACAATATGTATGTCAATAGTCTCACTGGACGTCCGTACCTTTGCGGCAAGTGGCTGATATTCGCCTAAAAACTTCGACTACCACCATTCGCCATTTTGATAAAGAACGATATGTTACTGTTACCGCACTCGTGCAAACGGGATTTTTGACGGGCGAACTGAATGCAGATTTAAGCGAAAAACTAGCGCAGTTCCCCTTCCCAAAAGGATTTAGCTACAAAGTGGCAGGCGAAGTGGAGAGCCAAGAAGAAAGTTTTGCCGGCATTGAAATCATCATCCTTATTACTATTTTTGGCTTATTTGGGGTGTTGATATTGGAGTTTAAAACTTTCAAAAGTACCCTTATTGTATTGTCAGTCATTCCTTTGGGAATTATCGGTGCAATTTTAATACTTTACTTTACTGGACAAACGCTTTCGTTTACTGCCACTATTGGTTTGATCGCTTTGGCTGGTATTGAAGTCAAAAACTCTATCCTTCTTGTGGACTTCACCAATCAATTGCGCCAAGATGGTGCTACCCTTGAAGAAGCTATTCAAAAGGCAGGCGAAATTCGATTTGTTCCCATCTTACTTACGTCTTTGACTGCCATCGGTGGATTGCTACCACTTGTCATTGAATACAGTCCGCTTTATTCTCCACTTGCGCTGGTCTTAATTGGTGGCTTGATAAGTTCCACTCTGCTATCGCGCCTAGTGACTCCTGTGCTTTACAAGTTACTTCCTCCTCGGTTGGATACAGATAAAGTGTAAACAATAAGTTCCTACTAATGGCGGTGACTTTAGGTCACGCCATTGGTAGGGAAAACTTCTTTTTCGGTCATGCAGATAGGCTTCGTCAAAAAATCAGCACTAGATAAATTAACAATTTACCTTTACAACTCATCCCTCATCATTAGAGTGGATTTACTTTAATCGCTTATTGGCTACTAAAAAGTGCTTAAATTCCTACTAACTCCACACGAAACGAGCTGCCTCCTTCTGCTAGGATGTAAGCTGGAATTTGAACCTCCACGCGCTTCAATCCTGGAATTTGGCGGTCTAGTGCTAACGGTGCGGGGAAAAGTGAAATCACAGAAACCGTCAATTCGGGATGCGATAAAATATTTATTTTCAATTGTTTACCATCTTGAGAGAGCAACGCACCACCATTCACAATAGCCACATCTGCGGTAGTCATCATTGCCACGTAATCAACTTTGTAGCTGGAAGAACGGAAACTTTGTCCTCAATCAGCAGCGACTGTGCGCCTGTTTTGACGAAGCGACGGCTCGCACTT
>JAAUTG010000050.1 GCA_012031785.1 Saprospiraceae bacterium | reverse complement strand
TTGGTTTGTAAAAACAGGAGCTAAATCATTGAAAATCAATGTTAAAAACAAAAAAATAAAAACAACATATCCATGGCACATCCGATACAATACATTTTTGACGAAATGCGCAAGTATCCAAGAAGGTTACGGCGTAAAGAGAAAGATACTTTCTTAAACTGGGCAGAGCGTTTTTGAATGATAGCGGTTTCGAGACAAAACGCCAAGAAAAAATGGCAAAATATTTAAAACTAAAAACTTAGAAACCATATCCACCAATCAGCCAGAATTTATCATCATAGCACATTATGATACACCTACTATTATCCCATTTTGGATAGAGCCTTTAATACGTATCATCGGACATACTCGTCAAGTTGTTTTAGCAGCCACTATTGCTGCCATTTTGCTGTTGTTTGATTTTTTACCTGGCACATTAATGGCTTGGATTTCAGGGATATTATATCTCTCTTTGCTTTTACTTTTTTGTGCCTAATCCAAGAAACTTTATGATAATTCAAGTGGTGTGATTGGCTTACTTTATTTGGCAAAACAAATTGGTAGCAACAAATCTTTTAAGGACAAAGTAAAATTTGTGTTGGTGGACCATGAAGAATTGTTCCTCATAGGGTCAGATATGTTAAAAGAACGCTGGAAAGCCGAGAAAATAAGTTTTCAGCAAGCAAAAATAATTTCCCCTAGATTGTATCGGTTGGGGAGATTTACCCGTCATTATTAGGAATGGTGATTCTGTGGTAGCAGATGAGTTGTTATCCATTTTTCAAAAAGATAAAAAAGAGAGTCAAGCAATCAACATGGGCTGGATTCCGTTAAACGATAATTATGTGTTCAAAGAAGAAGGTGCGGTCTTGCTCGCTTACATGAACCCAACCATTGGCTGGAAAGGAGGATATTACATCAAAAATATCCATTCACCATTGGATGTCAAGACAGACCTCAACAAAATAAAATGGATGACAGACCAAGTAAGCGATTATATAGCAGCCCGATGAACTGTGACATCCTGAAATTGTTAAATATTAGAATTACTGTTAGAGAGGTAATTCCGACAAATAAACTTTAAAACGATTCATGCAACTACGTTTGATAGTAATGGTACAAAAAATTCAGCTAATTGCGCTATTTCTTTTTGCTGGTATTGCAGTAAATGCACAAGATAGTTTTCGCTTCTTTGAGTTGCGTTATTTCACGGATAGCACAGCAGCCCAAGGAGTGACGGGCTGGAATGGAGACTCTACTTTTTTCGATACTGCCATGCGTTTGGAAAGTCTTAATGCTTATGCAACGTATGCCAAAAAGTTTTTTAATAATCCTGATTTGGATTTGCGCCCCATTACAAAACAAAAAGTGGATAGCATTACAGCCACCATCAAACCCTTGCCAGCAACAAGAACAAGAAAAAAAATTGCCCTCAGCGAATGGAAGTGGGAAACTTTCAAGGCAGGAGAACGCGAACGGCAGCAAAAGCAAATTCAAGAATGGACAAAATCTGGGGAAGCAAAAATTGCAGAAAACGCCCTGTACGCTATCAAAGAGTACAAATATTCTTCTACTTTCACGCAGCCTCAAGATTGGCGATTTTCTTTACAATGGGAAGTAAAGATTCCGCAAACCACAGAACGCTCTGCCTTCGTAATCTTGGATGAAGAAAGTAATCCTATTGTCTTGGTTGGTATCACTTCTGATGGCGGCTGTTTTTACAAATCCAGACTGGGCTTCCTATTGGCGTTGGGCAATTCAACAGCGACACGCTAGTCAACTTCAAACTTTTGTGGATATTGAGGCTGGACGATTTAGTTTGTATTTGAACAACGAATTGAAAGCTGACTTCGTGCGAGCTTTGAGTAGTAAAGTAGCCTATAAATTTTTTGTACAAATGCCGAATGGCTCTAGGCTAGACAATGTATTTGGTATTTCGTATCAACGCCCTACTATTGTTGCAGAAAAAGGTATTTATCCGCTTACACAAGGCAATATGTTCTTGGATGAGCGATTTGAGTTATCCCCCGAAATTGGTGATTTAGGTATTGCTAATTTTGATGATACCAATTGGAAATCGCTCCAACTTCCAGTGAACAGTGGAGACCGCTTCAGGGGCAGAGAACTCATACTAAGGAATACGGTTGCTGTCCAAAATTTTCATAAAGCGATTCTACATTTTGAACATATTTCTCCAGAAACAGAAATTTGGCTGAACAATAAAGTCATTTATGTACATCGAATTGGGCAAAGACTTGATTTAGATATTTCTAAAGATTTGCTTGCCAATCGCACTAACCTACTTATGTTGCGCTTGCGCCGAAATGACGGTTGGTATTTAGGGGGAGTAAACTTAGAATTAATTGGGGAGAGCTATATTCAAGCCTTAGAATTGGTAACTACTAAACTCACGGATACTGCATTTTTACAAATCAAAGCAACGCTCTTATCAGAAGCACTGACCACCAATCAAAATGGACTTTGGAAAGGAAAACTCAATATTCGTATTTTCCCATTTTTCCCTGAAGAAGGTGCAAGACCGATTGTAAATCACACGATTCCTGTCACGTTAAGGAGTTTCAGAGAAGAAACCTTAGAAGAGTTAATTCCAGTAATTAAGCCAAAACTTTGGACGACTAATAGCCCGAATCTTTACAAAATCGTGTTCTACTTATTAGATGAGACAGATCAAGAAATAGACGACTTAGTGGTAGTGACCGGGTTCAGAACTTTGAGCCAGCAAGGGGGTAGCTTCAGATTGAACAACCAAATCATCCCTTTATATGGCGGTAATTTATCGGACTATCTGCCATTTAGTATTGATACTTATGATTCTCCTGCTGATTCCGCAGATGCTTGGCTAGTTCGTGCTATCGAATCGCTAAAACGTATGAATGGCAACGTGTTCAGAGTTGGGCAACTAGAAAACATTGACCTGAAGCGCCTGACACAACTTTGTGACCAATTTGGAGTAATGCTCATCCAACAACCAGAAACTGGCATGGTCGCTAAGCAGCCTTGGTCTTTAGTTTCCCAAAAAGTGGAAGCGCACCTCCAACATTTCTATCATCATCCTAGTATCGTAATGTGGCAGGTATCAGATTCTTTAGTGTTTCAAAATTACGTTCAAGACGCAACCGAGTGGATGAAAAATTATTACCAAACCATCATGCGCGCGGATGCTTCTCGGCTACTTGCTATTACAGGAGTAGGAACAAATTTTGGAGAAGGTGGTACACCTAATAGCGATGGGACTAAACTTTATGACAGCAGGCGTAGAGTCTATCGTCTGCTCAATGATGCCTCTATTTGGACGGCTGAAAAGGTGATTCGCGGTAATTCTAGTACGGCGCTAAGTAGAGGCGCAAATTGGGATGATTTCAGAATTTTTCCTATATCCGCACAGTATGACACTTTGATTACCAGCTATTTAAAAAATAAAAATTACTTGTACTTGGATTATAACGCTGAATCCATCGCGGGACAAGAAAATCCATTCACCGTAAAAGGTTCTCCATATCGCTATTCGGAAGTTTATCAATCTCCTTACCCTGATGCTGCCATTGGGCAAGCACTCACTTACGATGATTGGTTACTAAGTCAAGCTTATCAAGGTTTTGTACTCTATGAGGCTATTCGAAAAAGGCGTTGGTTAGGTTATGATGGACTGCTTTACACCAATCTTTGGAACGGTGCAGATCCTACCACTTTGCTTGATGGCTCTGGTTATGCCAAATTAGGCTATCACGCAATGAGCATGGGGCTTCAACCTGTGATAGCGGGTAGCAAAACAACAGACGTAGCTTACGCTACGAACGAGGCTATTCCTGTTTTTTTACAACATATCGGTAAGCGCGGGCAATATCAAGTGGTCGTATCGGTTAAGGATTTGTCAGGTAAAATATTAAAAACACAAAAATTTCCAACTGTTGCACTTCCAAATGGCAATATTTCTATCGAAATTGGACAATGGAAAAATGATTTAAACGAAAAGGGATGGTATGTAGTGGAGTACGAAGTGCAAATGATTAAAAAATTAAAAAATCATTTTCTGGTATTTGTATCAGTACACACACAACCTTTTAATAACAATAAGATGAGAACTTTTTTTTGGTATGGTCATTTTCTGCCTTATTTGCTTGGCAGTTAGTTGGACAAGACTATCTGAGCGGTCATTGGAAAGGATTTCTTATAGAAGGTTTAGATCATAAAGTAGGACTAATCTTTGAACTCTATCTTGAGGTAAAAGGCAACACGATTAAAGGACGTACTTATACTACACTAGAGAACGGTAAAGTAATTGAAGCAGAGGTGGTTGGACAAATTTACGCTGACCGTTCCGTGTTTTTGCAAGAAGTTGGCATCGTGTTACATGAGGAAGGTGCAGTGAAGGAATCACGAAGTAAAAGATACCAGTTTATTCATAACAGGAGTATTTTGCAAGCGATAATACGTTGAATGGCTACTGGCAAGAAGTTACTGAAAGCCCTTTATCGTTGAAAAGAAAACGCGGAAAGGTCTTTATGCAAAGAGTGAAAGGTGCAAAAGCGTAGATGCTTGATTTTCAAAACTAAACACATTGTTTAATAAATTCATGATTTGCCTGATAGCACAACATTCAAAAAACAGAAAGCACAACAGCTAATCCTACAGCAACTAAAAAAATAATACCCATTATAATATAAGCGGTACTCCCTTGTCGGTATTCTTCAAACATCTTTTCCACATATTCTCGCCATACCAAATCGTATATTTCTGATTCCTTGCCCATTACGAAATACTTTTTCTTCCCCAACCTCAACTGATTTCCATGCTTTTTTAGTATTAAGTAATTGTTGTCCAAAAATGCCAACTCATACAAATCAGAAGCGCCTCCCATTTCAATGAGCATCTTGTTCTCATCTTTATTGAGTAGTTGCCATTTCCCTTTTTTAACTGTTCCATTGGTAGAAACCAAATAATCACCGTTTTCTTGAAATACATGAAGAATAATGTCATTGAAATTATCATCATCTCGTACTTCTAACCAAGATTCGCCCACGTAAAATTCTAGTTCTCTTAGGTCTTCCCCCCAAGGTCGTACTTGTGGAAGTAAGTGATCCAAATAATCGTCCAACTTATCGAAATAAGCTAATTCTTCTTTTCGTTCAAAAGCACTGGTGATTGTATCAAAAATTTTAGGTTGCATGATTTCAGTATTGTCAAATCTACGGTTCTTTTCCAAAATGACATTTAACACATTGATAGCCAAATAATTGTTGGACATTAGGTGTTTAAAGCATAGTCATACAAAGGATTAGCGATAAGCATCTGCCTTTTTTACATCAAAAGGATAATGTCTTTTAAGGATATGATTTATCTTTTTTTCATAACCTTGTATGGTTTGAGTGTAAAGCAATTTATCTACAAAATTTTATTTTAGGTTAAATTCGATAACTCAAATGAGGTACGCATCCCTCAACTAATTTTTTGTTGTAACGCATAACGCACCAAATCAGGCGTGGAGTGAAGATTAAGTTTTTTAAGGATATTTTTGCGGTGTGTATAAACAGTGTGTAGCGTAATATTTAATTTAGTTGCTATTTCTTTGGAAATGAAACCTTTAGAAATGAGATACACAATCTCCATTTCTCGTTCAGTTAAAGGGGTATTAGAATGTTTTTCTTCCTTGCCGAAGGATTTTTCGACAATAAAATTTAAAATAGTTTTACAAAAAAACTTATCCCCAGTGATGGCTGCTTGTAATGCGTCTGACACTTCTTTTTCATTGCACTTTTTAGTTAAAAAAATGTCTATACCTGTTTGAATGATATTGTAGATGCTCTGCTTATCTTCATCCGATGAGATAATTAGTAGCTTAGTATGCGGTGAACTTTGATTCACTTTTTCAATGGTGTTGGGGGTGAAGTGCGGTAACTGAAAATAGTCTATAATCAACAAATCTATGGTACTGCTTTTCAACAAACTCAGCAGTTGTGTTTCGTTGCTGACTTCGGCAACCAGTTGAAAATGCTGATGTTTGGAAAGTAGGGATTTAAGCCCATGCCGAATCAAAAAGTAAGTATCTGCTAAAGCAACGGAAATAAGCTGCATTCATGTTATCTTTAATGTCACCAGTATTTTGAGCTTTTGTAAAAGCCAATAAATATTCTTTCAAGGGCTAAGATACAATAGCTTCAGTTATTTTACAATATTATTTAGATTTAGTTTAGATAAAAATAAGATAGATTGACTTTAAGGTACTTTGCATTAAAAAAAAGGCATCAAACGCTGTTGAAGCGTTTGATGCCATACTCTAAGTAACCATTTTATTTTCAGTGTATTAGCTGAATTGAGGCTACGAGCAAGTCCTTCGGCTTTACTATTTTTTTACCTTCACTCTGATACCTTCAGAATGGCTGGTAAATTCTGGTGCGTACATACATTGAATGATCGTAACTCCGTTAGAAAAATTACCTTCTTGTACCACGCGCAACGGATATTCAAAAACATAAGTACCAGTTGGCAAATAATCTATGAAAAAATTGGTAGCCACATCGCCAGTACTTTCATAGTAGCCTAAACCACCTTGCCATTTGTATTGACTCAGTACGTTGATGGGCTCAAAACCACTGGCACGCGCGTCTTTTAGGTGAACATACTCCATTGCACGATCTACTCTAATTTCGATACGAACTTTCAGCTTATTGCCTGGCTTCAACGTGGCTCCATCTGCGAGGGCTTCTAATTTTGGACCTGTTGGCGTATTTATTTCCTGAAATAATTGTTTTTTCAATTGCAATGGCGTGGCTTCAAAAGTTTTAATGCGATCCAACTGCTCGAAATATTGCCAGTAGGCAGCTCCCCAAGCGACAGTTTTATTTGGATTGCGCACTTTAATTGTCGCCATGTCCGCTGTGATTTCTTCGGCTTGCCATTGCGCCTTAAAATAGCCTGTACCTACTTCTGCGTTTTGTCGAGCAGCACGTAGTTTCCGCTCATGTATTTCAGGGTTGCCTGCTGTTTTAAACTCTGCTTCAATAAGTTGGTCTTCTAGTAACCAATTGTCGCCATTCATAAGCAAGCTATACACTGCTGCTGAGGTTGCTTTGGTGGTTTTCCAGTGATTGGTTTGCTTATTTTTAAGCAACCAAATTTTCATTTCCTCTACAGCTTTTTCGTCTTTTGCCACTTCTGAGAACACTTCTATCAAAAGTGCATGAGTTTCGATAGGTAGTTGATACCAATAGTAGCCTTGGTCATGCTTCCAGTACATACCGAGTTCTTCTTTTCGGATGGCTCGTTCTGAAAGTGATTTAACAATTTTCTGTGGGGTGGCAGACTGATAAAATTTATTCATGCGTAGCATCGCAAGCGCCAACATACCTTCTTCGTACACTGACTTATTCAACCAATATTGATCCGCTTGTTGAAGGTAGTAAGTGACTACTTCTTTCACTTCGCCTTCCAAAGGATAGTTAAGGAAAAAAGAACGAGCGTAAAGATAGTGAATGGCTATCGCGCTCAAATAATCTTTTTTGAGGTCTTTAGTGTAGCTTTTCATTTCATTGAAATCCCTAACCAGTTCTGCATCAATGAATTGAACTGCACCATCCAACAGACGTGCTGTGCGCGCATCGTCCTTGAGACTTTTTACGCCAAGTTTATCTAAATGACCTAATCCTTCCACAATATACTGGGTCATGTACCAATTGGAGCGACCACCTGGAAACCATGAAAAACCGCCGTCAGGAGCTTGTCGGTCTAGGATTTTATTCAAATCGCGATCTTGTTCCTCTGCCATTTTGGTTAAGTCGAACAACAAACCGATGTTGCGCTTTTGTTGTGCTTCACTTTGTGCCTGTAACACCCAAGGCGTTTCCTCTAGCAGCGCATATTTTAAATCTTGATTTTTAGCCAAGTTGCTTTCCATCGCCCCTGTTCCCTGTTCGCGCCAAGTTTCAAAAACAGCTTTGATGCGTGGATGCGCATTAGCAACCGTAGTGGCTAAGCTATTGGCGTAATAGCGATTGAAGATTTGTTCGATGCAATCATAAGGATATTCCATCAGATAGGGTAGGGCTTGCACCGCATACCAAGCTGGATTGGAAGTAAACTCGAGGCTGTAACTATGGTGTTCTAAAGTTTTGGAACTACTTGCCGAAGCAAGACTTGCAAAAACAAATTCTTGCTGCTTTTTACCACGCATTGGTATTGGCATCGTTTCTGTGACTAACATCCGATTGGTTAGAATCGGTAATGCGCTTTCCTCTCCATCTGCGTAATCGCCTGATTTAGCGACTACACGGTGTACCAAAGCAGGTACTTTGGTGATGGCAGGTACGTTAAGTTGCCAAGACAACAAAGCGGATTGTCCAGCCGCTGCGGTGAAATTTTGCTCTAATTGCTTCAAGTCGAATAGCTGGTGAACAGGCTGCATGGTAGTAGCATCCAACAATTCGAGCTTGGCATTTCCAAGCATAGTTGCTTTAGTTAGATTGCTGACTTTTGCAGTGAATGTGATTTGGTCGCCTTCTCGCAAGAATCGTGGGGGATTAGGTTGTACCATCAGTTCTTTTTGCGTAATCACTTCATTTTCCGTCAAGCCAATTTTCAAGTCTTTGGTGTGCGCCATCCCTAAAAACTTCCACTTTGTGAGCGATTCTTTCATTTTAAAACTGATGATGACACTTCCGTCTGCATCGGTTTTCAAAATAGGGAAGAAAAACGCCGTTTCTTCTAAGTTTTTACGGATAGGTACATTGCTGAAATCTTCAGACGCAGGTTTTTCTTCTATGGTATCCGTATCATTTTTATTTACTTGTCCAGATGTTACCACAACGTCCTGTAAATATTCTGAATTTTCCTCTATTTGTTCTTCAACAGCCATCGCTGGAGCAATAGAATAAGCCACTTTCCCTCTTATTGCTATTTTTCCTGAATCCCAAAGGCTCTGCCTTCTAAGGCATAATAAGATAGCTGTGGTTCAAACCAATTGATGTTTTGATATTGGCGATATGTTTTTCCTTGATAGTTTGGATAGTATCCTCCAATTTGTTGCCCTTGAACGCTTTGAAAATGTCTGACTGATAGTGATTGATTAGTATAATCTTGAATTGGGTAGGGACTTAACGCCCAGTTATGTCCTACGAACTGGTCTAAAGAGGCATCGTACATGGCAGCTACCATTTCGGCAGCTACTTTTTCGCCTTTCGGACCACTAATTTTAATGCGCCATTCTTCGTCTTGCCCTGGTGAAAGTTTATCGCGGAAGGTGCTGTATTCTATTTTTAGTTCCTTGTTGCTCCAAGGTACGTGAATTTGTTGAACTTGAGCCTTACTTCGGTTGTGCTTAGTATGGGTAAGGTGCAAGTGGATATTACCCCTGTCTGCTTCCTGAATAACATGTTCCAGTTTATGAAGGTTTTTCACGGCAACCCACTCTCTTCGAATAATAGTTTGCCCACGTTCCCATTCTACCAGTACATTAATCTCGTCGTCATTCGTACCTAACTGTAAAACAGCAGTTTGTGAAGGTTCGTATTTCGACTTGTCTGTAAAATTCCAAGCAATCTCTTGTAGAGGTACTTGACGGCTTTCCAAATCATAAATAGCGAAATGGCGCTTGATTTCAATAGCTTGACCGTATTTGTCTTGGGTTTTTAGCGTCAACACATAACTTCCTGTTTGAAATTTACCAGTTGTCAACATGGTATCAATGCTGGTGTTGAAGTTGCTGGTGTACACTTGATTGCCGACTCCCCAGTTTTGAATTTCGTTTTCTTGTTTATATGGCAATAGTGGAAATTGCTTTTTAAACTCTTTTTCACTCATCAAAAACTGGTCAGGCATTCCCCAGTAGCGATTAATGAAAACTTGGTTAGGTACTTTTAACTGATGAATGGTTAAGCTCCCTTTTGCGGCTTCAAATTCGCCGTTCAGGTTCTTGGTTCGAATAGGAATGTTGGTAAAATCCTTCAAGGCTATTCTTGCTGCCAATTCCACCTCAACTTGCAGGGCAATATAGCCCACTACCACAGCCATTTCACTGGTGTGTGTTTCTCCTGTGATGTCCACCACGTCTGCATAGACCTTGTAGTGAAACTCTGGCTTTTGAGTTTTGTCTTTGCTGCGGTCTGGCAGGGCAGGGAATTGAATTTGGAATTTACCTTCTGTATCCGTTATCGTTTCACCGTTTTTAATTTCCATGCTTTCACCCGTGTCATAGAAACTACGCCACCACCAAGAAATCCAAGGATAGCGCACTTCTCGCACCACGCGATAGCTTACTTTTGCACCATCAATATTATTTCCCGCAAAGGCTTTTGCATATCCATTTACCGTCACCAGGTCGTCTAAACGATAACTTTCCTTCACTGGTTCAAAAGCAACTTCAAACTTTGGGCGTTTGTATTCTTCTACCCTGAAAAAGTGTTGATTTTCTCCTGAGCTGGATTTTAGGTACATTTGACCAAGTAAACCACTGGCTGGAGCTGTGAAAGAACCGTTCACTGTACCGTACTCGTTCGTAATGAGTTCTAGTTTCTTGACTTCTTGATAGTTGGCATCAAAAAAAGTAATTAGTACAGGCTCGTTGGTCACAATTTCTGGTAACTTGTCATTCGTTTGTTGAAGCACAATGGCTTTAAAGTAAATGGTTTGTCCTGGGCGATAAATACCACGATCCAAGAAAAAATGCGTTTGATATGATTTTTCCGTTTGAAGGTTGTAAGTGTAGTTGGAATAGCCGTCTCCAAAAAACAATTCGTCCTTACCTTTTTTAAATTTCACTTGGAAATAGCCGTCGTTGAGGTCAGGTCGCACAAAACCATCTTTATCAGTGATGCCAGTATCTGATTTTTTTAGCTTGTTGCGTCGTATTACTCGGTCGTATTCTTGATTATAAAATTCAGTTGTTACGCCTTCCAAAGGCGCACCGGACTTACGATCCATTACTATAAACTCACTACCTCCTTGAGTTTGGCGATGCCAATAGCCTATGTTGGATACGCCCATTAAGAGAAAACTGGTTAATCTTCCTTCAGTTGTAAAAGATTTATTATCAGAAGCTATTAAAACATAATGACCCAACGGAAGTGCCGTACTCGAGACTTCTACTGTATGGCTACGAAAATCACCTTCCTGTGGAAGTTTTACCGACCATTGGCGAAGTTCTTTTTGTTTGTTCAGTTTTTCTATTCGCTGTGAATAATTCATTTCGTAATATTTCATCCAATCTTCTCCTTCCAGTTGAATGATTTTGAAATGAGCTTCTGGCAGATTGCGGTGCTGTATCTGAATCAAAAACGGTTGATTGGGTAAAACTACCTGCTCTGCTTGCACCTGTAATGACTTTTCTTCTAGCTGTGTCAGTAATTGTTTGCATTCCTGTGCTCCATACGCATCAGGATATTGCTTAATGGCTTTTTGGCATAACTCGTGGGCAGTTTTCCAATCCCATTTTTCTGTACCATCAAGGTTTGGCTGATAGTTTGTGCCTCTTTGATAGTAGTAGGCTGCTTTTTGATAGATAATTTCGGAAGCCATTGGATGCTTTGCATAACGGCTTTCCAAATTTTCCAATTGTTGAAGGTATAGTTCGGATTTATTATCAATAATTGTGTTGTCAAAAACAAATTTCAGACGCTTTAAATCCACGTCTATCAGGGCTTCTGGCGTATTATCTTTCAAATGAATAGCTATCAATTCTTGCATCAAAAGCAAGTTACGAAACTTGTAAGCGTTCGTATCTGGTGTGCTAAAAGTGGCTTTGGCAAAGGTGTTTGCGTCGGCAAGTGCCACTTCTTGAGTGAGGTAAAACTTATTGGCAGGTTGTTGCAAATAACTGCGTTCGTTGCTGAAAAAGTCAATCGCACGGTGCGCCAACACATCAAATAGGGTAGGGCGCAAACTTTCCGTTTGCTTTTGTTCCGTGAGAATAGCTTGAAATTCGTTAGTTGTAATTTGCTTTAGTTGGTCATTATCAATAGATTGTAGGTATAATTTCGTACTGGCATTCAAGTATTGTTCCACGGACCAAGTGCGTATATCTTCGCTGGCAGTCCCTATGAGGTTGCTTCTGTCTTTTAATTGCCAGTAATTGTTTTCTAAGTAACTATTAATTTGTTCAGCCAATAGGGATTGCAAAATAGACTTTACAGGAAAGGAAGCAGACTTTTCTTCATTTTGTAGAAGTTGAATCGCTGCCACTTCTCCTCCTTCCTCTAATTGGGCAGTGAGTTTGGCTTTGTAAATGACTGTTTTTACCAATTGCGCAGGGTTGTTTTCTGACTTGGCGCGCTTGTAAATTTCATTCACTTTTTCGAGTGCAGATTGAGGTAAACCTTGGGTTGTTAAGGAATCCACGACTTTCCATTCAGTTTCGTAGTTGTCCTGATAATAGTGTAACATGGGTTTGGTGTTGTATTTAAAACTCAACAAAAAAAGCAATACAGTAGTCAAAAATATACTAATGCCTGCTGTCCAAAATATTTTTTCCATGTGGTCAATATTGAATTGAAAAAGAAGTAATATAACGAAGAATTTTGGAAAAAGCTATACTTACACAAAATTTGATTCCATCAATTAAGCTAAACTAATGACAGCTCAAAAAACTTTCACGCAGTAGCATAAAATCATCATTTAACTTTTATGCGCTACTGTTTAGCTTAATTTTACGTGCTTATTGAAACTAGTTTCAAAGCCCGAATAAAATAGATGAGATTAGGACGTAAAGTTAATACTAAACTGTACATTTTTAACGTAGTTTTAACAAGAATTTTAGGACTGACTTATTGATGTTAGCCAGTACACTATTTGTATTTGGCTGTTTGCGTTTTAAAAAATGTTTTCTCCTGTTTGTAGGAAGCATCTCCACATTGAGGTTATCTGGGGCAGTAGTATCTATACAAAAAGCCAATTGTGTCAAGTGAGTGATGAATATTCAACTAAATTGTGCTTCCACTATTTTGGCTTTCGCCTCTACTTTTTCTGATAGCCCTTGTTTATAATCTAGTATTTTTTGCAAAACGTCAGCTTGACTGCTGCCAATAATTTGCGCTGCCAAAATACCAGCATTTTGTCCAGCATTTAACGCCACAGTCGCTACTGGTACTCCATTTGGCATTTGCAAAATAGAAAGTATCGAATCCCAACCATCTATCGAATTGGAAGATTTTATAGGAACTCCAATCACAGGTAAAGGGGAAAGAGAAGCGACCATTCCTGGTAAATGTGCTGCTCCACCTGCCCCCGCGATAATTACTTTGATGCCGCGATGATGAGCATTTTGGGCAAATTCAAACATTCGCGTAGGTGTACGGTGAGCAGAGACGATGGTAAGTTCAAAAGGAATGGCGATAGAGCTTAAAAAATCAGCAGTTTGTTGCAAAACAGGTAGGTCAGAATCTGAACCCATAATAATGCTTACAATAGGATATTTCATGTATGATTGTTTTTCAGTATTCTGCATGTTTAATAGCCACAATGACGTTAAAGATTGACTGTTAAAAACGCTGTTTTTTAACGTGGTATTGCCTTGTCTTAATTTTATACCACAAAACTTACGAAAAAAGAATAATAACTTTTAACTTAGCCTACCACAAATGAATAGAACTTTTTGAGTTGATAATACTTTTTTCTAAGAGAAAGTTGTTAGTTAATTAGAAATGTTCTTGGAGGACAAACATAAAAGCCTGTAGGAGACAAGAACAAAAAATAATATGAGAAAACTTTACACTAAATTTTTTGTACGCCTTTTTGTGTATGCTCAACATTGGTGCTACTTTCCTTGCAATTAGCAGCACAGGACTTACCTCTAGTGGACTATAAATACATCCTAGAGCAGGTAAAAGTAAATATTGAGCAAGGCGAAGTGATTGCCTTGCGCGATGCCAGTCTTTTGTTGGACAAACCATACATTAGGAAGGACGTGTTGGCTTTAATACAAAGGCACACTTTATTCACGAGCCGAGAAATAGAAATTTCTGAAACCACCACGAGTAAAATATTTTTAGCTTTCTTTTACGAACACCAAGCACAGTTCAAATTCCATCATCTTTTACAGGCTTTTTATATTACTCCACTTGAAGACCGAAGCGTTCCTTATAGTTTGGGTAACGCAGTGAATGACGAGGCTATTGATTTTACTATGCGTTTACAGCAACATATCCAACGACTTAATCAAGATATTGAAGCTGGTGATTTGGAGAGTGCATATACACAAATTCAGCGAATCGGAGAATTGGAGATGGAAGAAGGCTATCTGTTTTTGTTAGAGGTGCTAGAAAAACAACCCTTCCGAAAGTTACGCGGAAATACTAACCTCTATCAAGTGATATGTCAAACACTGGCAAAATATAGATCATTGACGGCAGCAAAAGTAATTTTACGCCTATCAGAAGACAAAATACTCTCCAAAAAATTTGTAGATGTTCAATTGACTAAATTGACGAACCTAAAAGTGGATACTTTTAACCTAAAAAGCCCTTAAAAACTTTGCTTGATACTGCGTCTTCTATCGAAGCAGTACGACAATTGGGTTACGACCAACAGTACGGTTTTAAGCCTTACTTTTTTGAGCATCCAGTTGATTTTTATGGAAAAATTTTTCTGCGCTGCGACTCCATTTCTTGGTTGCAACAAAACGCCCTTGACGACTTAGTGCAAACGCGCCACCATCGGGTCTTTTATTATTTATCACTGAAATTATACCAATCTGTTCTTGACCATCCGCGTTACAATTACACACCAGAGGAATTGTCAGATAAAATTCAAGCGTTGATTGGTGCGCGCATTAGAATCCATGATAGTCAACAGCAATTAGTATTGGAACCTAATTGGCTTAAAGACAAACAAGGCAGTTTGAATTTTCTCATTTATTGGATGACGCACCACGAAGACTACGAATGGGATGCGAGCCGTAAGCAATTTATCAATAAAACTATTTCACTGACCCTTACTAACACGTATAAAAATTCGTTGCAGCGATTGACTTCCTCCAACGATTCGGTGGCGTGGAGTGCTTATCTGTTACTCACAGAGGGCAAATCCGAAGAAATTGTAGCACTCACAGATCGTTATCGCCCAGCACTATACAACCATAACAAATCTTTACCTCCTATTGAATCTTACTATTTGGAGCAATTGGTACTGCTGACAGAATTTTGTAAGCGGAATAACATCATTTACAAACCTAGAGAAAATATTGCTAAGTCCTTAGATAGTCTCTCCATGAAATTATCTCCACCAATGCGCTATCGCTTAGAAAAAAAACTGCTTAATCAATTGCAAATTAATGATTTAACTGCACTTGAGTATTATGCTTGCCTCAAGGCTGCTAGTTTGGAGTTTTCCTATTCGATGGGCTGGCTTTTAGATAAAGCCTATTCCCAATTTTGGAAAGATATTGCCTCTAGTGAATCTCAATTGCGTATCTTTTTGAAAAAGAGCTACTTATTTAGCCGACTGGGCACTGCGGGTATTTGTAATTTATATCTCAAAAAGCCTTGCCAATTTCCGATGACCTAGATGCGCTCTTGGCAGTGATGGAAGCAAAGGAATTTGACCTCCAAATTATAGCTCAAATCAAGCAACTGCGCACATCGAGAGATAAAACTTCAGCTTGGAAAATTATACTCACCTTCGATGTACCTATTCACCAGTTGCCTGAACCCCCAAAAGAGGCTTATGCAGAAATAATTAAAGCCATCCAGCAAAGTAATGATGCTAATATTCAAATGCAATTAATGAATTACCTTAGCCGTAATCCTTCTTTGGAGCTGGTACCACATTTAATGAAGCTACTGAAGCAATC
Organism: Saprospiraceae bacterium; assembly: GCA_012031785.1. Classification (GTDB taxonomy): domain Bacteria; phylum Bacteroidota; class Bacteroidia; order Chitinophagales; family Saprospiraceae; genus JAAUTG01. The sequence goes on along the minus strand of JAAUTG010000050.1, from coordinate 4,679 downwards.
TGTCAATCAGCGCGAGGTGGTAAGCGTATTGGAAACTTTATACGCCTATCCTAACCGAGTATCTTACGAAAAACAAAAGGATTATTGGCTCAACCTATGGCAACAAGATAGTTTAAACTACCAAAAATGGGGACAAAAACTACTTCAAGAAAAATTAACCGCTATAAAAACCTGTAAAGAAGTGACTATTAATGACCTCAATACTGCCTTTCAATCTCCTTACTTGGATGAAGCAGGTCGAGTAATTTGCCTGGATGCCATTTCAAAAATAAAACCCACGCGAAACATCAGACGACTCAATCCAACACAGGGAATATCGGTGGAAAAAGAATTGAATTACCTTGAACCGCTGAAACTCACTTATCGAGAGTGGATCGAACTATTGCCTTTGTTCAAAGTGAACGCACCTGAAAAATTGCTAGTTTTTTACAAAACCAAATTAGCAGATTCGCGTGCCAAAGAACAGGGCTGGGGCTATGCCAAACTATTCCAGCAGCCATGGATAAATAGCTACTTAGCAAATGGTCAGTCGGATAAATCAATCATCAATCCTATCAAGAAAGTGCTGAATGAATACTTAGATGATAAGGAAGTGCCTGAAAGAGAGAAAGATATAGCCGTTATCGCACTTGCTAAAATCGAAAACGCAGGAAAAACACTCGAAGAACAATTAAAATTGTCCTTTCAAATTAAAGTAAGCGATGAAGCACGAGCTGCCTATCAAAAAGAACTTATTGCAGCGATAAGTTATACCCAGATTTCCTCAGCTTTGCGCGATTACAGCAAACTAAGTCCTACTTTAAACTACAATTTTTTACAAGCAGACTTTGGCGTTCCTGTTTTTGATTTGAGCGATGTCACTACACGCACTGATATTATCTCTAGGCACTTAACCATGAATACCAGTAAATTTTTCTCGCACTACCTCCGCGAATTTGGCGTAAACTTTGAGGATGATAAACAAAAACTTGATTTTAACGCCGTTTATGAAATGCTGGAATACGACCTTTGCTTACCATTTTCTGGAAGTAACGCACCGCGTAATTTTTACAGCTACGGATTAATTAAAATGTTAGAAGCAGAATTTGGGTTTTTAATTGGTTTTCACCCTAAATTAAATTGTGCAGACAACCAACCTTGCGAATCTTTGTCAAAAAGAACATTCTCATGGATGCGCTATTTGGAACAACAACGCTTAATAGTACCGAGTAATCAGCCTAGATCATTCCTGTATGCTGCCTTTACTTCTTCCATAAATTAACCCTACTTTTTAGAAAAGTCCTTCCCCCCATAAACAATGAATACTGTACAAGCGTTGATTGTTTTTGTTCAAAGAACTTAAAGCAAAGTGGGACATAACCTCTTGTTAAATAAGTTCTAAACTTAGGGCATTGCTCACTAAGTTGGTCAATGGTTACATCAGTACATTTCATTTTATCCGAAAGCTAAAAAAACTAAGCAATGAATTTTAAATCACGTTCACTACTTCTACTCCTTCTCGTTTTTTTGTCTTTTCTGCGGTTAATAGTTACGGGCAAACGCGAAAAAAGAAATCCGATGTAGATCAATACTTCGATGAAAGTGGAAGCCTCGCAACTCGGCTTTGGTACGGCGGTGGATTCAACTTGGGATTTAGTGGCACTAGCGGATTCTCAGCTTTTTCACTTGGTATTGCTCCGATGGTTGGATACAAGGTTTTTGAGAACAATAATAACTTCTCTGTCGGACCGAGAGCAAATTTAGATTACTCCTACTACAGAGGCACAGGAACAGATAATCGAACCCACTCCGTACAACCTATTTCCTACTCGCTTGGCTTATTTGCTCGTTATAAAGTGCTCAGTAACTTTTTTGCCCACGTCGAAGTGGAACAAGAAAATAGAGAATCCATCGCTGTTGTCAGTAATGGATTTACCAACGTATTTATCATCGGTACAGACGGAAAACCACTGACCCAACGCGACCCACGTCAAAATATGTACTTGGGGGCTGGCTACACTTCTGGTGGAATATTTGCCTACGAAATATTAGTTTTATACAACGCGCTTGAGCCATCCAACTCCCTGAATCTCCCATTTGACATACGCTTTGGCTTCACTTACAAATTTTAACCGAGTGGCATTAGATATTGGGCAAATCATTGGAGAACTCTTATACGAATATGACACCATTACTATTCCTGGTTTTGGAGCAATTACCATGTATTACCAAGCCGCAGATATTGACGTGCTGCAAGGCAAACTAAATCCACCTAAAAAAGAAGTCAATTTCAACAGTAATATCGTCATTAATGATGGACTATTAGCCGATCATATCCATATTAAGTATGGTGTTTCACTAGAAGCAGCCCAAGAATCCATAGATTATTTTGTCAAAGATTTGCAGGCTCGCCTCCAAAGAGGAGATGCTTTTGAACTTGCTAGCATCGGAAAATTTTACACGCGCAACCAAGAAATACAATTCACGCCTAACGTGACCAATTTCAACGCAGATGCTTATGGATTGCCTAAAGTACAGTTTTTCCCCATAGCAAAAACGCACGAAGGAAAGATTCAATTCAATCCTTCCCCCGTAGAAGAAACTATACCAATCGCGCCACCACCACCTAGAGAATGGGGTTGGACTTTGCAGTGGATTATTCCCGCTTTGGCATTACTGGCGTTGGGCTTGACTTTGTACTCCTTGCGAGACAGTCTTTTTAAACCATCCGCCGAGCGACTGGAAGCTCAAACTAATAAACCTTCGCTGTTAGACGAAACCGTATCTCCCGATTTAAAAGTAAATCAAAAGCCCATAGCCACTCCCGCTACGACCGTAGAAAACACAGAAGAAAAATCTGTTGAAGAAGCGGAAACGGAATCAAAAACCGACCAAGCTACGCTCTCTCCCAATCAGAAAGAAAAAGTAGTGATTATCGGTGCATTCCAAGATAAACAAAACGCCGAGCAATTAGTAAAAGAAATCGTGAAAGCTGGCTACAATCCTATCTCAGAAACAAGAAACGGTAAACGATATGTCGGTATTCGATATGGCTATGAAGAAGAAAGTGCGTTTGAAAACGCTTTTACAGACATCAAAAAACGATTCAACAAGGATGCTTGGGTCTTAAACGAATAATTACAAGCTCATGGCAATTTACGGTTTGCCATTTGCCTTTCGTCCAAACACAACTATTTTGGATAAACCCAATTCAGTAAGCACTCTATACAAACATGAAAAACCCTTTTAAAAAGCAAATAGCAAACTGTGTAAGGTCAGTAAGTAACAAATAAAGTATCAACTTACTTTTATAATTCATTCATTATCCATTAATAAATTCACAACCTGTACGATGCTTGCAACAATACCTAAAATAAAACACACCAACTCTAATGCTTTTTTCCTGATTGCAGGTCCCTGTGCCATAGAGGGCGAAGATATGGCGATGGAAATCGCAGAGAAGGTAGCCAATCTCACCGATAAGTTAGGTATTCCCTATATTTTTAAAGGGTCTTACAAAAAAGCTAACCGTTCTCGCCTGGATTCCTTTACTGGGATAGGTGATGAAAAAGCCCTTAAAATCCTGAAAAAAGTAGGTGATACCTTTCAAGTTCCCGTCATTACAGATATTCACGGAGACGACGAGGCAGCTATGGCTGCTGAATACGTAGATATTTTGCAAATTCCAGCTTTTTTATGTCGTCAAACTAGCTTATTAGTAGCTGCGGCTAACACGGGTAAAGTAATTAACATCAAAAAAGGACAGTTTTTAAGCCCAGAAGCCATGCAATTCGCCTTAGATAAAGTAGTAGAATCTGGTAATGAGCGTCAGTATTTTTAACAGAGCGCGGCATCACATTTGGGTATCAAGATTTGGTAGTAGATTTCCGAGGTATCCCTGTCATGCAGGCGATGGGTAAACCCGTAGTTTTGGATTGTACTCACTCTTTGCAACAACCTAACCAAGCGAGTGGCGTTACGGGCGGTAAACCCGCACTCATTGAAACCATCGCCAAAGCTGGTGTGGCAGTAGGAGTGGACGGCTTATTCATGGAAACACATCCAAATCCTAAAGTTGCTAAATCAGATGCAGAAAATATGCTGCCCTTGCATCTTTTGGAAGAACTTTTAGAGCGACTATTAGCTATCCGATATGCCATTTTGACATAAAGAACAGAAAATTAATCAAACACTTGCATAATTAATTAATAAATTACATCTTTGCGTAATGTATAACTTATATTACGCAGTTCGCTTAAACAGAATTATTTCGACCTAGTTCGATACAAAATTTCCAACGATTTTATATGTTCATGGGATTATAATTTGTTAATAGTAGGTCGTATCACAAGTAATTGTGGTACGGCTTTTGGTATGAACAGTTATTTTTTCCAATAGACAAATCATACAATTACTTTCCGTTTTATAAGTTATTGTCTGTCAGTTGCTTAATATTTGAGCAAATTGATAGTTGCTTAGCACAAGGAAGAAAGCCCAACTTAAAGTTATCTAAATCCAAATAAATTATAGCCCAAAAATAAAATACCTACTAATAGGTAGTACAGATTAAAAAATGTTATATATCTTTGCATTCAATAGCAAAGACTAAAAGTAGGGATAGACAATTAATCCAGCAAACAATAAAAGCATAATGTTAATGTGCTAATTAAAACGGTGTGATAGTTCACAAATAATATAAA
>JAAUTG010000342.1 GCA_012031785.1 Saprospiraceae bacterium | reverse complement strand
TCCAATACAGTTTCATTCGTAAATGCGGTTCGAGAAATAAATCCTAGCATCATTCAATTCCAAATGTTGCCCAATGCCACTCATTTAGATACCGCCAAATGGTCGTATCAAAACGACAAAGTACGCAAACGCTTGATGCTTTGGTTAGAACATATTGAAAACATTTAATTACCTAACTATTTGATAATCAATTAATATTAATTTATTTGCGTCCAATCAACATGATTTTCTAGCCCGTAATTAGATAAGCGATTTTGATAATAGTAAAGCAGAGGAAAGCTATGGCTAACTATTTGTTCTTTTTTGAACTGCAAAGGCTTATTGACGTGATAGCTACCAAGGCGTTTAATACCATTTTTTAAAATCATAGCCGCCTCCCCACGCACTGATTCACTTAATTTAATTTTGCCATGCTCCTCCATTTCAAACAAACGTTGTTGAAGTTGTGTCAATAGCAATTGAAGTTTAGAAGCTGAAAAATAGTAGTCATCATGCGGTAAACGCAATAAGCCATATAAATCCACCGCAGCGTTTTCATGTTTTAGCAATTGGAACGCGGCAAAAGCAACTAAATGACTTGATAGCACCAAATTATCACAAAGATACCGCTCTAAAATTTTATCAGCTAAGGCTTTGGTATAAATAGATTCGCGCTGTAAATCTTCATTTACCTCGCCAAAGCTTTTGAAGTAGGCTTTCACGTCCACCTCTTGATTATTATGACCATAACTTACACCATTTTTATCCACCCTATTGCCCAGTACGTCCATAGGTTGACCTAAAGAGACAATAATATCATTGGAAGTAGCAAATAGCGTCCACATAAAATGAATAAATTTTCGCAAACTATTTGATTCATCTTTGGAGCGTAGGTATAATTCCTTTCCAGTTTCTCTTAGGTATTGTTCAATCAAGAACTTCGCTTCTAGCACAAAATTATAACCCAAAATTAACGGTACGACAAAAACTTTCTCATCCTTATCTTCTTGATAAATGCCTCTTTGTGCTTCAATTACCGTGCTTAATAAACCCATTTTTAATTTCGTTTCCAACGCTCCTGAACGCGAGCGCGTGCCACCTGGGAAAAATAACGTATTCACACCACGTTTGATGGAAAGCGTGGACATTGCCTTGAGTGTTTCCAGATAAATAGGGCTTTTTTTGCGCCGATCTACACGGTATGCGCCTAGTCGGTTCATAAAATAAGCTGCAAAGCCCGCGTTGAACAAATTTAAGCCTGCCCCATAAGAAAAAGAAGGCAAACCTACAATGCCATCCAGCACGTAGCCCACTAAAATAGAATCCAAATTGCTGAAATGCGTAGGAACTACCACCACAGTTCCTTTTTTCATTAATTCTCTAACTAATTCCACGTTACCATCCGCCTGCAATCGGTCGTACAAACGATGGCGCATACTCCAAAAATTACCGTTTACTGCATTTAAAATACGAGAAAAAAAGGCAGTTAAAAACCGACGGATAAATAAAAAAGTACGCTTGTTAAATGTACCTACTATTTCTTCTGAGTAGCGGTGGATGATTTGTTCTAGTAATTGTTCATTGGTCTTTCGCGCCTCTTCGGTCTCTTTGTCTAATGATTTATGAATCAACTCGTTACTCACTTTTTTCCAAAAAGCGCGCTCATCAGTTGGGTCCACCTTCCAAGGTTCTTGTTTCATGCGAATTCGCTCCATGTAAAGCGTTTTGGCAATTAATTCTCCAATATCTTCGTGCTTGGTCTTGATGCGCCGAAACACATAACCATCAATTTCTTTGACAAATACCTTGCGATCTTCATGTAGTTTATAGATGGGCCAATCTTCAATATTAGGATAGATTTGTGGGTATATTTTTTGTTTTTTTTCGCATAGTTTAACGTTTTTGTATAACTCCAGGCTTTTAAAAAACAGTTCATTACATGCAATTTACTTCTACAATCAATTCATTGTCAATCAATTAATCCGAAATCCATGATTTAGAACTAATGAGCCAACTGAATAATGCTAGAAATTAACTAGACACCACAAATGCGGCTTCACTGTAATGTGGACTAATTCTATCGAAATATCTGACCGATAAGGTATGGTCTTTTCGTTCAATACTAGTCGTACTGACCGTTTGTACTTTTCCATTTCGGTTCATAATAAAACCATTCCAAGCGTCTTTTTTACCACCGTTTTCGTGAAAATCCCAAATGTCTTTCCAGTTTGGGTCTGGATGAGCTTGTAACCATTGTTTGAACCAAACAGCTCGTTCTTGCTGCGTTGCGTAAGTGTAAAGTGTAGAAGATGACCAAATATAATTACCATTTAGATTCAAATGAGAATATATTTTATCGTAACCATTCCACCTCAGCTCTATCATGCTCGAAGTATCTATTAGAATCATGGTGAACGGCTCAATATTTTGAAAATCAAACTGATGAATAAAATCCATACTATTTTCGTAGTCAAAATATTGTAATACCATAACTCCACGACTCATCCGATAGAGTGGTTTGATAAGGTGATTTTCAAAGGCACCATTCAGTAAACATACTACCTTACCTTTATCTGATGCTGCCATCCAAGTTCCCCCAGCCAGCACATCTTCTCCAAATATAAGATGCGCCTTTTTGGAAAGGGTTTTAGGAGACCTAGTAGCATGAACATCTCTATTTGAAGTTAACACAAATTGCTTATTATCTTGCCCAATGTAAGTAACCGTACACATATTATTATATATAAAACCTTTTGGGAACGAACAAACATATAATGAACAACTGAAAGGATAAAAAAGTATTTTTCTGCACCATTCAAGTGTGTATTTAATAGATACCTCACTTCTTAAAGTTACTTAAATCTTCAGTTATTTGACAATATCAACGGCAAATGTACAATTTGTTGCCTTATCTGGGTTACGTTTCTTGAAGCTCACCAATAATTCTGTGATCTATTCTTTTACAAATGAATCTGATGAATACTTGAATAACGTGCTTACTCACCTGAAAAGGGTAAAATCAAAACTTTAACACCTAGCTTATAATAAAATTAAAATAATTATGCTAAACCTACGTTAAAAGTTATCAAAGCGTTAAAAAATAGAGAGTGTAAACACTCGTTTAGGGAACGGTAGTTTAATGAAAGATAAAGGAAAATTTTTTTTGTATCTTTTTGAAAAAAAATCATTCTTTTCTTTTTGGTTTAATAACTTCTTTTTATCTTTATGCCATAATTAAGAGAAATGCTTACAAGTGCCTTTCTTGAGGTTTTACGCCCATTCTAATTATAATTCTCCAGTACATTTCAATATTTCCCATGACGTATAGAAATTAAATTCAAGTGGTTATCCTTGAATTTACTCAAAGTTTTGGCTTTTTTTTTCACAACTATAGGGTAATAAAATTTCTTTGTCATGTTTGTACTTTACATTGCTCTCGGAGCTTTTGTCATTGGTGGCGGAATAGTGCTTTTCGCTGAAAAATCAAAGACAGAAAGTTGGAGATAAACACAGTTCGGCACGCAACTTATTTTGACATGCTTGAGAAAATTGTCGTAGTCTCCGTCAGTCGTTCACTTCTTAAAAAGTGTTTTCTAGTTTCTCGGCTCACTGGTTCGAGTGAGCCGAAGAAATAGAAGAAACAATTCTAAATTAGTAGCATTTATTGCTCTTCTCACAAATTCTTTCCTTTATCTTCAATTATATTTCTTGTTTGTTAGCTACGAGACCATAATATCTACTAAAATGCACTAACATTGCCTTTATTTTTTTTGAGATTTAATAACTTGTGTTATGCACTTAGTCATTATTCTTTGGTCATCAGCATTTTGAAATTGCATCATTAGAATTAAAAAAATGCTAAAGACTAAAGACCTAATTGTTCAACCTGGGTTAACAAACGCTCAAATTAAAGTTGGCTCTAATAGTTCTTTTCTCAACGTTAAAACGCCTTTGGGTTAAATTATAGTGACTATTGATGTAATTATTCCTGCGTTCAATGAAGAACTTTCTATCGTGAACGTCATTAAAGAAATTCCGAAAGATTGGGTACGCGAAATAATAGTTTGTAATAACGGCAGCACAGACCAGACTGCAGCAGTGGCAAGTGCTGCAGGCGCAACGGTATTGTACCAGCCCCAAAAAGGATATGGCAGTGCTTGCTTAAAAGGAATAGCTTACCTAATTGATAAACCTAAAATAGAACAACCTGATATTGTGGTATTTATAGATGGTGATTATTCTGACTATCCCAAAGAATTAGTCAGTTTGGTTGAACCTATTATTAAGCATGACATAGAACTAGTGATTGGCTCGAGAGCCTTAGGTAGTTTGGAAGCAGGTGCGATGCAGCCTCAACAAATTTTTGGTAACTGGCTGGCCACCAATCTTATTCGATGGTTTTATCAATATCGTTTCACGGATTTAGGTCCGTTTAGAGCCATCAAATTTGATGCACTACTGGCTTTGAATATGCAAGATAAAAATTTTGGTTGGACTGTAGAAATGCAAGTAAAAGCCGCCAAACAAAAACTTCGATGCCAAGAAGTGCCTGTAAACTATCGAAAACGGATTGGGGTTTCCAAAGTGTCAGGAACAATAAAAGGCACAATTCTAGCAGGCTATAAAATACTTTGGACTATTTTTAAATTACTCTAAAACACTATTTGTTTTGTTGCTCAATATTAAGGTTTTTTTGCTATGTTATTTTTAGAATATATATTTTTGTACTGTTTACTTGTTTTTTGATCAGGCTGAAACAAGTAAACAAACTTTGTGGATTTTTATCGAAAAACAAAAATCCATTTGCTTACACAATTACGTAAAAAAAAGAATTACTGTACATATTTGTTGAACAAATAATCAAGCAAAAACGGTTTTGTATATATACTCAAATAAAACT
>JAAUTG010000049.1 GCA_012031785.1 Saprospiraceae bacterium | reverse complement strand
GATCTTGGTAAATATGGTCAATCCGAGCGGTATTAAAAAGCGAACTTCTACGTTTCAAGCCATGTACCATATAACCTTTTCCAACAGCAACTCCGCCAAATAGGCTCCATCTTGGCCAGTAATTCCTGTAACAAGCGCTTTTTTCATTTAAGTAGAATATTAATATGATTAATCAGATTTGATACTAATAACCAAAGACCAACTGCGTAACATGGGTTATTAAATCAACTCAATTGAGCAGGTCTCTTAGGAATATCCTTAAAAACGCTATAATGTAATTCCGATTTCGGAAGTAATATAGCCCAAACTGTCAAAAATAATATCAAAATATCCGTTTTTAAGGAACTATGTTTTTGATACCATTCCTCAACCTTTCCTTTATATGGGTAGATAACATTTTTGTAAAACTCCCAAGGGTCATTGCCTAGTTCTTTTTGTCTAGTTATGAGTTCTTCTTCATCTCTAAAAATAATAGAACCTATTCCCGTCAAGCCAGGCTTTACGCTATAAATCACCTTTTGAACGTCCTTTGGATATTGATCAAAACTCTTTTGCATGACTGGTCTAGGTCCCACAAAACTCATATCTCCAATCAGTACATTAAAAAGCTGCGGCAATTCATTAATCTTGGTTTTCCTCAAAAAACCTCCCATTGGTGTTAATCTTGGGTCATTTTTTAAAGTAATTAGCCCCCCAGTCATGTTGGGGCTATTTTTTAACATAGTAGCAAACTTCCAAATATCAAATACCCTGTTTTTATACCCTACTCGTTCTTGAAAATAGAACACATAATGCTCACCAGTCAGCAACAAGCCAATTACAATTGGAATCAGCAAGGGAGAAAGTATAACAATAGCGGTCAAGGCTACGAAAAAATCAAAAAATCGTTTGATTAGCTGATACATAATTACATTCGTTGGTCAAGATTTTTTCCTGTTTCTATATGATTGAAATTAGGAATCAAAATGGTTAGTAACTCTATGACCATCTCCTTAGTCAAAGTTGGTCTTTGGAACAGTGTATTAATTTGATAAAAAGTACCATTAGTTCTTCCATAGTCCTTCTTGGCGCGTTTTTTATTACACCTAACTCCATAAAAGTATTCATATCCAACAACTCCCCTTCTGTGTAAAATTCTTCATACAATTTTTCCCCTGTTGTATCAGAATCAAAATAATATACTGGATATGCCTCACTATTTTCTAAAAGTTGTAGGCACTTTATCCTAGCTTCTTCTTCGGTGTTGCAATAGTCAGGTTCATAGCCGTGCGCTTTCAAAAAAGCATTTCCAATAGCCGCAAAGGTAATCATTTCATCAGGCATTAATTTAGGAAAAAAATATCGCCCGACTTTCCTAAAATACAAGCCATTAGACAGAGTTCACCTGATTCTTGAGGAGAAACAAAATAGCGTCGAACATCGGATGGTGAAGAAAGTGGTTGACGTTTAGCCAATCGCTCAATAAAACCTGCCAATAGACTTCCATTTGAAAATGCAACATTCGCAAAACGTGCAGTTGTGATAGGAATATGTGCGGAATGAGCAAGAATTACTTCTTCCATGAGTTTTTTGCTTGCGCCCATTACGTTGACAGGATTAGCAGCTTTATCCGTTGAAACGCAGAAGAAATGCTTGGGCGGAATCTCAAGTAATAAGTCGAGTAGCTTTTTAGCTTTTAGCACATTATTCTCAATCATCGCCTCGATGGAGTAATGATCTTTTTCGCTCCGAACATGCTTGTGTGCCGCGAAATTTGCAACAATGTCAAATGGTCCTTCGTTTTTTAAAATACGCTCAAAAACAGCACTTGCAAAATCAATTGGATAGGTCTTGAAATCATTGGGGATATTGTAACCAACACTACTTCTAAGGTCACGCACCAATTCCGTCAATCCATTCTCATTAAGGTCAACAACAAAGAGCTTGCTGGGAGCGAATTTTAGAATTGCTTTTACAAAGGAACTTCCAATAGTGCCAGCACCACCTATAACTAAAACAGAACTTCCATTGATTTCTTTGGATAGGGCTTCATGGTGCTGTTTTAAATCGTTTTGAAATAGGCTAACGCTCCTTTGGGTGACAAATTCTTGAATAAATTGTTCGACATTAAATAATTTCATGCCTAGTCTATGTTTTTGTAAAATTGTTTAATAGTCTCGACCACCGTTTGCAGTTGCTCGTCAGTTACCCCAACAGAACTAGGAATACTGATGCAAGATTCATAGACTTGATTGGAAATATCATCATTGTTGATATATATATCATTGCGAAACATGCGCAACTGATTCATGGGCATCCAAAATGGTCTCGCTTGTACGCCATTTTCGTTTAGATATTTGAGCAGTGGGCGCATTTGGCTGGTTTGAATGGTTATTAGCCAACAGTTTGGATCAATGTCTGGCATCATTTTTGAAATCTGATATCTCCTACCCCCTGCAAATGGGTAGCGTAAAAATCAAACATGTATTTTTTCTTTTCGATAAAGGCGGGCAACTGTTCCATTTGTGCAACCCCAATTGCTGCTAATACATTGACTAAGCGATAATTGTATCCAATTTCGTCGTGTATGTATTCATCTGCCGAAACTTTAGCTTGTGTGGTAAGGTGTTTGGCTTGCTTTGCTAAATATTCATCATCGGTTACAATCACTCCGCCACCACCAGTAGAGATGATTTTGTTTCCATTAAAACTGAAATTACCTAATTTGCCAAAACTACCAGCGTGTTTGCCCTTCCAGTATGAACCTAACGCTTCCGTGCTATCTTCAACCACCATCAAATGGTACTGTTCCGCCAATTGCATCAAACGAGGCATATCGCACATATTACCTAAAACGTGCACAGGCATAATGGCTTTGATAGCTTGTCCATTTGCTTTTAAATACAATCGGTTTGAGTCTAGAAAAGTATCATTTTTTAAAAACGCCTCCAATACATCCAAATCCATCTGCCAAGTTGCTGCATCCACGTCTATAAAAATAGGCTCGGCATTGGTGTATGTTACAGCATTTGCGCTTGCAATAAAAGTGATATTAGGCAAAATAACATAATCCCTACTACCCACACCACAGAGTCTTAGGGAAATGTGCAACGCAGCCGTACCATTCACACATGCCACGCCGTACTTTACGCCTGCGAACTCAGCGACCATCTGTTCAAATTTGGTCACATAGCTACCTACGGAAGATACCCAACCCGTATCTAAACATTCTTTCACATATTGCCACTCGTTACCAGCGAGATGGGGAACTGATAATGGAATCATTGAGACAACTTTTTTCTTTACAAAAAGATACCAACAGAAAGCACTTATCCGTTGGTGAGTGTTTTTTTTATTGGTTTATCGAATCACAGTTTTTCGATGGTTTCAAGTGGTAAGCCTGTATTGGCTTGAATTTCAATATTATTTTTTCCTTCTGCCTTGAGTTGGCGAGCATAGTTGAGAATAATTTGTTGTTGATTTGCTATCATTTTACTTGCTTCTTCTAATGCCTTATCTTTTTCCACTAATGCCTTGTCTTTCTCCTCTAATTTTGCCCCTAGATAACTGATTTTATTGTCGCGATCAATGAGTGCCTTGAGGTACTCATCCTCAATAAACATTTGTTCTTCCAAGTCGGGGTAGTTACTATCTGCTGCTTGTAACCTCAAAACAACTCTTTCCAAAAAGCCAGGCAGCAGTCGCCGCATTACTTTAAGGCGATGCTCATTATTATTGTTAACCGTTGACTTTTGATCGAATAATTTTAGTAAAGCATATAGCTTCGTTTTGTACTCATCCCCTTCGTATTCGGATGGCGAAATTTTGTGCAAGTTTGGTAATTGTACTACTAGAATATCATACGTCAAATTATCAATAAACTCGTTGTGTTTTTCCAAGTTTCTGTTCCTAAAAACGCCCTGCTTGAAATGGTTGGTTTTTATCAATAAATCATCTATTTCGTTTTCGATTCTGAAGTTTAAGATGAATATGGGCACTAACCGCAAGGGCATATCTATCGTTTCAATCGCCTGCGTGTTCGGATTTATAATTTCTCGCGATTGCTTTTTCTGAAAATTTTTACTAATGTAACGCTTGAATCTAAATATATCTTCTGGTTCACTTGCCTTTTGCACTTCTATCATAATCAACTCGTCACTGCCGTCGGGTAGTTCTATGACTGCCGTAAAGTCTAAATGAAAAAGTTGTATATCATCTTTGGTATTAGGCTCTTTAATCGAACTGACAATTGGTTTGGGCTTCTTTTCGGCATGGGTTAATGGCTCAAGATGAAGTCGCTTAATCTTTACGTTAAGTAACGTGGATATAACTATAATAGCACTGTCTATATCTTCCATTAAATATCGAAATACCACATCATAAATCGGATTCGGAATGATGATGTAATCGTTTTCGTTTTCCTCTTGATATTTATTTTCCATATCGTCCTACTTTTGTTTTAAACCCTATCACAAATCTAAAGCTGCTTTTTAAAAGAACAACGAAAACCCTTTTCCTATCGAAAAATTGTTTTGTATAGAACGGTTAAAATTATCAATTTCTGTATTCAAATATTTGGCGTATTGTTCTATCATAAAACGCCTAAAGGGTGCTAAATTTTCTACTTCCCTGCTTTTTTCTAAGGCTTCAAAATAAGCAATTTTATCTTCCTTAAAAACAATGGCTAACGGTAAATCAAAATACGCTTGCACAAAATTCATAAGCAATAGAGCCGTTCTTCCATTGCCATCATAAAAAGGATGAATACTCACTAAATCGAAGTGGGCATCAAAAGAAAGCAGCAACTGTTCCTCTACGCGCTCCACCTTAGCTAGATTGCTTTGTAGAAGTTGACAAAAAGACCTCGTTAACGAAGGCACTTTGTCATAACTCACAAAATAGCGATTTCCTGCTCTCACATTGTTCAAACGATATTCGCCTTTAGCACTGTCAATATCGCCAAGTACGGTTTTATACACAGTTCCTGTTTGTTTCAACACGAGCGCGTTGATATTTTTTACCAATGCTTCGTCCACAATACTGCGCTCTTTTGCCTTTTCAATCACATACAACAATGCTTGATAGTGATCTTTCGTCATCAAAGTATGGACGAGTGGTTTTCCCGATGGAGTCAAATCCTCATCCAGCAATAAGTTTGTTTCCACTTCTGTCAAGGTACTGCCCTCAATGTTGGTCGAATGATGGGTAATCGCATAGAGGTTGAATTTACTGTAATCTATCACAGCAGATAAATCTAGTTTTTTATACGCTTCGATTAAAGTCAATATTTCCTTATCAACCGTCAAGTAAATAAATTTAGCGTTTATTTTGACAATACCTGCTTGCCTGGATTTCCTACCAATACTATGCCATCCGCCACATCTTTTAGCACAACTGTTCCTGCACCGATGGTTACACCTTCTCCAATGCTTACCCCCTGTTTAACAACCGCATTCGCTCCCACAAAAGTTCCAGCACCAATTTTTACATTACCTGCTAAAACAGCACCAGGTGCGATATGCACAAAATTTCCAATTTCGCATTCATGCTCGATAATACAATTCGTATTACAAATCACGCCCTTGCCTACATGAGCTAAAGCATTAATTGCAACTTGAGCTGCAACCATCGTACCAGCACCAACAACTGCTTTGGGTGATATAGTCGCACTTGGATGAATTATTTTCGCAGGCTCCTGCAAATTTTCCCCCAACAACTTGTCATAAACTTTTTTCCGAATAGGGTTTGAGCCTATTGCTATGAAATATTCATACTGCCGTAGTACTGCTAAGCCCTCTTTTGACATTTCGTTTCCAAGAAAAGGCAAATTGTAAGGATTCCATAGCTTTTCCTCGTTTTCACAATACCCTACAACTGTATGCCCATTGGCTTCGATAATATCAAGCACCACAAAGGCATGACCAGAATAACCAATGACAATGAAGCCGCTCAAATTTTTCACTTTAATGCCTCCAAATAATGAACATATTTCCTTGCCAAAGCATCTCTGTCAAAATTTGCTTTGGCAAAATCGTAGCCCGATTGTCCTTGGGCATCAATCTCTGCCTGTTCATAGCTCAAGTATTGTTTGATGGTAGCAGCAAAGGCTTCTGGGTTTTCTGGCTCAACATACACCCCACATTTTGCTTCTTCCACCAATTCCCTAGAAACGCCATCTATCAGCATAAACATTGGCTTTTTGCAAGCCATGTAATCAAAAGTTTTGTTGGAATAAACCGTTTTGAAGGTATCTACTTTTTTCAAGATGGAAGACCCAAAATCGGAAGCCAATATGTATTTAAACACTTCAGCCTTCGAGACCGAGTCAATAAACAGCACGTTGGATAATCCTCTTTTTTGTGTTTCTTCTTTGAGCATTGGCTTTTGCATCCCATCGCCAATGAGTAAAAACAAGACTTGTGGTGCATCATTTTTAAGCAATTCCGCCGCTTCTATTACTTGTATCAAATGATTGGCAACACCATGCGCGCCAACATAAATGATAACTACTTTATCATCAATACCTAAATTTTGGCGGAATGTTTTTCTGTCAAACGTGTTAAGTAATTCATCGGATAAGGAGAAATCGGCTGCATTGGGTATAAAAATCAACTTTTCAGCAGGTACACCTTTGTCTTGCAAAAGTTTCTCCCGAAAGGCTGGCGTTAATACATTAATCAATTTTGCGCGGCGATAGATGACTTTTTCAAACCAATACGCCATCTTAATAATGGTGGGGTTGGTCAGCACGCCTGTATCAATAGCAGATTCGGGCCACAAATCGCGTACCTCAAAAATGTAGGACACTCGTTTGAAAAAAGATAAAATCAAAGCAGAAATACCTACAAATAAAGGTGGAGAAGTGACTAAAATAACATCGTATTTCTTGCGCGTTTTAAAAAGTCCAGCATAAGTACTGGAAAAAACAAAAGAAAAATAACCCCACAATCGCCCTAAAAAACTTACATTATAGGATTCTGAAACGTGACAACGAACGACATCAACATTTTTCTCAAAATCTTTTTCAATCACGACAAATTTACCTTTGTACTTATCGCGTTTTACACCAGTATTGTAATGCACCATGCCACCAAGTACAGTCACTTGATGCCCCATTTCACCCCAAATTCTTGTCATCTCGTTAAAGCGAGAACCACCACCATCATCTTTTTCTAAAAACATTTGATGGATCAATAAAATATTCATTTTTGTGTAATTTGCGTTGTAATGGATTTTGTTAGGCTTGAAAAAACAAGTGCTTTACTTTTTTCTTTTACCCCATAATGGCTAGAATAGTAAGCATCCTGCCACGATGGTTCTAGGTGTTTCCCTTGTTCATCGCGGGCAAAAATAGAAAAGTGTATTGAAAATTCAGGAGAAATATTCCAGTATTGTTTAATGGGTAATTCGGTTTCATGCTCTACGCTGTCCACGATTTCCCAAGCTACGGTAGCTTTTGATTGCTTTATCTGGCGCGTGTGGAAGATGTCTTTACCAACATGCTTGAAAGCATGTATTTTGCCTGTAATGATATAGTTTTCTGCTGTTTCCTCCACTGCTGCTGCCACAGCCTGCGACCAATCGAACCATATAAATCGCGGACCTTTTCGCATTTGATCGTTATCGCCAAGTGTGACGGTATTATGAGCTGTTGTACCATTAAAATACCGCACTAAATCTGCACTTGTATTGTACTCGTAAGTGCCTGCATCGCGCAGAATATTGATGCTTTTCCACCAAATATCCAAATGTAAATTATCGGCATGAGCAGGGCGATCCTTGTACTTTCCACATTTTAGAAAAGTAAGCGTGTCTGCCGTTTTAGTTACATAATATCCACCGTCTTTGAAAGCGGCAACAGATTTCCGTTCCAAGTCAAAAGCCATGTTGGTGGCTGTTGTTGGATGATACCAAGCCACATCTTCCAACAAAGCAGACACGTCAAATAGCGGTTTACGGTTAAAGAAATAATACAACCCGTTCAGTTGAGGGCGATAATCGCGGTATGGTTGGTCGTTGAGTTTGAAAAACAAAGCACCGTCGTTGTTGCCATAATTCGGAAGATTGCCATGCGTCAAGTCAACACATTGGTATAAATAATCCAATGACTTTTTTGCGCGCTCATAGACAATTGAAGAAAAATATTCCCCGTGTTTTTCTGCCAAATAAAATCCCCAAGTCAATAATTGAATAACGACTCGATGATAATTGTGCGAGAATTGCAAAAACGTACCATCGGGGTAAATTTGGTAAGCAATTTCTTCTTCAACCATTTTTTGCCTTTCTGCTTCCAAACTTCTGCTTCTGGAAAAAAAGGAAAAAGTAAACCCGACAAGTAAAGCATTAGCGTTTCTGTGATAGCGTGGTTGTTGCGAACCGCTATTCTGGAAAAATTAATGTTTGCTGCTACGTGCTTTAGCTGCCAATAAATGACGTGCATGATGTTTTGAAACCTTGCTTCGGTTAGGGTTGCTGCATTTTTGTAGTAATAAAGTGCAAATGTCCAATTGAGGATTCTCAGTGACATTTCTTGACTGCAACGCCAGTTTGGTCCTTGATTGATTGGATTTGCAGCTATCCATGATTCTATTTCTTGGAAAACTAACTCGGATAAATTTTCCTCAAAGTGATAATCGTAGCGAATTAAATCGTACAAATACGAAAAACGCGATTTCTCCCAAACATACTTGATGTCGCCAGCGGCTTGTGAAAAGTCCTCAATCTCTGTCCAATGCTTCTCGATGTTGTAGCGATATTGATTGGTTGGATTAGTAGTCCAATCATAAGTTCGCCCAATCGAATAATCCTTTGAATTAAAATACCGCAAATCTCCGCGCTGGAATCGCTCAAACCCTTCCTTTAAAGCAGGCGTTGGCGATTTGGGCAGCACTAAAGCCGATTTATCTTCAAAAAAGAAAAGTGGCGTTTGCGCTCGCCAAGTGGAAAGACTAATAAATTTTGTTGAAAGTGGCTGGGTGGGAAAAGCGCGTTTCAGTAAGCCCGTTTTGCGCTTCATTTCGTAGCCAATGCGAAAACGAACGTATCGCCAACCCATGTTTTTGAGGATTTGACGATAGGTTGTCAGTTTGTTTAACATGATTTTAATTTACAATCGTTTCTTCTTTTAGGGCTTTGGGAAGTAAAAGTAAGAATGGCAGGCACTTGTCGTAGTTCAAGGTGTAGCTTGCATATAGTTTGATAATTGCGTAATATTTTTATAGCCCACCAAATATTTGGTATCAGTTATTCGCATTTAACTAATTTCGACTCGCTTGAAATTGTCCAAAAGCTATTTCACTTCCACCCACTGCTTCGTTTTCAACGACTCGACTGCTGCAAAAGAAGCCTTTGTCGTATTCACTAATTCATCAAAAGGAATCAATGCTGCGCCACCCGATTTGGAACGTTCTATCAACAGTTGAAACTGCTTTTTATGTCCTTTATCCAGTTTAGTTTTTAGGGAAGAAAAGCCTTTCGTGCCGAAGCCTTTCAACACGCGGAAATTATCCAAAACCATTACCTTCTCTTGCGAATATACTTCCACACGCTCTTTGGAATAGCCTTTGTTGCCGTTGGAAAAATAGTTGATTACGCCTTGGTCACCGTTTTCGTACTTCAACAAAATGCAAGCATTATCGGTATTTTCTTCTGGATTGACCCCCAAAGCAGACATACATACCGATTTTACTTTGCTACCTGTAAAAAAAGTAATCAAATCAATAAAATGACATGCCTCGCCTATGATGCGCCCACCACCTGTTTCCATATTATGAACCCAAACATCCTTGGAATGAAGCCCGCGTTCATGGTGGCGATGATATTTTTTGGTGCTTTGCTATCCATCAAGGATTTTATTTTTTCAGCGTGTGGTGAAAAACGACGATTGAAGCCTACGTTCACAGCTTGATGGTATTGATTTTGGGCAGTTATCAGCAATTCCAATTGCTCATTGTTCAGTGCCAATGGTTTTTCGATGAATACATTTTTGCCCGCCTTCAACGCTTCAATTGCCATTTGTGCATGAAGATCGTGTCGAGTGGTGATAATCACGGTATCCAGTTCAGGGTCTTCCAGCATTTCAAGATGGTCAGTCGTACTTTTTGCAATCCCAAATTGCTTGGCTAAAGCTGTACTATTCACCCCGCCTGCGCTTGCAATGTACTTAATATCGGCACCTTTCATGGCAGGTAACATCGTCATTTTAGCGTAATTGCCTGCACCGATAATCCCAAAAACACCTTTTTTCCCTTGAAAAGACTTATTGACAACCGTTACACTGGTACTCGGAATGCCCTGCGCCTCTGGATAGGTGATGATGGAGGCAATTGAGCGAGATTGACCAATTTCGCCGTATATGTTTTTGTAATCCGCCAGTGGTACTACTTCCGTGATGAGCGGTTTTACGTCAATTCTATGGTTGGCTATCATTTGAAGGATAGTCTGAAAATTGCGCTGCTCTGTCCATCGCACAAACCCAATCGGATAGTCATTGCCGCGTTGTTCATAGTTTTCATCGTATCGCCCAGGTCCGTAGGAACAAGAAACTTGAAAACTTAATTCCTTTTCGTAAAACTCTGAACGATTCATTTCCAAACCAATCACCCCAACCAATATAATTCTCCCTCGCTTCCTCGACATACGAGCAGCCTGCGAAATGATGTCGTTGGTTTTTGCAGAAGCCGTAATAATCACGCCATCCGCCCCTACCCCATTGGTATAAGATTCTACAAACTTGACCACGTCCACGCCATCTCTAGGATTTAAGCCAATGATACCTTTTTCAGCAGCGATTTTTAGTTTTTTCGCCATCCAAATCTATGCCAATTACCGTGCAGCCATTTGCAACCAATAGTTCTGCTGTAATCAAACCAATCAAACCCAGTCCAATCACCACAATCGTTTCGCCTAATGTCGGATTCAACAAACGAATACCCTGCAAACCGATAGAGCCAATCACTGTAAAAGTGGCTTCTTCATCCGTTACTTGGTCGGGAATATGCGCGACAAGATTTTTCGGCACCGCCACAAATTCCGCGTGATTGCCATTGAAGCGACCCTATCGCCTATTTTAAATTCTGCAACCCCTTCTCCAACTTTTACCACTTTCCCTACATTGCAATAACCCAGTGGCAACGGTTGATTCAGCTTGTTGAACACTGTTTCCAAAGTTGGCATCAACCCATCCGTTTTGATTTTATCCAACACCATTTTCACTTTCTCTGGCTGTTGGCGCGCTTTTTGGATAAGATTGGCTTGCCCAAACTCTACCAACATTCGCTCTGTACCCAAAGAAACCAGGCTTTTGGTCGTTTGTATTAAAACTTGTCCTCGCTTGACCAACGGTACTGGCACTTCTTCTAAAATGGTCTCCCCGTTGCTAAGGTTTTGTAGTATTTGCTTCATGTGTCTATTGATTGTTGGTTAGGTGGTGGGGTGGTTATTTTTGGAATGGTTATTCGGTTATTTGTTGGAATAACTTTTGGGATAAAAAAACAAATAAGACATTTTTAATACAATTGATTATCAGGTACTTAATTTAGCAAGTTGTGATTTATTCCAAATGATAAACCTTCAATTTCTGAAAAGAAAACTACTATATTCCCTAACCAGCTAAGAAAGTAACTAATCCTACAATCGCTGCATAATGTCTGCCTTTACGCCTTGCAAAGAAGCGTAAAGTTGTTTCAAATCCTCTTTGTTTAAACAGTTAAAACCAGTTGAGAGATAATACGTATAGCGTTCTTCATTATTTTTTACTAACAACAAAAATCGCCAAAGCTCATTCAGAACATAAGCACCTAGCATCTGTGATTCGTTGTTTAGATGTAGAGCTACCAACAATTCACCAAGTAGTTGATCTTGTGGTGAACTGCTTGATTCTGATGGCTTAAATTCTTGAATAAAAAAGTAAGGTTTTTCTGGCTCTTTAATACCTGTAGCTACTAAAAAATCCGTTTTTCCACCAATTTCAACACCGTTCACTACTCCTCTTAATGTCCTTTCGTACCAATCGTGCAACCCTCCTACTTGAAAATTGACTTTATTGAGTATCGGAATAATAAATTTCGCTTTGAGTTCTTCTTCTGAAAAACCTGATATGAGCAATCGCTCGTCTTCCAACAACCCATATAAAAAAGATACTTCTTCCTCGCTGATTTCATAAACGTAATGAAGCCACTTGTCAAAAACAGTTTCATCCATTTCAGGCTTGATATCAACAATCTCTCTGAGCTGCTTTAAACTGATTGTTGAGAAAGATATTTGCCTCATATTCAAGAAATTTTAGTACAAATCTACGAAAACTTCTCCAACAATACCTCTGCAATTCTTATCGCTGCTTTGCCATCCCAAAACGGTGGAATTACGCCTTGTTTAGCCTCACCAGCTAAAATTTTCTCCATTTGCACTTTTACGGTTTCTGGATTCAAGTCGCTCATCAGAAAATTTGTACCCAACTCCACCGTGATAGGTCGCTCGGTAGTATCGCGGAAAGTCATGCACGGCACTTGCAAATAAGTCGTTTCTTCTTGAATCCCTCCAGAATCAGTTATAATAAGTGCAGCATGATCCATCAACTTTAAAAACTCCAAATAGCCTTGCGGACCGATGAGTTGTAGTCCTTTGATTTGTTCCAACTCCTCATAAAGTCCAAGTTTCTTAGCATTATTAGCAGTACGCGGATGAATCGCAAACACGACTTCTTTATGAGCCGTTGCATACTTGATGATTTGGATAATACTTTTCAATCCCTCCTCACTATCCACATTATGCGGGCGGTGCATAGTCATCAAAACATACCCTTTTGATTGCAATTGCAAATCCTCCAACACAGTCGTCTGCATGGCTTTCTCGCGGAAATGCACCAGCGAATCAATCATCACATTACCGACAAAAAAAACTTTTTCATCAGGCACGTTTTCCTTCGCCAAATTAATCAACCCGCTATGCTCCGTGACAAACAAAAAATCCGAAATTCCATCCGTCACAATACGGTTAATTTCTTCAGGCATTGTGCGGTCACCACTGCGCAAGCCAGCCTCTACATGCGCTACCGGAATTCCCATTTTCACTGCCACCAAACTACAAGCCACTGTGGCATTCACATCGCCCACCACCAGTACCAAATCAGGTTTTTCTTCCTGCAACACCTCCTCAAACTTGAGCATCACATTCGCTTTTTGGTACGTATGCGAGCCACCGCCCACGCCCAAGTGAAAATGCGGTTCTGGCATCCCCAACTGCGTGAAAAAAATGTCACTCATTTGGAAATCATAATGTTGCCCCGTATGTAGGATTTTGGATTCAATTTGTGGATATGCTTCAAATGCGCGGTGTAAAGGTGCCACCTTCATAAAATTCGGGCGCGCGCGACGATGTTAAGGATTTTCATGTTTATTCGTGTAATTTTTTCAGTTCTGTCAAATACATTTGTGCAACAGCTTTCCAATCTGGGAAAGTCTGCACTCGCTGTTTTCCTGCTTCAATTTTCATTTGTCGTTCCTCTGGATTCGCAAATGCTTTTTCGATTGTCCTGATGATATCTTCCGCAGACAAAGGGTCGAAATAATATGCTGCTTCGCCACAAACTTCCCTTGCAAAATCGCGGTCGGAGGTAAAAATGGTTTTCTCGAAGTGCATTGCATCCACATAAGTACCACTAAACGATTCGAGTAAGGTGGGGAGGATGAGGGCATCTACCTCGCCATAAACAGTCGAAACATCCTCTATTGTTACTTGCCCAACACTAAAAATGTATGGACTAAGTTGATTACTTTCAATTTTTTCTAAAAGTTCATCCGATAAATCACTATATCCTTTAGAAATAGTTAGTATGATAGATACATTTAATCGATGTATTT
The DNA here is from genome assembly GCA_012031785.1 of Saprospiraceae bacterium. Taxonomy (GTDB): domain Bacteria; phylum Bacteroidota; class Bacteroidia; order Chitinophagales; family Saprospiraceae; genus JAAUTG01. Next base: position 6,732 of record JAAUTG010000049.1, on the reverse strand, counting down.
TTAAATAATGAGCAACCTCAATTAAAATATCCAAATTTTTATGCGTGTAATAATGGGACAAACACAATAAGTAGCGACGATTTTGTTCCTTATTAAAATAATTCTTACTACTGGTACTTTTCTTTTCAATCTGTGAATAAGCATTTGGAATCACGACTACTGATGGAGATTCTGGATAGTATTTAGTTAACCTCGAAGCTATAGTATGGGTTTGTGGAAAAACCACATTAGCATATTTTAATCTATTTTTAAAAACATTAACCCTAGTTTTTCTTTTTAATCGTTCACTAGATGTCATCCTATTCCAAATTTCTGGACTTTCTGGATAGACAGCATAAGCCCAGTGAAAGAGGATTGCTTGTGGAATATTTTTTATAGGAGTGCCAAAATTACCCATCGAAAAAATTACATCAGGCTTTGTTTTTTTAATCTTATATGGAAGCCAAATAAAATCTGTAAATAATCTAAAAAAATGCTTTCGGAATAAATTAGGTACAACTATTATTTCAATTAACTCACTTCTAAATTGTTCGTAATTGCATCCAGCAGGCACAAACACTATAACTTTGCTTAAATCCAAATCATTATTTCTGATTTGTCTCAAGAAATTCAACCCTACGCTCAAGCCACCAGCAGAAGCTAAAGCGACTGCATTTATTGCTATTTTCATTTGAATATTACAAATTTTCGTTTAGTGAGTTGAAAAAACAAAATTAATGGTATGAATAAATATACGTAATTTTGAACAACCTGTGGAAAGTATCCTCTAGTGATAAACTGAAATAACCCTGCGCCAATTACTAAAGATATAAGAAATGCGGCATCTTTAGAATAGTTTTTAAGGTGTAATTTCTAAGACGTTTTAATACAAAACCAAGTAAAAAAGACATGAAATATAATCCAAACCAACCAAAAGAAATATAAAAATGACCTAGATTTAGCAATGCTTCCCCATAATCTTTTGCAAATTTATCTGGTTGTAAAGAATCAATAGCTATCTTAAGTGCTGGTATGGGATATGGTTTTTTACTATTAGGGAAGAACTCCTTGGGAATGGCTCTGACAAAAATATATCCAAACATACTTAAACCATAATCATATTCTACTTCTCGAATATCGTAATGTCTTAATAGCGCAAGGTCTGCTAAAAAACCTCTTGTTTGCTGAAAATAAGTTCGTACTCAAATTGTTGAGGATCATATACTAACTGATCATAAGCACCATAAGCAATTAACCACCGATTAATAGTTATAAAAAACATAAAGTAAAGCCCAATAAATGCAACTAGGAATAGTTGTAAAGCTCTTTTGATTGGTAAACCTTTTTTATAGACATATATTCCAAATAAGCCAAAAAAAGTTAATATAATTCTATATCTGAAAGCTAAAAAAAGAAAGAGCGCAAGTGCTACAAAAAGGAAGATGAGGAATATAGGACGCCTAACATTAAAAAAAGTAAGCTAACCATACCGCAATGATCACAGAATCCGAAAAGGCTTTCAAGTAATTAGTACTAGAAGCATCTCCAAGAAAAACCTCAGAAGTCCCAGTTAATATAGCAAATATATTAGCTCCATTTATAATAAACGTCTAACAAAGTTAATCCGAAAAAACAGCGCGAATATTATAACAGTAATTATTTTAGGTTGAAAAAAGGTACTTTCTTGAGAATCAAGTCTTTTTGTAGCTTTAAAAGGAATGTAACCTAAAATAAACATAAGTATTGCTAAACCATATACAAAAATACCTCCGCCATAATAATCATATATATTAATTCTGTGTATGTAAGCCTCTTGTGTGTAAAAATAATAAGCAGGCGTAGTATGGACGTATATTAGATAAGTAGCAATCCAATAAAGAAGGAAAATTGTCTTTAATACCTCCTAGCTTATTCAGTACATAAAAGCCAAATACAAAGATTAGTGTATTTACAATAAAGAATATAATATAATAATCATTCAAATTATTCATCGTCACTGCATCGTAAATTGGGATATTATTTCGTAAAGTTGTATTGCTACTGCTTCTGAGTGAATTTGTTGCTTTGGTTGTCTATTATATTCTTTCATACTACTCACTAGCGTAGTATTTTTCAGTAATTCTTTTGTATATTTTTCGAAACCATCAATATCTTCGGAATCACATAAGAAGCCATTAGTTCCATGCTCAATAAGTTCATTCGCTGCTCGACAAGCCTTGCTTGCTACTACGGGTAATTCCGCTGCCAGTGCCTCATTTATGACTAATCCCCAGCCATCATATCGAGAGGCAAACAAAAATATATCTGCTATACAAAAATAGTAAGGAATATCTTGTTTTTCTTGAAAACCAAGAAAAACAATTCTGTCATCGTGGTTAGCTAATTGCTCTAGCGTCGTTCGCTCTGGTCCTTCTCCCAAGATTAATAATTTAACTTGATACTCTTCCTTCGAGATTCTACGCATTAAATTTATGAGGATATCCATTCCTTTTCTATGAATTAAGCTACCTGATGTCAATAAAATAATTTCATTTCCCGGCTTGTATAGTTTTTTATAGTTATCTAATACAAATTCATTAAGGTTTTCTTTTTTAAATAATTGTGTATCAATATTATAAGGAAGATTAAATTTAGGTGCTTTAATCCCGTAATAGTTATAGCTTTCTATGGCATCGTTTCCTACACAGATAAAAAATCACAAGTCCATTTCATTGGCAACAATGCAATTTTTTTAAAAAATAATGGAAGATATTTTTGGTATCGTATAATCTTTCGCCAAAGAATGCTACTTTTTTCCTTCTTATCTTGCCGATAATAGCAGCTATAATCGTGTTAGGAGTATTATAAGCCCCACCAACGATTATAATAGGGGATTCGTCATTCCAAGCGATCCTAAAAATAGACCAACTAAAATGAAATGAAATGTATTTTTTTAAAATTGGCTTTACCAAAATACTATCCTTGACAACAACTACTTTATATCCTACCACTTTGGGATGAAGTTTCCAGTAACGATTAGGCTCACGATAAGCATAGTAAATAACCTGTAAGTCGAAGAAATTATCAGCAAGTGCTTTGAAAAAATCTAATTGATTAGGCGTTGGTATGTTGGTATATATACTAAGTTTCATCCTTAAATACTAAAATCTGAATTTATAACCGCAACAAATCTTCGATAAAGTAATTTGTCACGGTTTTTGAAGAAAATATGTTTATAGCTTGAGACCTAGAGAAGTCTCCCATTTGCTTCATTTCTCCAGCACTTCTATCGCACATCCACTTCGTTTTTTCTAAAATATCTTCTCTGTTTGTAGGGATGAAAGTAATTCCATTTTTATTTAAAACTTCAGGTAATGACCCTATATTTGCGGATAATAATAGAGGCTTGTTCATAAACATTGCCTCAATAATAGATAGCGGGAAAGGCTCTCGTAGAGAAGGTAAACAAAATACATTACAGTTTTGCAACTCAGATACAATATGTTCTTCGCTAATTTGTCCTAACATATTTATTCCATCTTCTAACTGGTGTTGAGCAATCCAATCCTTAATTAAATTCAAATCTTCTCCAGTTCCAGCAATTCTTACAATTAAACACCTAGTTTTTATAAGGTCTTTTATACTCTCCGAAAAAAATAAACATTTTTTCTTTGATTCAATTTGGATGCAATGAAGATTACTAATGGTGGATTAAATTCTTGATGCTGTAATGGTGAAAAATTATGCTCATTGATAATATTGACCAATCTAATTATTTTTGGATTTTCAACATAATAATTAATCATTTCATCTGACTTTTGTCCGCTAGAAATTAAAAAGTCGAATCTATTGTATATTATTTTTTCAACCATCTAACAACACCTTTACTACTGTATGTTTCATAAACAAAATTTCCCTCACTCCAAAAACCTAGTTTTACTTTAGGGTATAAAAATTTCAGAAATGCGACCATCATAGAAGTTGGAAAATTCCAACTTCCAGATACAATTAAGATATCAGGCTTATTTTTTAAAATTTGTGTTAGAATTGTAGGATTAAAATGAAATTTTATTCCTTTCCATTGAATCCCTAAATTATACAAAAAGTTATAATTATACTTCATTTCCCACTCCTTGTAATTCCAAAATCTTCCCTGTTCAGTGGCTGCCATGAAGTAAACATGCACATCTATATTTTTTTCTCTTCCGACCTCGGATAATAAGTTGAAAAAGTGATTTCTATAAGGTGTAGGAATATTAGTAAGTATATGTATTTTTACCATAGATTAATTACTAAATATCAACAATTTAAGAACATCAAGATTAAAATTATTTTTGGAAGAGAAAAACATTTCCATCTCTTTCGACTAATTTAAAATTTAAGGCTTCAATCATTTGCTGAAGTTGTTCCACAGGATATATGATACTATTATGAGATGCTTCGTGCAATTCGATAAGTAATTGTTTACATTTGATTAGTGCGCTAGATTCTTGAAGGAGAAGATGTAATTCCATTCCCTCTATGTCGCTAATTAAGATAAAATTATCAATTTTATTTTCCTGAATAATTTTGCTCAATGTAATTGATGGCACACTTGTAGTGTATTGATTAGCTTCAAATACAATTTTGCCCGCCACATTAGAATCGCCTTTTTGAAAGTATAAATTTTGATTATCACTATAACCTATTGCATTATTGTAAATTTTAAAGTTATTATTTTTTCTATTGAAAGATAAATTAGCTTTCAATACGTGTATTAACTCTGGATTAGCTTCTACGGCATACAAAGGTTGTGTTTTATGCCTCAAAGAAGAAACAGAACTAATTGCACCAATACTACTGCCTAATTCAATAATCGGAAATTCGTTTTGGAGATATTTTTTCACCAATCTAACTTCTGCAGATTCGTAAAACTGAAAAAATAAAGAAGCTACTGTTTTATTAGAAACAGTAGGATTAAATGAGTGTATAGTAATCCCATGAAAAGGAATCTTATTATTATACAACTTCCTAATAAGAAAACCAAAAAAAGGAAACGTAAGGATGCTAACAATAAATATTTTAAAATTCACCATCATAACCTATTAAATAGTTGTATAAAGTTAAAACAATTTGTCAAACAAAGATAAACCACTAACACTAGGTAGCATTTTCCTATTTTTATAGAAACTAAATAAATACAACGCTAGCAATGGAATTATAAATAGTAAAGAGATAGTACTTGCTTGATACCAAGACTCTGTAACATATAGAGCAAGGACTGTAAAAGAACTGGGTAAAATACTAAATACTAACAAATTGGTAATTTCTTTATTACCTAATGATTTTGATAACGCTCTGAAAGTGTAGTACAAAGAAAAAAGTAAGCCCAAAAACTCTGAAATAACAATAGCAACTCCTATTGAACTTAGAGTTCTATACATTAATAATGGAAGTAAAAAAAATTACAATCACCTTTACTGCTACAAGCGTTAAAACCTCTTTTGTGAGATTAATTCCTTTGAGGAATGCAAAATAATTATAGTTTACGCAATAAATTATGCTGTAATAAGATATCGCCAAATAGAATTTGCTATCAAACTTTAATTCATCACCCGTCCAAAGTTGGTATAAATTATCAATAAAAGGTGCTAGTATTAAAAAAAGTATATTAACTACCAAGCTACTGACGGTAATATTCAGAAACAACAACTGTATCACCCGATGATATTGTTTATTTGCTACTCCTTTCTGAATATCTGGAACAGTAGGATTTACAAATAATGAAATACTTGAAATCGCACTATTTCCTATTGTACGAATTGTAGAATATACTGGCACAATAGACGTAGCTAAGTAATTAGATACAAAAAGTGTAACACCTTCATATTGTAGCCGTTCTATAAAATTACTGTAAACAAGTAGTAATGATTTTTTAAAGTCCTGAAATCCACTTTTTATTGAACCTCCTTTCCACCACGGATAAAAGTCTGGATAACTTATTGCTATTTGATAACCAAAATAAACAATTGATAACATTCTAATTAAAGCAACTGCCAAAGCTGCTTGAACAAGTGTTGATTTCAAAACTATCACAATAACAAAAACAAACGCTTCAACAAATTGAGATAAAAAATTAAATCGGTATAATGAATAGATTTTCCCAACAGGTTCATACAATCTCCCCACTAACCCTGTCATCCCATAATATATAATACTGGATAGCCCAAGAATAATAAATGCTTGCACCACCTGCCTTGCGATTAAATCTTCTGTATCTATATTAGAGATAACAGTAAATATCTTTGGAAATGCCAAAGTTAGCATTAACAGAATTAGCATTAGACTTTGAATGGTCAATATTAAAAAAGCAGATTTAAAAATAGATACCGATTTCTGTATAGATTGATGATAATGTAGATTTATTTCATTTCCAATATATTGTAAATATCCATGATTAATAGTGTAAAGAAGGTTAGTAGTGGAAATCAATATTAACCAATACGCATAAGTCTCGCTTCCCCATGCAATTAGAATAAACGGAATGAGTACAATTTGCCTTCCTATATTAAGCAAAAATGTTAACCCTACCCATAAATAAGAAGTTAAAAGCCTTTTTATATATTCTTTTTCCAAAGTTGAGGGAGTTTCTTTTTTAGGAGGGGAAATACAAGTAGCCTTACTTTATAAAAAAAGCCACCAAACAGTATTTTGAGCAATACAACGTACACTAAGGCTATAATTTTTTTTAAAAACGATGCTGATATTCCCATGAAATGTTAGGGTGCTGTAATC
>JAAUTG010000341.1 GCA_012031785.1 Saprospiraceae bacterium | reverse complement strand
ACAGTTTAGAGTTGGTTATGCAAGAGGTTTAGGGCACCCCAAGTCTTTGACGAAGATTTACACATTACCCAAGTAAATGGTGGGGGAAGTGTAATTACAAACGCCAATAATTTAACCCCTGAATATTCTAATGCTTACAGCACCTCCATAGATTTTAACAAGTATTTTAATAATTGGTCAGTAGGTTTTACAGTTGATGGTTTTTACACACAACTTTCTAATGTCTTTATTTTGGAAGAGCAAGGCGTTGCTGGAAATGGTGATTTGCTCTTACAAAGGAGAAACGGAGAGGGTGCTACGGTTGCTGGTATTACGATAAATCCTAAAATTAAATACAAAGAGAAATTAAGCCTTCAATTAGGGCTAACTTTCCAACAAAGTATGTATGACTCACCTGTGCAGTGGTCTGATAATGTGGAGAATACAAATAGGAGTTTTTTTAGAACACCAAACCAATATGGTTTCTATGTGCTTTCGTGGAATACAACTAAAAATTTGACATTTAATCTATCAGGAGTTTATACAGGCAGTATGCTTGCCCAACATTATGCAGGTTATATTCCAGATGATGTTTTGGAAACTACGCCATCATTTTTTGAAAATAATTTCAAAATAGATTTTAGTCCAAAACTCAAAAGTAAACTTAATTTAACCTTCAATGCAGGTATTCAAAACTTTACTAATGCCTATCAAAAAGACTTTGATTTGGGAGTTAGTAGAGATGCAGCATATATCTACGGACCTGGACGACCAAGAACCTTTTTCTTAGGAATGAATATCAGGCTGTAAATAACCACTACTGCCAACATTGCATTTGTGGCAAGGCGGGCAAAAGTGCTAAAATGAACTTTGGTGCTTTTTATCGGCTTTTGTACTTTGTGGGGGAATAGTGCTACTAAGCCCGCCCTGCACAAATGCTTTTCCGTTGTGTGTCATTTTAAAACAAGAACTAAAACAGAACAAATATGAACAACAAAATCAAATTACAATTCGGCTTTTTAATAGCTATTATTGTATTGGCGGCTTTTAGCCGTATCATTCCACATATGCCCAACTTTTCACCTTTAGGGGCTATCGGGCTTTTTGGTGCTGCACATTTTGACAAAAAATGGAAAGCCTTTTTAATCCCAATAGCAGCGACTTGGTTGAGTGATTTGTTTATTAACAACGTCATTTACGCACAATATTATCCTCAATTTACTTGGTTTTACGAAGGATTTTATTGGCAATACGGAAGTTATCTTCTCATTACCTTTGCAGGATTAATTATTTTCAACAAGATAAGTGTTTCAAAGGTTTTGTTGGGTGGGTTAGCTTCTACAACAATCTTTTTTACCGTTTCAAACTTTGGCTGTTGGCTTGGGTCTACTTTTTATCCTCAAAATTTTACAGGATTAACAGCTTGCTATGTTGCAGGTATTCCTTTTTTGACGGGTACACTACTTAGTGACCTTTTTTATTCAGTCGTTTTATTTGGTGGTTACTACCTCTTACAAAGTAAAATTTCATTCTTCAAACTTGACAATGTAAGATATGCTTAAAAAAGAGTTACAAAACAAAATTGATTTCAAAACCAAACCTCTTGGTTCATTAGGAAAACTTGAAAAATTAGCCTTGCAAATTGGCACAATTCAAAATTCACTTTCACCTGTTTTGAATAAACCAACCATAGTAGTTTTTGCAGGCGACCATGGTATTGCCAAAGTAGGCGTGAGTGCTTATCCGCAAGAGGTTACATTCCAAATGGTGATGAATTTTCTCAATGGCGGTGCAGCTATCAATGTTTTTACCCAACAAAACAATATAGATTTAAAAGTGGTTGATGCAGGGGTGAATTTTGATTTTGAACCCAACGACAAATTGATAAATGCCAAAATTGCAAATGGAACAAAAAGTTTTTTGCAAGAAAAAGCAATGACTGAAACACAGTTGCAACAATGTTTTGAGAAAAGCAGTGAAATTGTAAATCAACTATTTGAGAATAGATGTAATGTAATTGGCTTTGGCGAAATGGGCATTGGCAATACATCTTCTGCAACAATGCTGATGAGTTACTTCTGCAATTTGCCTATTGAACAATGTGTGGGACGTGGCACAGGTTTAAATGACGAGCAATTACAAAATAAAATTGCAATACTCAAACAAGCACAACAATTTCACGGAAATATTGATAACCCAAAAGAAGTTTTGCAAACTTTTGGCGGTTTTGAAATAGCTCAAATGTGTGGAGCAATGCTATCCGCTTACGAAAAAAAAATGCTCATTTTAGTAGATGGTTTTATTGCCTCAAATGCTTTTTTAGTAGCCTATAAAATAAACCCTACCATCATCAACAATGCCATCTTTTGCCATTTAAGTGATGAATTTGGGCATCAAAATTTATTAAATTTTCTTGATGCAGAACCCATTTTAAAATTAAATATGCGTTTGGGAGAAGGTACAGGTTGTGCTGTTTCCTATCCTATTATTGAAAGTGCTATTGCATTTTTAAACAATATGGCAAGTTTTGAAAGTGCTGGTGTAACCAATAAAGAGTAAGATGAAAGAAGAAATAAAAATATTTTTACGGCTTTGATGTTCTACACAAGAATTCCTTGCCCTAAAAACATAGACCATTCGCCAGAATATATCAACAAAGCCACACGATATTTTCCCTTAATTGGTTGGGTTGTTGGTGCAATTTCTTTTGCTGTTTTTGGGTTGAGTTCTTTATTATTTGATATAAACATTTCAGTGTTATTTTCATTAATAGCAGGTGTGTTAGTTACAGGTGCTTTTCACGAAGATGGCTTAGCAGATGTATTTGATGGCTTTGGCGGTGGTTGGACAAAAGCCAAAATTTTAGAAATAATGAAAGACAGCCGTGTGGGTGCTTATGGTGTTATTGCCTTGATATTTTTGTTTGCTTTAAAATACTTGGCTCTAAATAATCTATTTGTAAAAATTGGTATCAAAGATTATTTGTTGATAGCTTCAATTTTTATATCATATCATTCCTTGTCTAGATTAACGGCTATCAATATTGTTTTTACCTCACAATATTCAAGGGAAGATGAAAGCAGTAAAGCAAAGCCCATAGCAAAAGCCCATAGTCCGAGAGAAATAATTGGAGCATACTTTTTTGGCTTACTTCCATTAATCGTTTTATGCCTTTTTCAATGGCAATTTTGTTTAGTTATTTTATCATTGTTCTTGCTCTATTTTTATTCAAAACGCTATTTCAATAAGTGGATTGACGGCTACACAGGTGACTGTTTGGGTGCAGTGGAGCAAATGGCTGAATGTATTTGTTTATTAACTTTTGTAGGATTATGGAAGTTTATGTAATTCGTCACACACAAGTAGCTGTGGATAAAGACACTTGCTATGGACAATCTGATGTACCTTTAGCAGACACTTTTTTTCAAGAAGTAGCTCAATTTAGAGAGCAACTGCTAACAGACTTTGATGCGGTTTATTGCAGTAATTCACAAAGGTGTAAAGATTTAGCAACAGCATTAAAATTTGAAAATGTTTTGTTTGATAGTTCTTTAATGGAAATGAATTTTGGTAATTGGGAAAATAAAAAATGGAACGACATTGACCAAGACAAACTCAATCATTGGATGGCAGATTTTGTAAATGTAAAAACGCCTAATGGTGAGAACTTAAGAGAGCTATTTCAACGTGTTCAATTTTTTTTCAATCAATTAAGAAAAAATAAACACTAGGAAGGTTTTAATTATTACCCACGCAGGAGTAATCAGGTGCTTGTGGGCTTATCTGTTAGATATTCCGCTGCAAAACATCTTTAAAATTCCTGTTGGATACAATGAGATTTTTGTTTGTAAATTAGGCAAAGAAAGAATGTATGACAGTATAAAAATGGCAAAATAAAAACGACACACAACATTATGTTTGCGAAAAGGCGGGCTAATGTGCTAATTTGAACTTTTGTGCTTTCTATAAACTTTGTGCGTAGGGCAAGGGAAGTGCTATTAAATCCCGCCCTTCGCAAACATTTTTCCGTTGCTCCGCAATGCCTTCGCTTCGCTACGGCACTGCGGAGCAACGGAGCGGAGATTACACTCATGTTGTAGCAGTCCCTACGCTGCGCTGCGGAACTGCGTACAACATGAGATTTGCGGAAATTACAAAAAATTTCTTCGCTTCGCTCAGATTTTTTGTAACTTCGCAAATCTCCGCTCCGTTAGCGGTCATTGTAGGACGACCAAAAACAACAGACAATTGACAAAATAAATATGAGCAGAAAAGTAATTTTATATATGGCAACCAGTTTAGACGGTTACATAGCAAAACCAAATGACGACTTAAGTTTTCTTTCCGTTGTTGAACAAGAAGGACAAGACTATGGCTATGCGGACTTCGTAAAAACGGTGGACGCTGTTATTGTTGGACGCAAAACTTATGAAAAAGTAATTTCTATGGGTTTTGACTTTCCACACGCAGACAAAGATGCTTACATTATCACACGGACACCAAGACCAAATATCGGCTCTGTAAAATTTCATACAGGCGACCTCAAAACACTCGTTGACAAACTCAAATCAGAAAATGGAAAGAATATATTTTGTGACGGTGGAGCAGAAATTGTTCACGAACTTTTAAAAGAAAATTTTAATTGATGAGTTTATAATTTCAGTTATTCCAATTATAGTTGGTAACGGAACAAAACTCTTCAAAGATGGCAGACCAGAACTAAAATTAGAATTGGTTTCAACGAAACAGTTTGACAAAGGATTAACTCAACTGCATTACAAACTTAAAGACCAATTATAATGACCGAATTGCTTTACATACCTGTTGATAAAATCCAATTGGACAGACTTGGAAAAACTTTTTGAAAGTAAGGGGGGACCACATAATTGTTGGTGTATGGTTTGGAGAAATATGAA
>JAAUTG010000048.1 GCA_012031785.1 Saprospiraceae bacterium | reverse complement strand
ATAGCCGATCAGACAAATTGCCCATGCTGCGAGCAATTTAAGATGTAGTGATTTCATAAAGTATTCGTAATTTATATCTCAATGGTGCCTACCATGAGATAGAATGAAAAAAAATAATTTAAAAATAATTGTGTCTTTCTTTTTGTGGTGTTCCAATTTTATTCTGTGGTTTCCAAAAAGTAGGAAGGTACAAAAGCCGCTTTGGAGGCATCTTGAAAAGGTAACCTTTCCACGAAGTAGTCAATCAATTTTGTAATTTTTGGATATTTTTCTGCCATCGCCAGTAAATTGTGAGATGAAGTCTCTTTTTTGATTGAACTTGTTTCTTCCAATGGCGGTAGTGGTTTGGGGGGCAAAGCTGCTAAAAGAGCCGTTTCACTCATTAAAGATTCAACACTTTCTGATGCTTCATCTATCAAATTACCTGCTTGTAAGGTAGTATCTTGTTGATTTTCAACAAGATTATTCACTACGGAAGATAAAAGCGTGTCTAAAATAATAGATGGCTTGGTTTCTAATTTAGGGTTAGGGTTTATTGTCCTTTTGGGTGTCATTATTTCAGGGGTAGTTGCTACTGCCACGAGTGTTTCTTTCTTTTCTGGGGTAAGAGAAGTATCTTGACGGGTTGCTACAGTAGCTTGGGTTTCTTCTTGTGCGCTAAAGTAACCCAGTCCATAGCCAAACAAAAGCAGTAGCACTGCTGCCACCATACTGCTCCAGCGATAGATATTAACGTTTTGAAACCAGACGACTTTCGGACTGGATACTGGTTTAAGTAATATCTCTTTACGCTCATAGACAAGGCTAGGGTCGGGTTGTAGTTCCACCCAATCAGCTTGCAAGGCTTCAATTTCTGCTTCAATGAGGGGATGGTCTTTTAAAAAAGATTTCATCGCAGAAAGTTCGGAAGCCGATAAATTACCTTCCAAATAGTCTAGTGCGTATATTTCGTAGTTGGATTTATTGATTGTCATAGTTTAAATCGCTTTTTCTAGTGATTGTATGGTTTCTTGCAATTTCTTTCTCGCCCTGAATAAATATACTTTCACTTGGGATAGGCTTAATTCTGATATTTTGGCGATTTCTTCGTAGTCATATCCTTCGTAGTCTCTCAACAAAATTAAAGACTTTTGAATGGGGCTTAAATGCGCTAAGGATTTATCCATCAACTCTTTAGCTTCAAATTGTCGCTCCAATTGTTCGTCTCCTTTTTCTGGTATATTCTGATAAGCAGCTACAAATTTTTGTTTCCGAATTAAATCAATCATGGTATGATAGGCGATAGAAAAAAGATAAGATTTCGCCTTGTCATAGCTTACCATTTCGCGCTTTATCCACAACTTCTCAAAAGTAGTTTGTACAACATCTTCTGTATCAGAGCGTTGGGCTAGATTCTTGAAAATGAATCGAAAAACACCATCAGAATGGAGCCTCACGCAGTGGTTGTATTCTTCAATCGTCATGTGTGAATAGAGCTTTAATTAAGCGATAAAGTTGAACAAATCGGCGACAAGCAGTTTGATTTTCAATCCTATATCTTATCGTTTGTTTTTCATTTATCACAAGTTGGCAATAGTACGTTTGGGCCTATTCAAAAGTTACAAGGCATGAAATTAATAATTTCTAATCACACATGAATCAGTAGTTTTGTGCTGTAAGAAATGAATAACGGGTTTTATACCGTTTACTATTCGTTATCAGCGTTTTATTTACTTCATGTCATGGTGCTTGTCAACTAAACTATCTTAGCTCTTGATATTCAAAATATTTTATTTAAGCGAATAGTGAAAAACCATTGTGTAACATCATAACGAAATTTTAACTATGCGTGTAGTTATTCAAAGAGTTGCAGAAGCGTCTGTGACGATAGAAGGTAAAATAAAATCCCAAATCGGGTGTGGTTTACTGATTTTGCTTGGTATAGAACCAAGTGATAATCAAGAAGATGTGGACTGGCTGGTGAATAAGATTATTAACATGCGCATTTTCAACGACGAGCAAGGCGTGATGAATCAATCGGTGATGGAAACTAAAGGAGAGTTACTAATAGTCAGCCAATTTACCCTTTTTGCGAGCACCAAAAAAGGCAATCGCCCTTCTTATATCCGCGCTGCCAAACCCGATTTTGCCATTCCATTGTATGAAAAATTTGTAAAAACGACTGCTTTTATCTCTGGCTTATCTGTACAAACTGGCGAATTTGGCGCAGATATGAAAGTGCGCTTGCTGAATGATGGACCTGTTACTATTTTGATAGATACAAAAAATAAAGAGTAATGATGTCATTTTGTCAGTCTTTAAGTAAAATGCTGACAAAATGTCGTTAAAAATCATTTGGCACGAAGCGTGCAAAAAGATGAAGCAAGAATATACAGATAACATCAATTTGCAGGCAAACAAGAAGATTACTTTAAAACTGGGTAATTCCTTTCTATGGGTCTTGCAAATCATTCAAATCTTGTTTTAATTTTATTCATTCACTAAAAAAAGTTGACTATGACACCGACAAGAAGAAGTTTGGAGCAGTACGTTCCAGTGTTCGGCAATTTGATGAATCAGTTTTTTAACGACGATTGGTCTGATTGGACAAGTCGTAATTTCTCGACAACCAACACCACCGTTCCTGCGGTGAATGTGAAGGAAGATGACGACAAATTTTTAGTGGAATTGGCAGCACCAGGGATGAGGAAAGAGGACTTCAAAGTGGAGCTGCATAATAACCTGTTGAGTATTTCTTCCGAAAAGAAAGACGAAAAAACAGAAGGTGGTGAAACTGGAAAATACACTCGCAAAGAGTTTAGCTACCAAAGTTTTGTACGTTCTTTCACGTTGCCAGAAACAGTGGAGACTGAAAAGGTAGCTGCTCGTTACGAAAACGGCGTATTGACGCTAGAGATTCCAAAACGCGAAACTGCAAAAGTGAAGCCAGTAAGAACTATCGAAATTGGATAAATTGTAAACATTTTGGGCAGGTTATTAACCTGCCCAAACTCATATTACACCATTTGCTATTTGGCTGTTCGCTTTTTTAAAGGATTTCTTATCCTTAATCTGGAAAGCCTACAAATTTAGTTCATCCAAAGGTGATTGTGTTTAGGTAACCTGTTGATGGCGAATCACGTAACCTTAATTACAAACTCTTAATAAGTAAAATCTTCTTGGTTTTTGTATTGGTTTTGTACTCCAAGAAATAAATCCCCGACATAAAAGTTTCGCCGTCCAATCTCCAAGAATAATTCCCTGGGGAAAGCACTTCCTGGTTCACTAGAATTTGTTTTGGACGACCAATATGGTCGTATATAGTTAATGTCACTACTTCCTCTACCTGCACCTCAAAATTGATATTAACTTGTGATGTAAATGGATTGGGAAATACCTCCCAGATGTAAGGATTAGCAGGATTTCCACCACCAGTGTAGGTACTATTTTCAAGTTTAGTCAAGAAAATAGGTGCGCCCGTCAAGGTAACATAACGTGCGTCCACAATAGAAGAATCTTTAGTGACGGCATAGTTCCATTCTTTTTTTACTAATTTATTCGCCGCTAGTACATTGCGCAAATTGATAACTTGCAAAGCCGATTCAGAATTATCTGCGCGTGTTTCTGCCCACAATACTATTGTTTGTTGTCCTTGATCATCCTTGAACACACCACCATTTACCCCCTTTGCAAGTTCCAAGCGTTCAAAAGCAGCAGCATCAAAACGTTTTTTCTGCAATAGGTCAGAAGTGGTTTTATATGCTACTCCCACGTCGTTTAGTTTCGCATTTTTATAAGGTATTTGTAACAAATTACCATAAATACCCATCAAATTGTATTCTTCGTAAAGGCGTTGAGCATCATTAAAATTCATTTTATCGCCAAGTGTGAAAATATGGAATTGATGTATGTCGCTTTTTTGACATTCCACTAACGATTTGATAATGAAGTTACGTTGTGCTTCGTCTGTGCCAAAACCTTGATTGAGTGGTTTTCTTGGTACATTCGATTCCGTGATAATCCATACTTTTTCAGGATAGGTCTGCCCGTTATATCCATGTTGAAACAGCACTTCCTCAAACTCATTTTTCAAATCAAGAACCCCATAGGCTGCCGCGTCGGAATGTCGTTTGTAAACAAATCCTTTCAATAAATTATTCCATGAGCGAAGGCTGCCATCAATATGCGGATACACATGGTAGCTCAATACATCAAAATACGCACCACCTTTCAAGGGGTAATCGGTTGTCACTTTACCTTCGTCCATGTTGTCTGTGTTTCTTAGCACGGCATCCAAAAAACTAGGATAACCAATACCTCCAATCGCTACGTATGCTTCTGGGTCAATGGTTTTGATAATTTCATAGCTGATGCGCAGCAATCGGATGTATTGAAAAATAGGCGCATGAATATCGTATTCACAAGGATTTGGATTATGTTCCCACCAGTTTTTCCCAGTTCCAGGAGCGTAAATAGAGTTCGCGGAGAACGAATAATCAGGTTCGTTCCAAATTTCCCAAAATTCACATACGATTTGTAAAGCGTAACTGTTTTGTACAGATAGGCAGCGTAATAATTTTCATCGTTGTAAGGAGTGCCGTTTTCGCCATTGTCCCAGATAGGTGTGTACATATTTAAAAAGAACTCGGAGCGGATAGAATCACAGTAATAAGTAGTATCGCGGTGTGCTTCAGAAGGATAGCCCACAAATACTACATTATCTTTTGCCCCCAATTTTTTGTAATGCTCAAACGTTTTTACACGTAATTCATAACCCCATTGCTCTTGAAAATACTCAAATAAAGCAGGTCGAACCGTTGTAATGCCTGCGCCTGGTACTTGAGTAGAAGGATTACCCATCGCTAAATCACCCAACTGTTCGGCAGTGTAAAGTGGGTAATACCCCACATTGGTACCGTACCCAAAATGTGCAGTGTAAGGTTTCACTACATCGTTGGCAGTAGTGGTTAATTGTGCTTTAGTGACTTGATAAAAAAGTAGTAATAAAATTGATAGTAGCGTTAGTCGCATGTTTTATTGTGTGTGTAATCGGTTAATAATCAGCAAGCACGGTATCTTGTGCTTGCACATGTAATCTAATCATAAAAATAAATTGCTTGGTGGCAATTCATAATGCAAACGTAATAATCTTTACTATTTGCTTTACTAGCTTTTAGTAAACGGTCGAAATGCAGTAGGATTTGCAGGACTTGCTTCATCTTTGGCGCGCTTAGTCTATTTTCCACAAACCTATTTTATTTAAGAATAAAACTTAAACAGGGTTTTGTTTAATAATGGTTTACGTATTAAATTTTAAGTTGTTGCGATAGTATTTGATGGAACAGGGAATCCTTGTTTCTAGTTATTTGTCAAAAACATAAAACGATAAAGGTTGCCATTAAAAATTTTCATCATTACCGCTGTGAGCAATATTCGTTTTCTAGCGTTATTACTTGGAATTGAAAAGTATTAATAAGAAATAAAGAACACGACTGTTTTTATGACAAAAAGAAATTGGATGCGGTGCTTGTTGGGACTAACTATTATGTTAGGATTTTCGATGGCGAAGGCACAGAAGATAAGTGGTCGTGTGGTGGCATCCGACACTAAAGAGGCTTTGGCTTTTGTGAATATTGTGATACAGCCTGAAGGTACAGGGACATACAGCGACGAAGATGGCAATTTTGAATTAAATGCAACTAGCTCAAATGTACGGATGATTTTTAGCTTGTTGGGTTACGAAACTTTAGAAAAAGACTATACGCTAAGTGCGCCACTAGATGTAAAAATTGAGTTGAAACCCACTATTTTAGAACTAAATGAAGCCGTAGTGGAAGCCAAAAAGGAAAATATTGGCAAAACGATTATGAAACTGGTAATTGATGAAAAAGAAAAAGTATTGTCAGTCAATCGTGCTTACCGTTGCGACACGTACTTGCAAACAAATATGGAAAAGTGGATTGAAAAATCGAAAAAAGACACTGTTCCGATAGTGGAGGGCTATCAGCCAGTTTATTTCTATGAAAGTTTTTCAAGGTTGCATTATTTAGATGGAAAATATAAGCAAAACATCAAGGCAGAACGCAAAGAAACAGGGGACGATGACCTCAAGGAGTACGGACGAATGGCGATTGATTGGTCTTTTAGTGGAAGTAGTACAGGACTGATTTACAACCCTATAGAGTATTTTCGCAACCCAATTGATGCCGAAATTGATTTGTACGAAAATCAAATTAATCAGACCACGCTTTCTGACCGACCTATCACCTCTCCTTTGAGTAATTTTGCTACTTTGAATTATAATTTCAAACTCATTGCTATTGACGACGTGGAAGGCGATACCACCTTTACCATTCAAGTGCAACCTAAGTTTAAAGAGTCACCACTTTTTGAAGGAGAACTCAAGATAAAACAAAAAGGCTATTTGCTTAAGTCTGCCACGCTTTCTTTGCCCAACAGCACGGCTATGCGAGATTTTCGTTTTGAAATTCGCTACGATTCAATTGGCGAGACCAACTGGCGACCTACTTACAGGAAATTTACTTATCAAACGCCGTTGAAAGGAAGCAAATACCAAGTAGAAACCACGGTAACAAGTTCTAATTTTGACTTTCAACCCGTGTTTGAGAAAGGATTCTTCAACAATGAGTTGGTTTTTTATGAGTTAGATGCTTTAAATCGAGACACGACTTTGTTGAGCAAGGTACGTCCTGCGCCTTTATCATTGCAACAAAAACAGTTCGTTACCAAACAAGACAGCGTTTGGCTTTATGAACATAGTGAAGCATATTATCGGATTCAAGATTCTATTTATAACCACAACACCATTGTTGATTTTCTTTACAAAGGAATTGGCTGGAAGCGGCGCAGCAAAGGATTAACCCTTTATTTTGATTCTGTGCTGGAGTCTATTCAACCACTTGGTGTGGGCGGCTATCGCCATAACTTAGGTGGCTCAATAGATAAGGAATTTGGTTCTGCAAATAGTTTAGAAATAGGTTATCGCATCAATTATGGATTTAATAACCAAGACTGGAAAGGGCGCGTTCGATTTAGATATACCTATCTACCTCAGCGTTTTTCTAAATTTAGTCTTAGCTTCGGAGATATGTATGAATGATAACCCTGAATCAGTCGCTGGAAGCTATTTTTAGTAGAAGTAATTTTGTAAGAAGCACCAATGTTGGAGTTGGACACAGTTTTGAAGTTTGGAATGGAGTGTACCTCACTACTGATTTGACGTATGCAGATAAGCGTTCTATTGAGAACTTAAAACTAGAGCGTTGGTCTAGCGAACTGTTTGGAGAATTGAATACACCTACCACTTTTGAGCGGTATATTTCGTTAATAATGGACGTGGAAGTGCTTTTTCAGTTCCAGCAAAAATACATCACCAGAGGTCGTAAAAAAATTGTGTTGGGAACGAATTACCCAGTGTTAAGGGTACTATATAGAAAGGGAATTCCTAAAATAGGACTTTCCGAGGTAAATTTTGACCAAATTGAAATCAATGCGTACCATAAAATGCCACCTACTAAGTTAGGTACAACCAATTGGAATGCCAAAGCTGGAAGTTTTATCAACAGCAAAAACCTTCGCCTACTAGAGTATCGTTTCTTTAGAGGCTCTGACATTTATGTTTTTTCTGACCCTTTGAATAACCTTCAATTGCTAGGTCCCACGCTTTCTACGCTCAATCCTTATTTGTTTGGTTCTATTATTCATCATTTTGACGGAGTGATTATGGATAAAATCCCGTTGCTCAATAAGTTGCAGTTAGAAACTATTGTAGGTGGTGCTGCGCTGCTCGTGCCAGACCAGTCTTTTGAACATATTGAGGCTTTTGTAGGAATTGGGAAAAAATTTAGGTTGCTAGGAGAACAATTTCAACTCGCTATTTACGCGGTGTCCGCTAACAACGATATTGATAAGTTCAATGTTCGGTACAAAGTGGGACTGAACTTTTTTGATGCACTAAGTGGACGTTGGATTTATTGATTGATGTTAGGTACTTGAACTTGGAACGTTGCTTTTTTGGAGCCTAAAACGAGCTAAACAACTTTTTTAAACGCTTGAACATAAAGTAGTTAACGACCAATGGATAAATACTCAAGATAACTGCCAGAAGTAATACAAGTCAGTGGAGCAGTGGATAAGTTGTAAACATAACAATAGCAAATAAGCGTTTGCCCCGTTTGTAAAACAGGAACAAGAGACCTAGTGTATTCGTTAGGTGATGGAAAATTGCCTCCTATGCCCTCATAATTATCCAACAAAGGAAATAATGTTTCGGGTTGATGCAATTGAAAAATATGTCCTTTAACCCAAGTTTGTGCATCTGCTTCGTACACTGCGCCGGGATAATGACCTAAGTCAAAAAGGCGACCGCGCAGAAGTCCTTCCCCTAAAAAGTTGCTGTGCTGCTGAAGTGATCTTGCGATTGGAGAATCAAAGTTACCCATCAAAGTTCCATAAACGAAGAGTTTATTGGTTACCATATTTTGTTTGTGCTTGTTGGTATTAGATTTTTAAGATTGCGGATGAATGGACATGAATTGTCTGTCCATCCGCAAATCAGGAATAAGCAACAAATAAATTGTTAATTTACTTCCGCAAATTATTCATTATCAGTTGATTAATCTAAAGTTTATCCATCAACTTACTGCCCGACAAAAAAGAGTGCGTTGGAAAACAAAAACTTACCTTGATCCCAGAATCCTCTATACAATGGATTGTCAATCAAGTACGTGATGCTTCCATTTCCTTTGTTTTGTACTCCAAAAACAAGACTATTTTTCAATGTTTTTTGCACTTCAGCGCCAGCAAATCCGTACACTGTAAATTGCTCACCTAAATAGCCCACATTCCATCCTTCTTCCAAATAAGGATAACTTTGCGTATCCGTTTTCAAAGAGAAATAGTAATTCTCCAACCCGTAACCCAACGGGTGGGTATTGTCTATATTGATTTTAAAAATAGCGCCTGGAATACTGTAACTAATATAACTGCGCTCTGATTCTCCGTAAACATTTAACTTTTCCTCGGGCTTGGTTTGTTCTTCCTTGTCTTCTTCCTGGTGGTTGACCAGAGAAAATCCTTTTTTATCCACAAATCCACTATTGGCGTAGCCTATGGCGATTAACGCGACCACCTGTCGTTTGACCCAAATTACTTGAATTTTTCTGTCATGGCGTCGTCAAATCTAAAACTGCCTTCTGGAAAAACCAATACGTTGTAGCGGTCCAAATCAATCGCTTTCAGCACCTCCATCGTCAGCACGGAAAGTGGATATTGCAGTTCCTGTTCAAAATAATGCCAAACCTGCCCAAATTCATTTGGAAAACTTGGACGCTCTCCTACTACTGCCACAACAGGTTTTTGAATGAATACGTAACTGTCTGATCCTAAGTCTTTTCCTTCGTCCACGAACCCTGTAGTCAAAGCCGTGTAATCTTGTTTCAGGTCGTTGGCAATTTGCTCAAAACGAAGATGAAATTGTCCATCCATTTTTCGATTATCCGCTTGATTAATCACCAAAGTACCAGGGGCAAAAACTTCCTTATTCAAACGAAATTCGCGTTTGGCATAACGCACTTTAATACCTGCCTTGAGCAACGCACTTAAAAACTTAGCATCTTCTAAAGATTGCCAGCGAACTGCATAAGCGTAAGGGGTAGAGCCTCGCTTTGCAGTGGGTGTTTGTAGCGAGAAAGTCTTATTTCCGTTGACGCGCTGTGTACTGGCGTAGGCTTTCAAACCATGTGCATAAGGCAAAGACCAAGCAGTAATGTCATAAGTAAGGGAATCTACCAATGGCGCGTCAGGGTCAAAAAGCACTTGTGTCAACACTCCCTTTGGCTGAAAAGCACTAATCACCAAGTCGCCTGGCTCCACAGTTATATTTGCCGCTTGAGCGGTTGTATAGTCCCATGCACTCACTTTACTATTAGCCTCTACTGTTCCATATTTAATTAAATGCTTATCCAACAGTTGAGTCAACCGCTTTAATTTTCCTGACGGATTGTTCGCTTTGACGATGTAAGTTTTGTATTTTCCTACTGGATTATTTCTGCTGTCGTCAAAAAACTTATTGAAATTATCGCGCAATTTGTCTGCATTCAAAGCGGCAATTTCAATCGTAGAAAGTGCTGTTGTTTTGTGGTGCGCCACGCGGTCGTAAAGTGTAATGGTGTCGCCATTGTTCATCATGCCTGCTCTTCCTGCCCTTCCTGAACCACCTTGCTCGTAAGTCATTCCGATTGAACCGTTATAGACTGGATACGTGTCGCCGTAGCTTGGATAAAAAAGGTCAAACACTTCTTTTGTGAAATAAAGCCAACCATTTTGGTCAAAATATTTGGCGTGGTTTTTGCCAATAGTTACCTGAAAATCGCGTTGCCACTTCGTGATGAATGGATGATAAGGCTGTGCGGCAGGTGCAAAATAATAGGGATCGTTGATGCCCATTTCATGTAAGTCCGCGTGTACATGAGGCATCCATTGATTGTAAGGATAAGTCGTTGCTGCGATTCCACTTGCGTAGCCCAAGCCCAGTCGCGGTTCAAATCGAAAAGATAGTGATTCACTCGACCATTGGGCCAAGGTTCTTGATGTTCGATAGATGCTAAATCAGTATTGGGAATCATGTTGGCGTACCTACGATACCAGTGGGTGTAGCGAGAATAACCATCAGGGTTAATGGAAGGGTCGAGGATGACAATACTATTTTTTAGCCATGCTTTTGTGGTCGTATTGTTTGGGTCTGCTAATTCATAAAGCACAGGCATTGAACTTTCAGAACCTGCCGCCTCGTTGCCATGCACGCTAAAACTTAGCCAAGTAATAGCTAAATTCAATGACTTATCCACTTCTCCCGCCTCTAAACCTGTACTGCGTAAATGATTGATTCTAATTTGCTCCAACTTGGCTAAGTTTTCAGGAGTAGAAACAAAAGCTAACAATAAAGGACGCTGTTCGTTGGTGCGACCATACTCTATTAGTTTAACATATTGACTGTTTGCGGCTACATACTGATAATAGTCCACCAGTAAATGATGGGGTGTAAAAGTTTCACCAATCTGATGTGGTAAAAATTCATTCGGCGACATCAACTTATTTTGTGCTGTCGCAACGAAAACTGTAAGATTCAATAAAAGGACAATCAAAAGCTGCTTCATGGTTATTTCCCGATTTGCAATTTTATAATTCGCAATAATAGAAAAACTTTTTTGTTCTTTGATAAATTTTGTAATGCGGTAGCTAAATTGAGCTACTGCCACAGGAGAAAGCCATGTAAAAACTAGCTTTTAAAATCCCACCCAATCGGTGATGATTAGTCTCGTTTGCAAGTTTTATTACACATTTTATCAATCGGCTACTATTTCGTAAAAAAGTCTAAACACTTAAAAGAAGCTGGAAAAACAAATCCGTACTTTATGCCGTTAAGTTAATGAATATGAATGAAAAAACTGAATTTTCTCTTGCCTGCATCAAACAAAGAATGCTACACAAGCGCAGTTTTACATTCAAAACACGAACAGTCATAAAACATTTACAACATGGTTCGTTCTATTATTTCTCTATTGGTCGTTGTGGTAATTGGTGTTTTGGCATATAATTTCTTTTTCGGTACTACTGAAGAAAAAGAAAAACAAAAGAAATCACGAGCCAATTAAAAGAAGTTGGTGTCGCTATCAAAGGATTGCTAGTGGACGAAAAAGAAAAATTAGATGAAGGCAAGTACGACAAAGCACTCGAGCAAATCAAAAATCTATTCGACAACGTTAAAAATAGCGTTAAGATAGAGCCTGATAAAATGGAACAGTTGAAAAAATTGGAACAAAAGCGCGATGAATTAGAAGATGATTTGCAAGCGTCAGAAGATGCTGCTGGAACTACTGCTGATTCTACAAAACAAGCTGAACAGAAAAAAATAAAAGAAGAGTTGGAGCAATTGTTAAAAGCAACTGAAAAGCTCTTCCGAGAATTGAAAACAGAGGAATAAAAATAATAGATGTTTGATTGATGAAATAACGGTTAAAATGCTTGCCTATGGCGTATTTTAACCGTTCTATTTCCATAAGAGGTTAAAGCTGAACTATCCTTTACTACACATTAATCATGAATACTTTAGAGGGAACTTTACTTTTTCTAGTGCTAGGTACTTTTGTGGCAATGCTTTTTCTAAACCTTTATTTCCGAATTAAAGTGCTGCGCGTGTACAAAAATTGTTACAACATCGAGTTGAATTTGAACCAACCCACTTTTTGAATCCTAAAAAAATGGAAAGCGAAATTTATCCCAAGTATCCACAAGCCAAAGAAGATATTGCGACGTTTGTGCGACACATCCGTTATTCCGTGCGTATGGCTACGGTATTGATTGCACTTATTACCCTTTTTGGTGGCATTTTGATGTATTTTAGGCATGGTTAAGAGTATGAATAAAATTAAAATTGGGGTATTGGGCGTTGGCTACTTAGGAAACATCCATCTTCGATGTTTGCGAGAACTATCGGAAGCCTTTGAAATAGTAGGTTTCGTAGATCCTGATGCTCAAGCCTCGCAACAAGTCATCGAGCAATTTGGTGTTCGCAAGTTTAAAGATTTACAAAGTCTCCTTCAACAAGTGGACGCGGTAGATATCGTCACCCTACTACCACTCATTTTGAGTTAGCTGCTAAAGCCATCGCTGCTCAAAAACATACTTTTATTGAAAAACCTGTTACTCAAACCCTTGCAGAGGCAAAAACATTGCTTAAATTAGCTCAAAAACATCAAGTGAAGGTGCAAGTTGGACACATTGAGCGATTCAATCCTACTTTTTCGAGCCTACGACAGCGTATTGTACAACCCAAATTTATTGAAGCACACCGTTTAGGCATGTTCAATCCGCGTGGTATAGATGTGTCAGTGGTGTTGGATTTAATGATTCATGACCTGGACTTGTTGTTGCAATTGGTTCAATCAGAAATTGTACAAGTGGATGCAAGTGGGGTTAGTGTGCTTACAGATGCGCTCGACATCGCCAATGCAAGGATAGCATTCGCAGATGGTTGTGTAGCGAACCTGACTGCCAGCCGAATTTCCATGCAGCCGATGAGGAAGTTTAGAATTTTTCAACCTAACACTTACATTAGTTTAGACTTGCTAGAAAAAAAAGCTCAAATTATTCAGCCCAATGCTAACGCTGTGATGCAACCTGAACTTGATTTTAAAGTCAAAGCGCATGAAAAATGGTTCACGTTGGAAGAGCCTGTAATTGTATCTAATAATGCTATTCAATCAGAACTAGCGTCATTTGCACAAAGTATCAACCAAAACGAAGCCGTCAAAGTAGATTTAGAAGCTGGGTATAAAGTAATGGCACTAGCGCATCGAATTATTGATAGCATACAGGAACGACAAAAAAAAGCGTTACCTTTACTGTGAGGAGTTAAAAATTCATCATCCCCAACTACGAATGATCGTACATCACAATAAACGAACTATATTTTACTATTTATTTTGATAAATTTTGTTGGTGTGATAGTTGCCTGAATAAAAAACCGAACTCAAAAAAAAAGAGTTATTTATGATCCTGTTGCCGCTACAAAAAATATCAAAAACCAATTTTATAAAAATGCGATTGTTTACATACCTTTGGGGAATAGGTTTCGGTGTCATGTTATGTTGTAGCTGCGACCTTATCAACCCCGCCGAATCCATACCTGCTTATCTTTACATAACGCCTTTTGAATTTGAAATAGAAAACACATTGAGGCAGGGAACAGGAGACCAAAAAATTACAGAGGCTTGGGTATCTATTGATGGCGAATTTCTTGGCACATACAGTTTACCCGCGTTAGTACCTATTCTGAAAAGAAGGAAGCCAAAATATTCTTGTGGAGGCAGGTATCAAAGACAATGGAATCAGTACCTTACCAGAAATTTATCCTTTTTTTACCTCCTCTTTGCATACCCTTTCTTTAGCAGCTAACGAGGTAGATACGATTCGCCCAACTATAACCTATAAGAAAGACATTACTTTTGGATTTATTGAAAATTTTGAGCAAGGAGTTACTTTTTTTTCAGACGATTTGGATGGTAACGAAAATACTAGAATTACCATTGTTACTGATGGTGCTTTTGAAGGGAATCGTTCGGGATTAATTACTTTAGACAGAACTAATAATGTGATAGATGTGGCTACTGACCTGAATAGAAGATTCATTAATTTGCAGGACAAAAATCCATCTGTTTACTTAGAACTTCATTACAAAACAGACGTAGAAATAGCTTTTGGCTTAATCGGCTATCCTGAAAATAACTCTACTTCATCACAACGGCAATACGGACCAGTGCTGTTGCCAAAAAAAGAATGGAATAAAATTTACTTGAATCTTTCCGAAATTGCATTTTTAATTCAAGCAAAGTCCTATCAAATTACGTTCTTTGCCGTTTTACCACCAGATTTAGAGAAAGGGGAAATTTGGTTAGATAATATCAAGTTGCTCTATTTTTAATGAAATTACGCTTGATAAAAGATTAAAATAGTTTCTTTTGTGAAGCAGTCAGTATAAGTGGTTTTTTCTATTATTGATAGTAAATTGCATTTTTACCAATTCAATAAACCTAAAGGAATAAAAAAAATTCAATTTTGTCAAAAAGCTAACAACCTCAAACCAACAGCATTTAGCCATTACTTACAGAATATGATGGAACAATTTACAGAAAAAACAACAGTAAAGCTAACCAAAAAACTACCTCAAAATGGCTTACTCGAAGCTGTCAAAAGAGGTACAACAAGGCAGCGCAAAATAGATACTGCACTTTATAAAGTTGCTGATTTCACAACAGCAATGATAGCTTGGGTGAGTTTTTTCGTTTATAGAAAGTCGCTGGAAGGAGCTGATTTGGACAAAGATATTTTTTGGATGCCAACCTTTGGTATGGCGTAGTAGTGATTCCGCTAGGGTGGGTGTTGCTGTACAGCGTATTTGATAATTACCACGATATTTACCGCTTATCCAGGATGGCAACCTTGGCGCGTACTATTTTTCTTAGTTTTTTAGGTAGTGTATTCCTTTTTTTTTACCATTTTGTTGGATGATTTTGTTTATGGCTACCACAGTTACTACCGCTCTTTTGCTGCGCTTTTCCTAATTCATCTTACCCTTACCGTAACCGTGCGTATGATTCTGCTTACCAGGGCATCCGCAAGATTAAAGACTGGAAAAATTACTTATAACACCATCATAATCGGTGGTAATCACAACGCTTTAGAACTATATCAAGAAATATCAGGGCGTGAAAAAGGCTTAGGAAATAACTTTATTGGTTTTATTGATACCAACGGCAGCAGTACCAACGAATTAGGTACTTATCTTCCTACTTTGGGCTACATCAACCAAATCAGCCACGTCGTACAAACTTATAATATCGAAGAAGTGATTATTGCCATCGAGACTTCTGAACACGGGAGGTTGAGTGAAATTTTAAACGTGCTATTCGACTTTGGGGAGCGTATTCTGGTAAAAATTATTCCCGATATGTATGACATCATGCTTGGAACGGTCAAAATGAACTATTTGTATGGCGCGGTTCTCATAGAAATCAAACAAGAGCTGATGCCAAAATGGCAACGGCTTTCAAAAAGATTAATGGACGTGGGTATTTCCAGCCTAATGCTTATCGTACTTTTTCCCGCTTATCTCTACATTGCTATGAGGGTGAAATTATCCTCGAAAGGACCAGTGTTTTTCAAGCAAGAACGAATTGGGCTAAATCATAAGCCCTTTATGATTTACAAATTTCGCTCTATGTACACGGATGCTGAAAAAAAAGGTCCGCAATTGTCCTATCATGGTGACAATCGCTGTACGCCTTGGGGAGCGATTATGCGAAAATGGCGTATTGATGAGCTACCTCAATTTTGGAATGTCCTGAAAGGTGATATGTCTCTTGTTGGTCCGCGTCCAGAACGTCAATATTATATTGACCTCATTATGCAGCGAGCACCTCATTATCGTCATTTGTTAAAAGTACGTCCCGGTATCACGTCTTGGGGGCAAGTCAAATATGGCTACGCTTCCACCGTCGAAGAAATGGTACAACGCCTAAAATTTGACATTCTTTACATAGAGAATATGTCTTTAGCTTTGGATATTAGGATTTTGTTCTACACACTTCTTGTACTTTTGCAAGGTAAGGGGAAGTGAGGGCATGGTATCTCCATTAAGCTATGGAATTGCTATAAAAATGATTATAAACCCTATTATATTGATACTTTGTAACACTAGATTTTTAATTAGTCCGTTTTATCGTTCAATTTTAGCACGTATCGAACCCAAAATTTATATGTAAACACCAAAATACTTCGTACTGGAAGTCAAAATTCTCAGTTAAATTTGAATAATTTCAAAGTTTTACTATTTTTGGGCTAACGGGAAATACAGAAACACACAAAATGAATTTTGATAACAACACTTGAGATTTGAAAAGTAGGGTAAAAATGTTGATTGATAGAACAGGCTTTTACAATCAACAAAGTAACCGACTAGCGAGTGATGATTAAATTTTGTTCATCTACTAACATATTTTCCCTTAATAAATAATTGCGCTAATGAAACATTTTTCACGCATTTTTTTCTTTATTTTTGGTATTACTACAACAGCATTTGCTCAAGCACCTACTAATGACGAATGTGCCAACGCTATTAACTTAGTCGTTAACACTTCTTGTCAGGCAACAACTTTTTACAGCAACTTGAACGCCACTGCTTCTAATATTGGCACGCGCAATAGCCCAACTTGCTTTGTGGGGGGGACAACCCAACGCGACGTATGGTTCAGATTTACCACCACCCCTGACATTCAAAACTACGTCATCACAGTGCAAGGAAGAGCTAGAAATGCAAACTTCAGAAAATTATTGAACCCACAAGTTACTTTATATCGCGGAGCTTGTAATGCACTCTCCGAGTTGCGGTGCGTGTCCGCAGAAAACGGTAGAGACGCAGCAGAATTTTCTTTATCTAACCTGCCTCCTAACCAAACTTTTTACATTCGTATTAACGATTATTCAGCAACTGCCACCCCCAATTGGGGTGACTTTACAGTTTGTGTAGAAGAGTTTGCCCCAGCTATCAATATGGGTCAGATTCCAGGCACGACTGCTTGTAAGGGAACTTTATACGACTCTGGTGGACCTGATGCAAATTATGGAAACAGCGAAAACACAACATTCACAGTTTGCCCAGACCAGCCTAGTCAATGTATTATCATAGAAATAGAGGAATACGACCTAGAATTTGGGTTTGATGTGTTAGCTATTTACGGTGGGCAAGACATTACTGCACCATTGATTGCGCGCGTATCTGGAGCTAATTTCGGTACTCCGTTTCCAATTCAGGCTTCTAGCGATTGTGTGACTTTTCGATTTACTTCCGATTTTGTTACCCGTCGTCCAGGCTTTAAACTTACTTGGCAGTGTGCATCAGAACTCTGCTTCCCAACCAGCTTGGATCGCCCTACTGTCATCACTTCGCTACCTTTCAACGCTAGTTTAACCACCTGTGGTTTTCCCGCCAGTATTGGTCAAACCCCTTGTGGAACAGATATATTTTTAAACGGACCAGAACACGTTCTCATTTACGAATCACCTGGTGAGGTATGTGTCAGTGTCACTATTGAAAATGCCACAGAAGAAACTGGAATCGTTATTTTAGATGGGTTGCCTAACGACCCGAACACAACCTGCGTAGCAGAAAGCGAGACAGGAACTATTCTTTCTGCGGATTTACAGCGTCCTGGAACATACTATTTTATCGTGGCAGAGCCTTTCAACTGTACGCCTTTTGATATTAAAATAGAAACAGCTGATTGTATTCTTTCTCCAGCCTTGCGCGATGCGCTTTTGCAATCCTTTGAATGGGTGCATTAATGAAGGTGGTGTTCCTTCGCAATTCGTATTTAGAGATGGATTTAAGGACGTAGAATTGGTGGAAGGCGTAAACTCTGGTTGCTGGGAAAACGAAGGCGAAGAAGCTGATTTTTTCTGGTTTACTATTGAAGCACAAGCGAATGGTAGATTTGGATTTATCCTAGAAAGTGCAGATGTACCTTCTGATATTGACTTCAATGTTTGGGGACCATTCACTAGCGAACAAGCCTGTGGGAATCCCGAAGCAGTAGTAAGATTTATTGAAAATAACCAACCTATTCGCAGTTCTTGGTCGCCACTCGAATCCCGAACAGGATTAGCAGAAAGACACCCATTGTTCCGCTATCGCATCAATGACGATTTTGACTGCATCACCCCTAATTTGCCTAGCCCACTGGGAGATGATTTCGTTAGACCAATAAATGTGCAGGAAGGAGAGGTTTATGTGGTGCTAGTCAACGATTTCGGAGATGATATTGTGGGGAATGGAATCTCAGTGGATTGGTCACCTTCCACACCTGCTGTCTTGGCAAGAATACCAGTGGAAGTGGTTACACAGAATGCAGAAATTTGTCAAGGTGATTCGGTGCGGTTGGAAATTTCTTCCAGTATTGACAATATTACCTGGAGCCCTAGCGATGGGTTATCATGTACGAACTGCCTAACCCCTATGGCTTCGCCAAACGAAACGACGGTCTATACGGCGGTTGTGGAAGGCGTTTGTACGATGGATACCGTAAAAGTAGAAGTGAAAGTACGAACTATCAATTTAGAACAGGAAATTACTGTTTGCGCCGGAGAAAAAGTGGAACTTACCGCTGGGAATGAATTTCAGGGAGCTACTTATCAATGGATTGCGCCACAAGGTCTTATATTGAGTTGTACGGATTGCCCAAATCCAACCGTAGAAGCTAATATACCAGGTGTATATACTATCACTGTCAACTTACAGACTGAAGAATGCCCAGCTACAGATCAATTATCTTAACCGTGCTATCGTCACCAGCACCACAATTTGAGATTGCAGCGGACACTGCCATTTGTATTGGTGCAACGCTTCAACTGGGTAGCCCCAACAACAGTAGTGATTTGATTTATACCTGGACAGGCGTACCAGCGACATTGCGTAATACGCCAAACCCTACTGTTACACCTGATTCCACGACCACTTATTTTGTAGCAGTCAGCAACGGAATTTGTCCCTTGGTGTCTATGGACAGCATCACCGTACAGGTTTTCACTCGACCTAATGTTCAAGCAATTACAGATACTTTAATTTGTCAAGGAAGTCCTGTGCAGATGAGTTTTTCAGAGATAGAAGCCAATACGAGGTATCTGTGGAATGGACCAAACAGTGCCAACTTCGCTAATGATACTTTGGTCAGTACCCTTGCCACCCCACAAGTATCAGGTATTTTCACGTTAACTGCCACACGCGGCGCGTGCGAAGTACGAGAAGAAGTAGAAATTGAAGTCATCGAAATTGGCTTGGCAATATTTCCTGATACTAACTTGATAAGGATATGTAAAGGACTGGACACGCTACTCATTGCAGACCCTACTATTACTCGTCCACTCGGTGTGCTTCCGCGCTGGTATTCTAACGATGGGGCACTAAGCGACACCGTTGTTGGGTTACAAGTTACCTTAACGCCAACGAGACAAACCACTTACTACGTAGAAATTGAAAATCAAGGCTGTAAATTAATTGATTCTATACTGGTAATTGTAGATTCATTGCCTTTGGATTTGAGCATCATGCCTTCGGATACCATGATTTGTGAAGGTAACTATGTTCAATTAATTTCTCTTACTTACGAGCCATTTGAGTTTCCTAGCATAGATTTTCTTTGGGAGCCTTCCAACGGTCAACAAACGCCAGATAGTTTGTACAACTTAATTGTCACGCCAGATACTACTATTGTTTACAAACGCACTACTACCAATGGTGCTTGCGTACAGGTAGATTCTGCTATTATCAATGTAAATCCACTACCAGAGGTAGCAATAAGACCTGTAGATCCAGCCATCTGTGATGGTCAAAGTATTCAACTGAACGTGGTATCACTCAATGATGTGCCTGTTTCTTCTTACATGTGGATGCCAATGAGTGGGTTAAGTTGCACCGATTGCGCTAATCCGATTGCACTGGTAGCAGGTAGTTACAATGTGCAGGTCATGTCAAATCAAGATTGTCCTGGAGCCGCCGCAGTATTTGTGGAAGCACTAGAATCACCGATTTTCCAGCTACCCAACCAAACTTTCTACTGCGAAGGCGATACGGTCGTGTTGAATGATGTCTTTTCGCAAGGCGCAACTTATACTTGGACTGCTACCGATCCAACCTTTGGTACGCGCACAGAGCCACTTCAAACAGTAGTGCCGCCTGTGGGGGTAACTATTTACCGCCTAATTGCCAGTAACGGTAGTTGTCCGCCAGTCAATGGTGAAGTGGCTATTACTGTACTTGGAGATGCTTCGTTCAGCATCAATGGAGAACCAGATTATTGCATAGGAGAATCCACTATTTTAAGTTTTGAAAGTTCAGTTAGCGGCAATATTACTTGGACAAACAATACTAATCCTAATTTCTCTGCCAATACTTTGGATATTATAGTTCGAGATACTGCCATTACCACTTACACTGCCACTTTTGAGTATGCCTGTGGCTTAGTCGAACGAACAATCACTGTCAATCCA
>JAAUTG010000047.1 GCA_012031785.1 Saprospiraceae bacterium | reverse complement strand
GGTCTTTGGTGGTTGGTCTTTGGTAGTTGGTCTTTGGTGGTTGGTCTTTGGTAGTTGGTCTTTGGTTGGTTTGTATTCTATAAAAGTGTTGACCCTGCAGTTTAATAGACCCATCGTGAAGATATTTTTGTTTTGGACTAACGAATATCGAATGGGTTTAATTATGAACGATAAGATAAGAGTTGTGGGTTATCATTTTTCTGGCTTTCAAAAATTTTATTTTTCTTGCACGTTATTTATATTGGCATAAGAATCAATTACATCTTGAGAAAACGCATTCACAGCCGGTCCGAATTATTGCTTTATATACAGGGTATTCGCTCTTTACCAAAAGAGTTTTTAGAAGAAATGCTTACTTGGGAGGCGATTTACAAATCGCCGCATTCCCCTTCGTTTTACTCTTGTTCAGAAAAACGCTGGGATTTTACTCCAGCAGCTTGCAAGCGCGTATCTAACCACTGGAACTTTAAAAGCCGCAGGCAACCGCCAGCAGGTCAAGATTTACATTGCATGACAGATGTGCCTGTCAAAAATCATTATTTTTGGACTCTAGCAGTGTATCAGGAAGGATTATGGCAGGTTCAGTTCACGCTTCCCTGTGTGAGGCGTAGCGATTGGTAAGTAGCTATTGGTTAATAAGGCTATCTTTGTGATTTTTTATTAACTTCATTACGCGCTTATTATCAGCAGCTTGCATTTCTATTAGTAAAGTGTCGTAAGTTAGGTATGCTAATTTGATAGCTTTTTTGGGCGTATCGCTCCGAGTGGTATCTTCTAAATAAATCAAATTATGCTGAATTTGATAGTATCCTGCTTCTTTATAATTGAGGGTGCTTTTAAATTCGTATTGTTTAGCTTCCGAAAAACGTATTGTCACTTCCTGTAAAGGCAGTGACAAGATACTATCCTTTTCCATCACTTCTATTGCTTGCCAGCTACCAATAATTTGTTGCTCGGCAATATTTTTACAACTGCACAATACACCTAAAACAAGACCTACCACCACTAATCTTCTTCTCATTTTGTTGAAACTGTTAAACGATTTATAATTCGTTGACAAAGAACGATTATCGCAAAAAAACGTTGATATAACTTAAAGTTATACCAACGTTTTTCTTTTTTATCAACGAGTTATCTATTAAAAAGTCATTTTTTAATAAATAACTGGATTTATGTGACTTCAAAAAACACATCTTTCCCTGTGAATCTAGCAAAGCAACTTAGGTGTCACTTTTAACTTATCCTAAAAAGGTAGCCAGCAAAAATAAATACACCTGCACCAGCCAAGAAGCCTACTGCTGCAAGTAAACCCATATTGCGCAAGTACCAAATAAAGTCAATTTTTCCATTCCCATTGCTGCTACTCCTGCTGCTGAACCGATGATTAACATACTACCACCTGTTCCCGCCGAATACGCAATAAAATGCCAAATGGAAGAATCCAAATCAAAGTCATACATCCCCATGGAGGCAGCCACCAACGGCACGTTATCAATAACCGCAGAAGCGAAGCCCAAAAGAATAATAACCACGTTTTGATTAGGGATAGTTCTGTCTAAAGTCTCTGCTAAATAGCGCAATGTGCCGACTTGTATTTCTTTGCCCTCTGCCATGATTGTGCCAAATACTAGACTTTCCAGCGCGGCTACTGCCATTAATATTCCCAAGAAAAACAAGATACTTGACATTTCTATTCTTGATAGGGCTTTATGGGCAGAATATAAGTGGCGATGCTCTTGCGCAAAATCTTCTTCAGGATGCACATATTCTGATACCATCCAAACGACGGCTAAACTCAACATCATACCCAGATAGGGAGGTAAATGGGTAATGGTTTTGAAGATAGGAACAAAAATAATCATACCTAGTCCAAGATAAAGCATCAAAGAGCTAGTTAATAATTTTTTAGAAGCATTATTATCGTCTCCTTTTCCTGTTACACTAATTTCTCCTTTGAACACGGGCAACAAAGATGCGATAAAAGTAGGCAGTGCAAAGCACACCACGGCGGGCAACACGACGTATTCAATCAATTTACCAGCAGATACTTTTCCACCAATCCAAAGCATGGTTGTCGTCACATCGCCAATAGGCGACCAAGCGCCGCCTGAATTGGCAGCAATCACAATAATACCTGCGTACCACCAGCGGTCTGTTTTTCTGGAACAATTTTGCGGAGTAGGGTAATTAATACAATAGTAGCGGTCAGATTATCAATAATAGCAGAAAGGAAAAATGCTAAAATACCAATAATCCAAAGCAATTGCCTTTTGTTTCTTGTCTTGACGTATCCTTTAATGACCTCAAAACCTCTGTGTAAGTCAATAATTTCTACAATAGTCATTGCACCAATCAAGAAAATGAGAATTTCAGATGTTTTTCCAATATGGTGCAAAAGCGTGTTGGCAAATCCTTCTTCTATCTCGTGAGCGTCTGCACCATGTCCACCCAAAAAGCTGAATACATGGTCGTGCGTGTCAATAACTGAAAGAAGTCCATTATTGAAACCAATAGCAAGTAAAGCCCAACAAATAGCCCCCATTGCTAAGGCTGGTATGGTCTTATCCAGCTTCAAAGGATGTTCAAATACGATGGTCAAATACCCCAAAATAAAAGTTAGAATAACTGCTGCGATCATAAAAGATATTTTTTGTTCGTTTTGTTATTTGAATAAACCTAGTTTAACAGCTCTAATTTCAAGCTAAAATATAGCTGAAAGCCTCATTGAACTTGATTTTTTAAAGATAAACTTACTTTTACCCAAATTCTAATTCATATAAACAACGCAAAAATAAAATTTCTCGTTGGCTTCGTGCAAATAGCTATTTTTTTTGAAAATAAAAACAAAATAATCAAACCCATAATTATCCGAAAGTGACTATCAAGGGACAACAAGAAAGGAGTGATTTTTACAAAACAAGAAAAGATTTATGAAAAAAGAAGATTTTTAGTGAAATAATATTATGGCACTCCAATAGAATTGTTTTACTTTGCATTCCCAAACGATTGGACACCCAATTCACGGTCAAAATCCATTTGGTTTTTTGAATCCCATTGGAACAAATTAGGAATAATCAAGCAATAAGTTCTTACTTTTAAACTTTTATGAATTTTAGTTTCTTGATAAGTATAAGAAACTACTCTTTTAGAAAGTTAGTAACTTATTCTCTGATGAACACTTATTGTCGAAATACTTATTTTAATTTTCTAGCCATAGAGTTTGTGCTATTTTTTGAAAACTATATTTTACAACCGTGAGCAAAAACATTACATTCCTTGAGCTGAAGTACGGAAACATCTACGGAGGCTACCCTAATTTCTACGCTATCGCCGAAGCGGCACTATTGATCTACGAGATAGAAACAAACCGAATTTTCATAGAAAGTTTTTCCAACAACGCGGACGTGGAAATTGTCAGCGTATATTCAAAGACTAATGATTTAGGACACACCATTGGTAAAGGCAAAGAGGTAATCAATCTAAAAACAAGGCGAAGAAAACTTTACAAAGAAGATTTTCGCCTGGACGAGCGTGGCTTAGCAATGGCATTTAGCGAAGTCAAGAAAAGCAGATTTGGTATTAAAAAATTCTTTGGTAATAACTTAGCAAAATACGACGTGCGACATATCATCGTATTTGATGGAAGAAGGGACGTTTTTTTGCTTGAAAAATGCCAAGTTAACTTCGGTAGAATCACTTTTAAGGATTTTCAGAAAGAATTAAACCAAGCTACAGACTACTTATTTTCTTTAAATAAATTAAGCAAGGTCATTAACTTCGACATTGATTCACACTTGCGCTCCAACAACTTGGAATATTGGTTACATCCTATTGCAGCGCGCCAAGTTACGCCAAAATCTGCAGCTTACGATGCAGCTCGTTTGATGATGATTTACAATGAGTTCAAGCTACATAATCCAGATTTTCTTCTTAATGCACAAAGGTTGTTGCTGAAAATACAACAATTTGAAGAAGCAAATAAACCCAAAGAGGATACAAGTAAACCCAAAGAAGGAGCTACGGATATCACACAGCCAGAAGATAAAATTAAAACAGATTAAGGTTGTCCTTTTCAGATAACCTTAATCTTTCGGTATTTAATTAAACCCGTAATTATAGGCTGGTGTAGCACCAGTTCTATCTGCTATACCCCAAAAAGTATGGTCAGATAACGTAGGTAGGGATAACATGAACACCCAGTTGCTCTCTACTCGTTCTCCATTTTCAGGAGGTAGCACTTCTTCTAGCTCATCAGGTTCAATTTGGTGAATGTTCTCTGGAACCAAGTAAATAATACCTTCATTGAGGTACTGTTTCACTTTGTCATCAATATAATCATCATACATTCGTTGGAACTTGAAGTCGTCGGGCTGTACCTCTTCATGCACCTCCATCACCAAATTGCGCAGCGATTCAATGCCTGTATCTTGATGAATGAAGGCGTGCATCACGGCTCGGAGTGCCGCAGGAAAATCTACGTTGCCATAGAATTTTCTTTTGGTGTTTAATTTCTTCCGAAGGCATCTGCCAATCAATATCTTTAAGTTGAAACTGTTGCTCCAAAATAAATTCAATCAAATCTTGAGAACTTGGAGATTGCGGCAAATAGCCAAAACTAAACACTTGCTCAAAATCGCGCCTTCTTACTTGAGTCACAAAATTGTGTTCTGTAAAAATTGGAATTTCTAAACCAAAAATCCAAAATTCTTGCACCTCCACTGCATGGTCGGGCAGTACAAAGTCAAATTCGCTATTTTCTGATAATTGCACAAAATTTAGAGGGACCAAATAAAGCGTACTTTCTTCTATCCATTCCCTTGCAATCGCACTGATGGCAGGAATATCCTCCAAATCGGTTTCTGTTTCCACCGCAATGATGTCGCGCAGGGAAGTAGAACTTTCCACCTCGTTAATGAATCCGTTGATGGCATCAAAAAGGGCTTGTTCAAAGGTTTGTTGATTATCGAGTGCTTCCTGACGTGCCACCTCTTCTGCATCAATTACCCACTCTAAACTTTCAAAGCCCAGACGATCTTCAATTACAGTTCTAATAATTTCATTGACTTCTTTTTCGCCAAATGTTTGTTCCGCTAACCATGCTTTTGCTTTTTCGGTCGCTTTAAAGTGTTGTGCGATGTAATGCAAAGTGCGTTCTTCGATAGCTGTAATCTTGCCTCCATCCTGAGCAAGCTCGTACAAATTTTCCATATCCAACTGCGAAATTCGTCCATCGCCTGTGCTTTTAGTCAGTTCTTCTGCTTTAATCATTAAAGCCCTGTCATAAGCTACTCCCTTAATAAATTTATAGTAATTCATCTGCTTCGTTTTTCTTACTTAATTCATGATAATTGTCTTTTCTGCTAGTGTCTTTACCTAGCCGCATGATACTCCCCTTTTTGCGCTATTAGCTATTTTCATTAGGCTGTTTGCTTTTAAAAAAGTTTTCTCCCACTTGCATGTAGCACTTAAAAATTGAGGCTATCCAAAACCGTAGTATTTGGACGAATGACAAATGGCGCAACATAAGTTGCATACTTCCTTCTTGGGGCAACATAGTAAAAAAAATTGGATGTAGCTGTTTATTTGCAAAATAATACAGAAAATATTTTGAGCGCGTTTTTATCTGCCAATTTCCAAATATTTCAGAAAATGGTGTTTCTTTTGTTGGCTGGTACAAAAATTGGGCTTCCAACAAAGCGTCAATTTTTTTGTACCTTGTGTTTCGGTCTTTTCTTGAACAACCAAAGACTAACATATAAAAAACCAAAAAACCAGATTCACAATACACTCAAATAGATGTTATGCTTCACTCAATGACAGGGTATGGACGTTCGGTACTGCAATTTCAAGGCAAAACAATAGCTGTGGAAATTCGCTCTTTAAATAGCAAATACACCGATGTTCGGTTGAAAATTCCTCAAAATTATAAAGAAAAAGAGCATATTTTAAGAAAGGAAATCATAGAGCAACTGGAACGTGGAAAGATAGATTTGATTATCGAAGTAACTTCTTTGAACGGGGAAGAAGGCTACGGCTTGAATCGTTCTTTATTTAAAACCTATTACAAAGAACTGACTTCCATCGCGACAGAACTTTCTATCCCCACTGGCGACATCATGTCTGCCATTTTACGTATTCCCAATGTAGTGGTTTCTCCAGAAGGAACGGTACAGGAAGAAGAATGGGAAAATGTGCAGCTTGCTTTAAAAAATGCGATTAAAGAGTTTATGAGTTTTCGTAGATCAGAGGGCAATGCACTAAAACAAGAATTAGTACAACGCATTCAAAAAATTATTGTCCTGTTGGATGAGGTACTACCTCACGAAAAAGACCGATTCAACAGCATCCGCCTCAAATTGCAGCAACGCCTAGATGAGTTTATGTCCAAAGAAGAAGTGGACAAAAATAGATTCGAGCAAGAAGTTTTATTCTACTTGGAAAAAATTGATTTAACAGAAGAGAAAGTACGCCTCATTCAGCATTGTAACTATTTTATTGAAGAATTGGAGCATAAATCCATGTCAAAAGGAAGAAAGCTCGGATTCATCAGCCAAGAGTTAGGCAGAGAAATGAACACTATGGGGGCAAAAGCTTATTCCCACGAAATACAGCGTATTGTGGTAACTATGAAAGACGAACTAGAGAAAATTAAGGAACAACTAGCCAATATTGTGTAGATATTATTTTTTGAGGAGTAACTG
The DNA here is from genome assembly GCA_012031785.1 of Saprospiraceae bacterium. Taxonomy (GTDB): domain Bacteria; phylum Bacteroidota; class Bacteroidia; order Chitinophagales; family Saprospiraceae; genus JAAUTG01. The sequence continues at coordinate 13,927 of JAAUTG010000047.1, read as the reverse complement.
GCTTTGTGCAACCTGCTACTATTAACCATTTGTCCAGATACTACTCTTCTGGACAACCTTAATTGTATGTTTCGTATGTAAAATCTTCTAAAAAAAACGAATAGCTGAATGCGTAACATTGAATAATAAGATTGACCCTACTAGGGTCAATCTTACTACTACTCATTAGACAACTTTTGTGATTATAAAAGTTGTGAAGTAAAAAATGTTGCGCTAGAATGTCGCTCCATCTTCATTCCACCACCTCACAAAATGTATCAAACCACATCAGTATTACTATCTGTAGCTGTGTTGGTGTTGTTGTCCTCTGACATCTGCTCTTTCAATTGCGTAAACACGTCCAAGTCACCGATAGTGTCCTTCTCTATCTTGTCTTGCTGTTCCTTAACTTGATCGCGAGTTTTATCGCGCTCCGCTTTTTTCTCGCGTTTCACTGCTTCTTCCGCTTCTTTGCGAATATCTTCTAAATAGCGCAAATGCGACACTAGGATACGCTTATCGTCACGATTAAACTCTAGAATTTTAACTTTCAATACTTCGTCTAATTCCGCCGTGCTATTGTCCTCTTTCTTGATATGCTTCAGCGGTGCAAATGCTTCCAAACCATAAGGCAACTGCACAATAGCACCTCTGTCATCCTTACGAAGGATGGTAGCGTCATGGTAAGAACCTTCTGGGAACACTTCGGAGAAAGTATCCCAAGGATTTTCTTCTATTTGCTTATGACCAAGTGAAAGTTTGCGGTTATCCATATCAATATCGAGAATCATCGTATCAATATGCTCGCCAGACCTTGTAAATTCTGATGGGTGGTTGTAACGCTTTGTCCAAGAAAGGTCAGAAATATGAATCATACCACCAATACCAATCTCCAACTCTACAAACACACCATAAGGTGTTAAATTCATCACCTTACCCTTATGGCGACTGCCGATAGGATAACGCTGGTCAATTGTATTCCATGGGTCAGAAGATAATTGCTTCAAACTCAAGGACATTTTTCTATCATCGCGGTCAATTGTTACTACTTTAGCTTCGAACTCTTGATGCAACTTGAAATATTCGCGCGCATTGACAGGCTGATTGCTCCAAGAAACTTCTGATACGTGGATCAAACCTTCCACCCCTGGAAGTATCTCCAAGAAAGCCCCGTAATCTTCGATGTTTACGATTCGACCTTTTACGCTTGAGCCTTCCTGAATAGCGGCATCCAACACATCCCATGGGTGAGGTTGCAACTGCTTCAAACCAAGCGAAATACGCTTCTTGTTTTCATCAAAATCCAACACCACCACGTTGATCTTATCGTTCAATTTCAACACTTCGTTTGGATGACTGATACGTCCCCAAGAAATGTCGGTAATGTATAGCAAACCATCTACACCACCTAAGTCCAAGAAAGCTCCGAAGTCGGTAATATTTTTTACCAAACCTTCCAACACTTGTCCTTTTTCCAAGCCACCGATGATTGCTTCTCGTTGTTCTGCTAAGTCACTCTCAATTAGGGCTTTGTGGGAAACGACAGCATTTTTAATTGCTTCGTTCACTTTCACTACTTTGAACTCCATTTGCTTGCCCACGTATGAATCGTAGTCAATAATAGGCTTGATGTCTATTTGTGAGCCAGGCAAAAAGGTCTCCAATCCACTGGCATCCACAATTAAACCACCTTTTGTCTTACTAATCACAGTACCCTTAATCACGGTACCATTTTCGTAAGAATCCTTGATGCGCTCCCAAGCTCGAAGTAATTTTGCCTTACGACGCGACAAAACCAACTGCCCACTTTCGTCTTCTTGCTGCTCTACATACACCTCCACGTAATCACCTACTTTCAAGTCGGGTGTGTCTCTAAATTCACCTAACGAAAGTAACCCATCAGACTTGAAGCCGAAATCAATCAACACGTTGCCATCAAAAATGGTAGCCACCCTGCCAGAAATAATTTCATTTTCTACCAAACTAGAAAGTGTAGCATCATACTGCTCCATGAAGCCAGCTTTCTGCTCCGAAGTGTAACCGTAATAGTTTTTACGGTCAATGTTCCAGTTGAAATCGTCGTGAGCGGATTCTCCAATCACAGGAACATCTAAATCCAATTCCAATTCTTCTTCTTCGAGGTCTTCTATCTCTACCTCTTCTCCTAATTCAATATCTAAAGAAGGCTCTTCTTCTTCAGCCTCATCTACCGTAAGATCAATAGCATCTGCTATATCTTCTATTGGACTTTCCACGGTTTCGTCCAATTCTTTTTCTACACCATTATCATCTATCAGCATTGAAAGAATGCTTTTAAAGTTAAGAAAAAAATTTAGCGGCGCGAAGATACAGAAAATAAAAGAAATATTCCAAAAATTATTCAGAATATGCTGAAAATAAAAGTGATGCTAGTTATTTTTAGCGATGAGATATGAATAAGGAGTGATAAACGTCGAGTTAATTATGGTAACAATGAGTCGTGAAATTTAATACTCATTCCTGACTTATTCCTAGCCTTTTTCCCATTTTACAAACTATTCCTTGTGTGCCTTTTTGGGAAAAATTACAAGTAATTAGTACGTTCAATAGCTTCAGGGAAGTTTAACCTGTGTAAAAAGCCTCTCAATATAAAATGCGCACCCATATTTGGAAGTATAATTATTTTATTAAAAAGTTAAATTTCGACAATTGTCGTAAATAAATTTGACAATTTCGACAATTGTCGTATATTTGTGTCGCGCTATGATCATAGTTTGTTTTTTTACAATCCATCAAAGAAGTAATGGTAAATGAATTTCAGCCTACGGAAGCAGAACTGGAAATCTTGCAGGTAATTTGGCAACATCAGCCCTGTACAATTGGCTTGATACAGGAGCAAATTAGCAAAAAACGAGAAATAGGTTACACGACCATTTCAAAGCAGGTAGAGCGTATGACGGAAAAGCAAATGCTCGAACGGACGAAAGATGGTAAAACTATCTCTACACGGCAATTATCAAGGAAGAGGAGGTGCAGCGCGCCATGTCCGAACGACTTGTGCAAACTGCTTACAAAGGAGCTGCCGTCAAATTGGCAATGCACGCACTTGGACAAATGCCAGTTTCATTAGAAGAATTGGAGGCGTTGCAAGCATGGTTGAATCAACAAAAAAATGATGTAGAGATGGAAACAACATTCATTTCGGTAGCGACCGCTTTAGGTTGGACAATTTTGTATTCGCTTTGGCAATTTTTATTAATCGCACTGGTGTTACGCCTATCGCTATTGCTGACTTCCAATCGTTCTGCCACTTTGCGTTATGTGCTAGGACTTTGCGCCATGCTTAGTGCCATACTTTGGGCAGCTTTTACTTTCTATGAACAGATAGTGCAGGTAGAATGGCTCGCAGATGTGCAAGCACTAGAGACCACAGCAGAAACTGTGTTGACGATGCGGTCGTCTGAGGTGAGCACTCTTCCAAAAAAAGATTGGAGTAGCTGGGGACAGGAATTAGAAAACTATTTACCCATGCTCACTATGCTTTGGCTAGTTGGAATAGTTGCTATCGGTATTTCTACTTTATGGGGCTACGCTCAGCTAAATCATTTGTACCGAGTGCATGCCCAGTGGATAGGCGAACCTTGGCAGTTGAGACTTTGTCAACTGAGGGCAAAAATGGGCATACAACGCTATGTTGAACTTTGTGTATCATCTGTTTTGCATGAACCAATCACTTTTCGACAGCTTCGTCCCGTAATTTGCTGCCAGTCAGTGCTTTGACTAATTTGACAACTGTTCAACTTGAAGTGTTGCTGCTGCACGAGTTAGCACACATTCGCCGCCATGATTATCTGGTCAACTGGATTCAATGTTGTTTTGAGGTATTGTTTTTTTATCATCCTGCTTTTTGGTGGCTATCGCGCCAAGTACGTACAGCACGAGAGTATTGCTGCGACGATTGGGTACTTCGAGTAACCAATGAGCCTTTACTTTATGCGCAAACTTTGACGCAGTTACAATTTAATCATTTTTCAATTAAAACAAATTTAGCGATGACAGCGATTAAAAATCAAGGGGTATTTACTACCCGTATCCACCGATTATTCGGCAAGTATGAATCTCAAAATTCAGGTAGAAAAGGAGTTTTAACGGCTATGTTATTGGTAACAGCCTTAATTGCTTTTGTTTTCTATCCATCCGTAGCGAATGTGGAACAAACTGCGCCAAACACCATGACCACAGTAGCAGACACGAGCAAATTACCAGTAATAATAATGTTGTTGGAGGACTCTATTCCTCAAATCAACCTGGAAGTAGAAGAAATAATCTACTCGTTAGTTGATGAAAAGCTCAAGGGACGCACAGGTCGGACGTTAGATTCTTTGATTGAAGAGCGAGTAACATTATCGCTTTCAAAGGATTTTCAATGGCTAAGTATGGACAGCTCAGCTATTCATGGAAAAGTTGACGGATCAGAATATCAAGTACAGGAATACACTTTTGAAAGAAATGCAGACCAAGTAGATACATTAATAGTGATTAATCCAGATCAGCCGAGCAGCAAAAATTCAAATACACAAGTGAAGGTAACCGTAGATAAAATTAGTGTCATCAAAAATGATGCCTTGCCTTCAAAAATGCAAATACTGAAATTATCAGAAAGTCCGCTCTTGATAGTGGATGGGGTGGTAATTGAAGTGCCGATAGAACAACTATCAATAATACCTGATGACATTAATTTTATTGAGGTGCTAAAGGGAGAAAATGCCAAGAAAATATACGGGGACGCTGCTAAAGAGGGCGTGATTATCATTACAACTAAGCATCACAAAACGCCAAAGCAAAAATCGCTTACGTTTTCTGAAAAGACGGAACAAGCCATGTCAATAGAAAACGCAAGAGGAAAGAACTTTGATTTCAAAGTTTATCCAAACCCAAGCGAAGGACTTGTGCAGATGCAGTTGAAGGTGGAAGAAAATTCAAAAATCAAGCTAGATGTTTTCGACCAAAGCGGCAAATTGGTTAGGTCTGTTGCGGATGGGAATATTGATGGCGAAACCTTATTTACTTGGGATGCCTCCAGTGTAGCAAAAGGTATTTACACGATTATTTTGAAAGTTGACGGCGAGCGATTGAGTAAACAATTGGTGATTCAATAATACCATTTTATGTTTGGGTTTCGATTGGCTATTTGTTCAGTTTGAGCAAATAGCCAATTCTAATTTGTAAACAGTACAAATAACTTATTCTTACAACTTATTTATACTTTTGAAGGGAAGATAGGAGACTTGTTTGTTGAAACTATTGTACAAAATGGTTTGTTAAAAGCATTAACTTGCACCTAATGTGTTGCTATTTGCTTTACATGTAAGCATGAAAAGCAAATAGCCAAATACGAATAACGAACGGCGCCACATCAGTGTACAGGGGTCTAAAAAATAGATAATGATAAAGAAGAAAGTTACTGGCTTCAACAAGAAAGAACGCTATCAGGTGATTCGCAAATCAGATACCCCCAAGCAGGAAACCCCAGCAGAAGATATGCGATTAAACAAGTTCATTGCGCACTGCGGCATTTGCTCTAGGCGACAGGCTGTGGAGTTGGTAAAAAATGGCAGAGTCAGCGTGAATGGTGATGTGATTGTAGAACCTTGGTATGAGGTAAAACCCAAAGACCGCGTGAGTTTGGACGGCAAACCGATTCGCGTAGAATCGCAAAAACTTTACATCTTGATGAACAAACCCAAAAACGTGATTACAACGGCTAAAGACGAACGAGGCAGAAAAACCGTTTTGGATTTGCTGGACGACAAAATACAAGAGCGCGTTTTTCCTGTCGGAAGGTTGGACCGAACCACTGTAGGGCTTTTGTTGCTTACCAACGACGGAGAGCTGGCACAAAAATTATCGCATCCTAGCCACCGAGTAAAGAAAATTTATCATGCCACACTCAACAAACCTTTGAAAGAGCAAGATTTAGAAAAAATCAAAGCAGGACTCACCTTGGAAGATGGTTTTGTGAAAGTGGATGGTATTGACTACGTTTCCGAAGCACCACCCACAGAGATTGGTATTGAAATTCATATCGGACGCAACCGCATTGTACGTCGTATTTTTGAACATCTTGGTTATGAGGTAATTCGATTGGATAGAACTTACTATGCAGGATTGACGAAGAAAAATTTGCCGCGTGGATTTTTCCGCCACCTTACTGAACGAGAGGTGATTATGTTGAAACATTTTACTTAGCGTTTACCTTCTGGACTAAATAGATCAGATATTAAAACCTGTATTTATTCTCTAAAGTAGATGTTCACATCCATGATGTACATGCAATAAGTGTTTAGATTTGCAAGACAACCGATTCGCAAAAAATACAGAATGGATGTGAATATCTGTGTCAACTGCTACCCATTACGAGCCTTACTTTACTGTTTGGCTTTCACGGTAGGGTACTTAATTCCCAATTGCTGCAAATAGCTATCGTACTTGGTATCATCGAAGTAAAAAGTTTCCAATTTCGGTCGGTACTCCTCCATAATGTCTTGATTCAAGTAAACAGCAGGTTTATCTTCTTTAGTCACCATTGGAATATACTCCTGTTTCATGCCTTGCTCATTGCGAAAATACTCCCATGCCTGCGTTACTAACACTGGCTTCAACAATAAATCCAACAAAGTCATAGCTTCCACTTTTGCGCCTGCCACCACGCCTTTATGTGCAATAGGTGTTGCCATAGACACTGCATTTGACCAATGGTGTCCTTGCAATCCAGGAATATTAGAAGGAAATCGCAAAGTGACCGTAGGTAATTTCCAAGAAATATCTCCAATATCATCCGAACCACCACTTATTGGGCTAATAGTAGGCAAGTCAATCGTGTCTAATTTCATCGCCAAACCCACCGTATCGTTAGGGGCTTTTACTTCTTTTTGTAAGGCTTTAGCCAGTGTTTGATCTGCTTCGCTCCACACTGGAAGCCCCACCTGCTTAATGTTTTCATACATTGCTTCTGCAATTACCTGATTAAAATGTCTGGGCCAAGCAGAGCCTAATACTTTTTTGCTTACAGTGGTATTAGTCATCAACGCAGCACCTTCTGCAATTTTATTAGCCCTTTCGTACACTTCCATAATCTTAGGATACGTGACATGGCGAAAATAGTACCAAATAGTAGCTTTGGAAGGCACTACATTGGGTTGGTCGCCACCGTATTTTATGACCGAATGCGAACGTTGTAAAGGGTCGAGATGCTCGCGCTGATACTGCCAGCCAATATTCATTAATTCTACTGCATCAGCAGCACTTCTACCGCGCCATGGCGCACCTGCTGCGTGGGCAGTTTCTCCTTCAAAAGTGTATTCCACAGAAATCAACCCTGTGCCACGCGCTTGACCATAGGAAACGCCCATGTTATCACCTACGTGGGTAAAAATACATAAATCCACTTCATCAAAATAACCATCTCTTGTAAAGTAAGCTTTTGTACCAACTAATTCTTCCGCTACGCCGGGCCAAACGATTAGAGTTCCTGAAATTTTTTCACGCTCCATAATTTCCTTCACCGAAAGCACAGCGACAATATTAAGCGGAATCCCTGCGTTGTGTCCTTCTCCATGACCAGGTGCGCCCTCTACAATGGGAGCGTGATAAGCCACACCAGGTTTTTGGGAAGCTCTTGGAATACAATCCAAATCACTACCCAAGGCAATGACTGGTTTCCCACTTCCCCAAACTGCCCACCAAGCCGTTGGTACACCCGAAATACCATATTCCACTTTAAATCCATGTTGTTTTAACACGTCTGTTAAATACTTAGAAGAAGCAGTTTCCTGAAAACCCAACTCAGCGAAGCTAAAAACTTTATCCACCATCACTTGCGCCATTTTCGTTCGGTCTGCCACTTTTTGTTGGACTTCCTGTTTTAAGGCTTCAATCTTTTCTGCCGTGAATTTACTAGCTTGTGCTTGCACTAGCACCATGCTGACTAATACAGCAAGACAAATTAATACTGTTTGTTTCATACTAAAGTTTTTGTTCGCTCTTTAACCATTTTGTGATTGATGTCAGGTAGTTCGCTATTTGCTTTTCAAAAAGATTTTCTCTTGTTTGCATGAAGCAGCTATAAATTGAAGTTGCTCGAAATAGTTACATTTGAGCAAAACGACGAATAGCAAAAAGCAAATGGCGCAACAGGAGTGAATAAAAATATTGTGATTTACGCTGCAATATTTTTGTGCCGCTAACCCCTCACAAAATCTGCCAAAGAACGTTTTTGTGAGCTGTAAAGATATTTATTTTGAAAATATAGCCTAGTAAAATTTTTACGATACGCTTAGTTTATATTTTTGCATATTATTTTTTGTCTAGTTACTTATTCTCATTTTTGCCTTAAAGGAATAATCAAAGACTTTTTGTTAAAAGTTTACGATTAATATCAACATATTAATTACCTTTATCACCAATTAATCCATAATAATATGTCAAAAAAATTTATTTCGCCATACAACTGTTGGTTTTTAGCAGCTCTTTTTTCATGTGGTCTCATGCTCAGGTTTGTACGGGCAACTTAGGAGATAATATTTTTGAAGCCGGCGACTTTGGTGCTGGTGCAGCTAATATCTTATTGCCCGACCCCAATATTGCACCAGGTTATGGCTATTCTAATTCTACTCCACCACCAGACGGGTTATACGTCATCACCAACAATACAGGCGAGTGGGCTAGACTTTACCCAACTTGGCTTGGTATTCGCGACAACAGCGACGACCCGAACGGCTACATGATGGTCGTGAATGCCAGTTTTTCAAAAGGCGTTTTTTACGAGCAAATTGTGACAGGACTTTGCGAAAATACCTTATACGAGTTTTCAGCAGATGTGATTAACTTGATTAGACAAAGCGTGTCAGGACATATTAGACCAGACGTACATTTTTTAATTAATGACGAAACCAAGTACATGACTGGGGAAATACCCCAATCCGAAAAATGGAATACTTATGGATTTACGTTTATCACAGGCGCAGGAGAAACATCTGTAAAATTAACCCTTCGCAACAATGCGCCAGGCGGGATTGGGAATGATTTAGCGTTGGATAATATTTCTTTTCGACCTTGCGGACCAGAAGCCTTGATTTTACCTACTGACATTGCTAACATTTGCGAGGACGGAAAGCCTATTGAATTACTGGCGACTGTGGTGGGAAACCAGTATCCAAACCCTGCTTTTCAATGGCAGCGCAGTCCAGATGAGGGCTTAACTTGGGAAAACATAGCAGGAGAAAACGATAAATCCACGCCACACACAGAACTGGCTAGTGGATTTTACTACTATCGCTACTTACTTTCAGGTTCATCTGATAATCTCGATAACTCCAAATGTCGAGTAAATTCTAATATAAAAATCGTGCGCGTAGTACCAAAATTTTACAATATTATTGACACGCTTTGTGACGGCTTGAGCTACGAAGTAGGTAGCTCTAAGTATGGACAAACGGGGATTTACACGGATTCGCTCATTTCTTCGTTGGGTTGTGATAGTATTGTCACTTTGAATTTGACCATTCTGCCCGATAAAGGTATTGAGGCTTTAGTGTCCACTACTCCTCCAAGTTGCTACGATTATCAAGATGCCAGCATCCGTGTCAGCCAAGTGAACAATGGTTATCCACCTTACCGCGTTATTTTGAATGATTTACAAACTTTTGATGAAGCTATTTTCTCAGGATTAGGAGCAAATGATTACTATGTGCGGGTGGAAGATCGCTATGGTTGCCAATGGGAACGCGAGGTGAATATCGAAAATCCGCCAATTTTTGTTATTGATATCGGTCAAGATACCACAATTGAGCTTGGAGAGGCAATTAGCTTGGATTTTCAAACCAACTATCCATTAAAAAATCTCGAATGGTTACCTAAAGAAACTGTAGTTTGTACTCCAAACTGCCTTACTCAGCCGCTTTTACCTATTTCCACCCAAACTTACAAAGCAATTGCTGTTTCCGAAAACGGCTGCGAGGCGTTAGATTCTATCGTAGTAACAGTGCTAGCGGTTAGAAAAGTATATTTTCCGAATGTGTTTTCGCCTAACTATGATGATGAAAACGACCGTTTTACCGTGTTTGGCGATACTCCTAACGTGCATCGCGTGCTTGCTTTGAAAATATTTGATCGTTGGGGCAATCAGTTGTACGCGCAAACTGATATTCCTTTGAATGACGAGCAGCAAGGTTGGGACGGTACGTTCAAGGGGGCGATTGTAGCAAATGGAGTTTATACGTTTGTAACAGAAATTTTATTTTTGGATGAACAAGTCGTACAATTTTCTGGTGATGTGTTATTGATTAGCAATGAATAACTGATGTTATGCAACTGCTTACTGGGTTACAAGGTTGTTTGATAGGGTTCTATTGTAAATCTTCCGAAGGCTTCAACATCAAACAACTAAATGTTAATTGTGTAACATCAGTTACTAATCACCCTAAAACAGAGCATCAGATGAACATCCAACAGGTAACTATTTACTGGTTAAGTTGATAAAACTATTTTGTATGAAAATCAATAGCCAAATGTATAAGTGTAAAGTTGCATAGATATGACGAATGAAGATTATAAACTACTGGCACCAACACTTCCTAAACAGCCTGGCGTGTACCGATTTGTGGATGAGGCAGGAAGGATTCTTTACGTGGGGAAGGCAAAGGTGCTCAAGAACAGATTGGCAAACTATTTTGGCGCGCAACACGATGGTAGAAATAAAGTGAAAGCATTGGTGAAAAATGCAGACCATATTGAATATACCATCGTAGAAACAGAACAGGATGCTTTGTTGCTGGAAAATACGCTTATCAAGCAGCACCAACCGCGCTATAATGTGATGTTGCGCGATGATAAGTCCTACAACTATATTGTGATTAAGAACGAGCGTTTCCCTAGAGTTTATATCACACGCCAAGTGGAAAGAGACGGCTCGCTGTACTTTGGTCCTTACACCTCCAAAGCGAGGCTAAAAGTGATTCTTGAACTGATTAAAACCCTGTTCCCGCTTAGGACTTGCAGTTTTCTGCTCTCCCAAGAAAATATACAAAAAGGAAAGTTTAAACTATGCTTAGAGTACCACATTAAGAACTGTGCCGGTCCCTGCGAAGGTTTAGAAAACGAGGTAGAATACCAAGAAAAGATTGAACAGATTAAAAATATTTTGAAAGGAAGACTGGGTAGTGTGAAGCAGCATTTTAAGCAAAAAATGTTGGAACATGCCGAAAATATGCAGTTTGAGCGCGCCCAAATGTTAAAAGAAAAGCTAGCTGCTTTTGAAGGCTATCAAAGTAAGTCGCAGGTGGTTGCCATGTCCATTGAGGATGTAGATGTCTTTTCGATAGCAAAGGACGAAAAATTTGCTTATGTCAACTACTTAAAGGTGATAGAAGGGGCAATCATTAATGCTTACACACAAGAATTAATTCCAAATTTGATGATGAGCCACGTGACTTGTTGGAGTATGTCATTCCATTGGTCAGGGAAAGATTTAATAGCATTGCGCCTGAAATAATTGTGCCTTTTGAAATTGAATTGGCGGATAAATCTATCCATCTCACCACTCCTCAACGCGGCGATAAGCGGCAGTTGCTAGAGTTATCAGAAAAAAATGTGGAATATTTCTTACAGCAAAAACGGCAACAAGAAATCAATAAAATTAAAAAACAAACTTCCACAGAGCGCATCTTGCGCACCTTGCAGCAGGATTTACAAATGGATGTACTGCCACTTCATATCGAGTGTTTTGACAACTCCAACTTACAAGGTACTCATCCTGTATCCAGTTGTGTAGTATTTAAAAATGCACAACCTTCCAAGAAGGACTATCGCCATTATAACGTCAAAACAGTGGAAGGTCCTAATGATTTTGCCACTATGGAAGAAGTGGTGTATCGTCGTTACAAACGCCAACTCAACGAAAGCCGAGATTTACCTCAACTCATCATTATTGACGGCGGTAAAGGACAGTTAAGTGCCGCTATGAAAAGCCTGAAAATGTTAGACTTAGACAAAAAAATAACAGTAGTAGGTATCGCTAAACAGCTAGAAGAAATATTTTTCCCCAATGATTCTATTCCACTATACATTAACAAAAAATCGGAATCTCTCAAGCTCATTCAGCAGGCTCGTAACGAAGCGCACCGTTTCGCGATCACTTTTCATCGCGACCAGCGTTCTAAGAATTTTCTAGGTACTGCACTCACTAATATTCCGCATGTAGGAGAAAAGACTGCCGAAAAATTGTTGACGCACTTTGGTTCAGTCAAAAAAGTACAGCAGGCTACCCTCGAAGAAGTGGCAGCCGTAGTGGGTAAACGTGCGGCAGAGAAGATTCAGGCTTGGATGAGTGAAAAAGAAGAAAAAAACGAGTGACAGGATTAGAATAGACAATTACTGCGTTGGCACTAGCAAATCGCGTAAATGAGTTATCATTCACGCGATTTGCCCAAGCGACAAAAGCAAATTCAAGTTATGCAGTTAGTGATTTATTGTATCGTTTACCATGCTTAATCACCATATCCACGTTTTGTAGCAAACTGATGTAGCGAAGTACATCTCCTTTTACCGCAATAATATCGGCGTATTTCCCCTCCGAAATTGTACCTACTTCTTTATCTACTCCCATCATCACAGAGGGCCAGTAGGTAGCAGACTTAATAGCGTATATTGGGTCAATACCAAACTCGTTGACCCATACATCCAATTCGTTCCAAGTAGATTGGCAATGAAATTTCATTGGTATCCCACTATCTGTCCCAATTAACAGCACCACACCAGCTTCTTTGAGTTGCATGACTTTGCGTTGTAAGGTAGGTTTGCGCGAAGGAGTCAACTGAAAGTAAGGCAACCTGCCAGGATAAAGAATGCTGCGTCTAATATCATCAATAATGGCTTGTGGTAAACCTTCGTGCCAGCAGTCGTTGTCCAATTTTTCTGGATTATCTCTCAAATATTCATAATTATAAAGCCCTTCAACAGTCGGTGTCCAAAACAAAGGACCTAGATTCATTTGTGCGGTTCGCTCCTTAATCATGTCGAGTACATCTTGTGGATACTCTGGTGCGGAAGCCAAGCCAGTATGCTCAAAACAGTCCACGCCAACTTCTAAGCCACGCCGAATTTCCTCTGGACGATGCGCGTGTGCTACCACTTTTAAGCCCTGTTTATGAGCTTCTTCCACCACGGCTTTCACTTCCTCCATTGTCATTTGGTCTTGGTCAATTAGTTTAATACAGTCCACGCCTGCTTTTGCTAGTTTTTGTACCTTCGCTTTGGCATCTGCTACTCCATTCACTCCCCATCGAAATTCCTCTGTTCCAGGATAAGGCACATGTTGAATAAAAGGACCAGACATATACATCGTAGGACCTGGAATATTATTACGATTGATTTGGTCACGCACACTCAAGCTGGCATCCAGCGGTCCGCCTAAATCTCTAGCACTGGTGACACCTGCCATTAGCAGTTGCTTGGCAGAGGCAGGCATAATCACGTCCTTAAACAAAGGTAAATAAGTAGAATCCCAATGTGTATAATTGCTATGTCCATTAATCATAAGGTGAACGTGCATATCCCAAAGACCAGGTAGTACAGACATTCCTTCTGTGGAAATAACTTCTGCATTAGCTGGAATAGCAAGTTGCCCGACTTGTCCAATTGCTTTAATGCGTTCCCCTTCAATTAGGATGACGCTGTTATCAATAGGTTTGCCTCCGAAGCCATCAATCAAGCGACCACCAACCAGTGCTTTTACCGCAGCAGGCTGACCAAAAAGACCGAATCCTAAAAAACAAGTAAGAAATAAACAGTAAGTAAGTCTCATATTGTTAATTATTTTGATAGAAATGCAAAAAATAGTTTTCTTTGCGCTGCAAGTTATATTTTAGTTTTTTAGATACTTGATGCTCATTTTGTCCTAATCGCTACACTC
>JAAUTG010000340.1 GCA_012031785.1 Saprospiraceae bacterium | reverse complement strand
GGTGATTTCGTCCACTAATGCGTTGTATTTTTCCTTCGCAGTCTTTGAACACCATATCTTCTTTTGTCTGCCCGAATTACTTTTTTATTCGTTGGAATCACTACTACATCCAGCTTGTAAATTTCCCAAAATTCGCCAGCTTCAGTTTCTGCTGTACCTGTCATACCTGCCAGTTTGTGGTACATACGGAAATAGTTTTGCAGCGTCACGGTAGCATAAGTTTGAGTAATATCCCCAACTTTCACATTTTCTTTTGCTTCTAGGGCTTGATGCAATCCGTCAGAATAACGTCGCCCTTCCATCATACGTCCCGTTTGTTCATCCACGATTTTTACCTGACCATCCATCACCACATACTCCTGATCGCGCTCGAACATCGTGTATGCTTTCAATAACTGGCTGGTAGCGTGTAAGCGACGCGCTTTGACCGCGTATTCTTGTGCCAGTCTTACCTTTTCATCGCTTCGCACTTGTTCTGGAGCGTCTTGATTATCAATTTCATACATTCTTGTTGCCATATCAGGCATAATGAAGAAATCTGCATCTTCTACGTATTTTGCTAGAAACTCTGCGCCATTGTCGGTCAATTCTACATTGCGATTTTTCTCATCAATCGTGAATAGAAGTTCTGCATCCACAAGGTGCATGTTCTTCGATTGTTCCTGCATGTAGAAGTTCTCTGCCTTCTGTAGGGTCACTTTCACCCCTTCTTCACTTAGGAACTTGATGAGGGGACGATATTTTGGCAACGTGCGATAAGCACGCAAAAGTGCCATACCTGCTTCCCCTTCTTGGTAGCCTGTTTTGCCTTCTTTGAACAGGCGTTTGGCATCTGCTAGGTGCTGTGTGGTTTGTTTCTGCTGTGCAGCCAAAAGTCGCTCCACTAAGGGCTTCAAAGCTTCGTACTCCTGTTCTTCTGTACCTTTAGGTACGGGACCAGAGATGATTAAAGGCGTTCGTGCATCGTCAATAAGCACTGAATCCACCTCGTCCACCATTGCGAAATGTAGCTTTCGCTGTACCATTTCTTCTTTGGAAGTCACCATGTTGTCACGTAGGTAATCAAAACCAAACTCGTTGTTTGTGCCGTAAGTAATGTCGCAACGATAGGCTTTTCTACGTTCTTCGGTATTCGGGCGATAGTTGTCAATACAATCTATGGTTAGGAACAAAAATTCAAAAATAGGACCTATCCACTCAGAGTCTCGACGCGCCAAATAGTCGTTGACAGTAATAATATTTACGCCTTCGCCAGTTAATCCATTCAAATAAGCGGGTAGGGTAGCGACCAATGTTTTTCCTTCCCCCGTCTGCATTTCGGCAATTTTACCATCATGCAAAACCATACCACCTATCAGCTGCACGTCGTAATGCACCATGTTCCAGGTAATTTCTCCACCTGCTGCCATCCAAGTATTTTTCCAAATCGCTTGCTCTCCTTGTATGCTGATGTAGGTTTTTTTTGAATTGGCTGCCAGTAAACGGTCGTGTTCGGTAGTCGTGACAGTAAGGGTAGAATTTTCTTTAAATCGTCGTGAGGTTTCTTTAACAACGGCGAAGGCTTCGGGTAAAATCTCCAATAAAATCTCTTCCGTTTTTTTATCCCTTTGTTTTATCAATTCATCAATTTCCAAGAAAATTACTTCTTTTGCATTAATGTCCTCCTCTTGATTGGCTTCGTTTTTGGCGGCTTCAATTTCTTGGTCAATGTCACTCAAATATTCTTTAATACGCTCCCTTAGTGCCAAAGAACGATTTCGTAATTCATCATTACTTACCAATTTGAGCCGTTCTACTTCTTCGTTAATAAGGGCTACTCGTGGTTCGTAGTTTGCCACATCTTTATCATACTTAGAACCAAAGAATTTTTTTAAGAATGAAAACATATTTTTACTTTTGATGTAATGTCAATAGATTATTTCAAGAGAATTGGTTTTGCCGAATAGTATGTTATATTATTATAACTCATCTATTCAATCCTTAAATCAAATCTCAAATCTAGGGGCAAAAGTTAAGCATAAAAACGCTTTTTGTTATCAACAGATTTTATACCGAATTAAGTTTAGAATAATTATGCTGCCAAGATGACAGATTATTTTTACTTTATACCAATTTAGTCGTACCTTTCCACTCAAAATCACGACCACAATGTCAAAAATTAATCAACATCTGTTCCAACAAACTGTTATTGCTATTGTATGTTACTTTTCAATGAGCTCATTGATGGCTCAAAAAAGTATTTTCGATTATTTATCTGGTGATCAACTTGTTGAAATCACTTTAAAAGCTAATTTTGATAGTATCACCTTAGATAAATTTTCTGAAGACTATCTAGAAGCGACTTTACAGCGCAAAGGCGACCCGAAAATATGGGAACTTAAAATCAAAACACGCGGTAAATTCAGAAGACGCATCTGCCAATTCCCACCTCTAAAATTAGAATTTTCAAAAAAAGACTTAGAGACGATGGGTTTAGTAAAATTTGACGACCTAAAGCTCGTGACGCACTGTTTAGACGATATTCTCGCACAAGAATACGTTCTCCGAGAGTATTTGGCGTATAAAATGTATCAAACTTTGACTCCTTACAGCTTTAGGGTGCAATTGGCAAAGATTACTTATGTTAATACAGGGAGGCGCGGATTTCAACTCAAACGCTATGGATTACTTATCGAAGATGAAGATGACTTAGCGCATAGAATAGGCGGGAAGCCCCAAGATGTGTTTGGATTAAGTTGGGACAAAATTCATCCCTCGTCAGCGGAAACACTTGCCGCCTTTCAGTACATTGTCGGAAACACAGATTGGGATATCGGAATGCAGCGCAATATCGCATTCATTCAATCTGCTGCCGATAATTCTATCATATCCGTGCCTTACGATTTCGATATGAGCGGTTTAGTAAATCCTGTGTATGGTATTCCAAATCCAGATTTCCCCATTAAAACCCTAAAAGAACGTTACTATCAAGGAGGTAGCAGACCTTCGGCAGAATTAACTAACTCTATTTTGAGCCAAAAAGAAAACTGGATAGCCTTGTGCCGCAATTTTAAATTGCTATCTTCCACCACTCGTAGAGAAATGGAGAATTTCTTGGTAAGTTTTTTTGTCGAACTAGAGGCAGGAGTAGCATTCACAAAACCATAAATTAGGATTGTTACTCTCATTATGGTCCTCGTTATGCAGTCGGTTCTTGTCTTTAGTCCTCTACAACGTGCTAAAACCTCAATCTTTGAAAGAGGAAATGCACCTTACAAATAATTGATAATGAAGTAGCTAATGAATAATTATTGATTGCGTAATAGGAATAAATGACTGGAAACACTTCTAAAAACGAAGAAACGGGTAGCGCAACCAATTCAGTATTTGTGCGTTCTTTAAGAAGATTAGGAATACAAACTTTAGAAAAAGGTTTGCTATATTTGTATTTGTAAATTCATTAAACACTAACGCCAAAAGATTGGCAACAGTATTTGACCTAAAAATATAGACGTTTGATATTTAGAGATTTAAACTTGGACGAAAGACTGTTAGAGGGATTAAGTTCTATGGGTTTTGAGCAAGCTACCCCTATTCAGGAGCAAGCGATTCCCATCATATTAGAAGGCAAAGACCTAATTGCTAGTGCGCAAACTGGCACTGGTAAAACTGCCGCCTTCCTACTGCCTATTTTACATCAACTTACCCAACAGCCACGAGAAGAAATTAGTACCCTTATCCTTGTACCCACAAGGGAATTGGCGATGCAGATTGACGAACAACTGGAAGCGTTTGCTTATTTTACAGAAGTGAGTTCTATACCAATTTATGGTGGGCAAAACAAAGATTCATTCGAGCAAGAAAAAAAGCTTTGACCACAGGCGCAGATATTATTGTCGCCACACCTGGACGCTTGACGGCGCATCTCAATTTGGGTTACGTAAGGTTTCAAGACATAAAATACTTCATTCTGGACGAGGCAGACCGAATGTTGGACATGGGTTTTTTGGCACGCCATTGAAAATATATCCAGCTATTTGCCTAAAAAGCGGCAGACGCTGCTTTTTTCTGCCACTATGCCACCCAAAATGAAAAAATTTGCGCAATCCATTCTCAACAACCCTGTTTCTATTAGTTTAGCCGTGTCAAAGCCTGCTGAGAATATTTTGCAAGCAGTGTATCAAGTGGACGAAAACCAAAAACTGGCTTTACTGGAGTACATCTTGAATCCGTCTCGTCAAAAAGAAGGCTTAATTTTTGATTTTTTCCTCTTCCAAGCTCGGCGTAAAAGAGATTACAAGCGCATTAAAAGAAAAAAGGGCTGGACGTGGAAGAAATGCACTCCGATTTGAGGCAAGAGGAACGCAAACAAGTGCTACGAAAATTTGAAAACGGACAAGTCCAAATTCTAGTGGCTACCGACATTTTATCGAGAGGAATAGACGTGGATGGTATTCAACTGGTCATCAACTACGACATGCCACCTGACCCCGAGGACTATATCCATAGGATAGGAAGAACTGCCCGCGCCGATGCTGCTGGTACTGCCATTTCTTTCATCACTCGCAGGAATCGCCACCACTTGGAGCGAGTTGAACGACTGATAGAGCGTAAAATACATGTATTGGTACTGCCGCAAGTGATACAAGAAATGCCTAAACCCCCTAGAGTAAAAAGACCTTCTATGCGGGCAAAACGTTGATTTTATTCAAGTTTTTGTAGTAAAGAACAATTACGAATTTCCATCCCTCAAATGTGCTGATGGACGACGTTTCCTAACGTCGTCTAAACATATCCTGCTCGTTTCCAAACGAGCGTGCGCGGTCTCGCGTTAGGAAACGCGAAGGATAAGTGAGGCTGGAGATTAGGAATCTCCATCCATCAAATTTCCAGCCATCGAATTTTGCTGATGGACGACGTTTCCCATAGTCGTCTAAACT
>JAAUTG010000046.1 GCA_012031785.1 Saprospiraceae bacterium | reverse complement strand
GACTTGACCTCGTTTTCTAATATTGTGTAAATATTCAAAAAAAACCCAAATAGTAAGGGAGTCTTTTCTTGGGAAATACCCCGATGGGGGTCTAAGCCAAGGTCTTAGTAAAGACCAAAAACTTTCCATGGTATTGACATGCACTTCATATTTTCCATCCCCGTCATCATCTCTGGCATATTCGCCTTTACTATGATTAACGGTATTATGAATATAAGAATCTGATAACCAGTTGTATATGTTATACTCGTCTGTATAGACGGTGCTACCCGCTTGGACAAATTGACGAATAATAGGTTCGATTGTCTTTTTTTGAACATTGTCCAGCATACGAATTACCACCGAGCCATTGCGTTGAATCATGCCTAAAACAGGTGGTTTATCCTCTGCGGCAGTGCCGCGACCTCGTTTGCCTTTTAAACGTCGTCGTCTTGGCTCACGCTTTTTTTTTTAACCGCACTGGGTTTACCTTTATGACCAGCTACCAGGTACAGTTCATCAAACTCTACTTCGCCCTCCAATACTTCTTGAGGACGCTTTTCATAAACCCCCTCTCGCAAAAGGCTAGTCATGGCATGGCAATCATTTTCCGTTAAACCTAATTCTTTGGCTATTTGTGCATTTGAAAGGTTTAAACTCATCAAATACAAGCAAATTATCCAGACTTTTAACTCTTGATGATGTCCTTGGAATACCGTATTGGTTAAGTCATCAAAGTATTTTTTGCATTTTTTGCATTGATACCGATAGCGGTGTTCGCAAGTATTGTGATGTCCGTGCCGTTTATACTCCCTACTTTGACAATGCGGGCATTTTACCCCCTCTGACCACCTTAATTCTCGCACTTTTTCGTAGCATAGACGCTCATCCACTATATCTTTTATCTGTAATATCATCCGTTTTTTTTTTCAAAGATACACAGCAACTTGAAATCATAATTGAGCCTTGGTAGTTTGGTTATTGGCATACCGTACAAGATAGAAAAACAAATTATTGGAGATTCAGTAGAAAAAGATAGTGCGAAATTCATTTTTTTTGAGACTTTTGACCGCTATGAAACTATCGGTTAAAATACAGAGTTGGCTCATTCTTATTGCCTTGGGACTTACTTGGGGCAGTTCTTTTATTTTGATGAAAAAGGCACTCGTCTATTTTCCTTCTTATCAGGTTGCAGGTATGCGCATCGTGATAGCATCATTGGGAATGCTTCCTTTTTTATATCGTGGATTACAGCAAATACCACGAAAACAGTATCCGTTAACCTTTATTGTTGCGTTATTAGGTAGTGGTGCCACGCCTTTTTTGATTACAACTGCACAAACTCAAATTAGCAGTGCATTGACAGGGCTGCTTAATTCTTTAACGCCGCTTTTCACTTTCTTATTTGGTGTATTATTTTTTCATACGTATTTCCAAACGCGCAGATTTTTGGGTGTTCTACTAGGTCTTGCTGGTGCTTTGACACTAATTTTATTTTCTACACCACTAGGCAAAAGCGGCAATAATAATTACGCTATGTTTGTAGTAGTAGCCACGATTTGCTACGCGATGAATGCGAATACAGTTAAAAAGTATTGTCAAAATATGTCACCTACGTCACTAAATGCAGTTGGGTTCTTATGGATTGGTCCGATGGCTGTACTTTTTCTTAGCACAACAGATGTGGTACACCGCATTCAAACCGTTCCACACGCGCTTTGGGGCGTAGCTTACATTAGCATACTCGGCATTTTTGGTACTGCAATCGCCAATATATTGTACTTCAGGCTAACGCAGATTACGGATGCTCTTTTTGCTTCTATGGTCACGTATTTAATTCCAATTATTGCCATTTTCTGGGGCGTTTTGGATGGCGAACCCGTTGATGTCACTTATGTCTTGGGCATGTTGCTAATTTTAGGTGGCGTTTATTTAGTGAGCAAAAAGTAATTCTCATAGAAATAACGTGGGCTATGCACCAATATCCCCTAACTCTATACCATCAGAATAGGATACTTTAACGTCATTGTGATGGAAAGCATCTTTAATCATTTTATAAACCCCAAAACGAACTGCCCAATAATGGTCGGGGTGAACGTAAGGACGAACTGCTAATACAATAAAATGTGTTTCGTATTTTAAAATACCTACTTCTGGAGTAGGTGCTTTCAACACTTTTGGTGCATTTTCAAGCACTTGTCTGATGATAGCTTCCACTTTGGGGTAGCTTTCCGAGTAAGCCATTGTTACTTCCATTTCCACGCGCACATGTCCTTTGGAAGAATAGTTGGTCACTACATTGCCCACAATCTGCCCGTTAGGAATAATTAATGTTTTCTTACCTGGTGTGACAATAATAGTATTAAAAATTTGAATTTCCTCTACTTGACCAAATTTCTCATTAATGTCTATCCAATCATTCACACGGTAAGGACGGAAAAGCAGAATAATTACCCCTGCTGCAAAGTTACTTAGGCTACCTTGTAATGCGAAACCTACGGAAAACGCTACCGCGCCAATGACAGCTACAAACGAAGTGGTTTCGATACCTACAATACCAGCTACAGTAAAGATGAGCAAGACCTTCAAGGCTACATCTGCTAGAGAAATAAAAAAGGGAATAATATCCACGCTAATGGCGGATTTTTGAAGTGCCTTGCGCATAATATTCATCATGCGCTTGATACCCCAAAATCCTATCAACAAAATACCAATAGCCTTACCAAGACTGACTAGGTAAGGAATAATTACTTCCCAATTGACTAGGTTCAATATTTTTTTCAACATCCATGTTATTTAGTAATTAAACGTCATCTGCGATAAGCAGCCAAGCACAAGCGATATTCAAGCAAAGCCATTTTAAGCTCATCTAAATACCTGAAAAACAAATAGATACATTTTAAAACACAGCAACACTTATCAATTTTAAGGAATTGAACACAAAGTTAAAAATAAAGGAAAGTACGGAATATGATTTTTTTGTAAACACAGATTACTCCTGTTTATTCACTATTAGTCATTCTTTGCTAATCTTTTGAATATGAACACTTATGCCTCCTAATTACGCAGTTGGCTATTTACACTTGGCTACTTGCTTTTTAAAAAGATTTTCTCCCGCTGTATAAAAGCCATATAAATTGAATTTGTCCAAAATAGTCCTAGTTTAAGCAACTAGCAAAAGCTACTTGCATCATATCATTTTTTATAAACCAAAAATTAAACCCAATTATTTTCAGATAATAACGGATTACCTTATCTTTGTATGGCAAACTAATTACAAAACGATTTACCACACATTTATGCAAAGAAGAAAATTTGTAAAAACTACGACTGCACTAGGGGCTGCAACAGCCATTCACCCTTTTGCAATTTTCAAAAATGGTTCTCCTAGCGAAAAAGTTGTACTCGCTATCATGGGCGTAAAAAGCAGGGGCTTACAATTGGCGATGAGTGCAGTCAAGCTAAAAAATGTGGAGATAGCCTACGTTTGTGATGTAAACGAAACCTATCAGGAGCATTGCATCAGTCGCGTGAGTAGTATTCAAAGCGTGAAGCCTAAAGGAGAGAAGGACATTCGTAAAATACTAGAAAAACAAGAAGTGGATGCGATTGTGATAGCTGCACCCGACCATTGGCACGCACCTGCAGCTTTAATGGCAGTAAAGGCTGGAAAACACGCTTACGTGGAAAAACCATGCAGCCACAATCCAAAGGAAGGA
This sequence comes from Saprospiraceae bacterium, assembly GCA_012031785.1. Taxonomy (GTDB): domain Bacteria; phylum Bacteroidota; class Bacteroidia; order Chitinophagales; family Saprospiraceae; genus JAAUTG01. The sequence goes on along the minus strand of JAAUTG010000046.1, from coordinate 16,998 downwards.
GAACTACTGATAGAAGCTATGGCAAAATACAATCGCATTATTCACATGGGCAACCAGCGTCGCTCTTGGAGTAAGGTGATTGAAGCTGTGCAAGCACTACGAAGTGGCATCATTGGTAACGTCTATTTTGCTAAAGGATGGTACTCCAACAACCGAGCGCCTATTGGTTTTGGAAAAGTCGCGCCAGTGCCAGAAAAATTTGACTACGAACTATGGCAGGGTCCTGCACCAAGAACGCCTTATCGGGACAACATTCAGCCTTATAATTGGCACTGGTTCAAGCACTGGGGTACGGGCGAAGCACTGAATAATGGTACACACGAAATTGATGTGATGCGTTGGGGTTTAGGAGTTGATTATCCAACCCGTGTGGTAGCTACGGGCGGAAGATACCACTACAAGGACGATTGGGAATTTCCAGATACAATGGTTGCTAATTACGAATTTGAAGGAGGAAAATCTTTTATTTGGGAAGGACGAAGTTGCAATGGTGCTTTAGAAAGAGGCACTGGACGCGGTAATATGTTTTATGGAGAAAATGGTTCTATGGAAATCATTGGCAACGGGTACAAAGTGTATGCCAACGATGGAAAAGATACCCTTTTGCAAGAAGTGAAATACGCACCACCCAAAGACACCAATAACACCACAAGCCCTGATGCAGACTTGGATGGTGTGCATATCCAAAATTTTGTCGCGGGTATTCGAGAGGGTAAGCCAACCAGTAGCCCCATCGCAGAAGGGCACAAAAGTGTTCTGTTGTGCCAATTGGCAAATATTGCTTGGTTCACTGGGAGCATATTGGATATTGACCAGCGTAACGGACACATTGTGGGCAACAAAGGCGCAATGGAAAAGTATTGGTCAAGAACTTACGAACCGAGTTGGGAGATGGTGGTTTGATAGTTGGTTACTCATCCGTTGGTTGGTTATTTGGCTGCTTAACAACATTTTAGGGTATATATGTTAGAACTTCTATATGCTGTTCAACTGTATTTCTTCTAAAAAAGCCAAATAACCAACCGATTAGGAATAACAAAATTTAACCCATTTCTGCTACCACTTCTCGTACTTCAGGAATCATACGTTTTAACATACCTTCGATACCTGATTTTAAAGTAACTGTGGAAGAAGGACAGCCACTACAAGAACCTTGTAAAATGACATTGACAATGCCTTGATTAAAAGATTTAAACTCAATGTTCCCACCGTCCATTTCGACTGCAGGCTTTACATAAGTATCTATCAAGTCCTTTACTTTTTGTACAATTTCTACTTCGTCTTCACTATATTCATAACCTGCGCCACGTTGCTCCTCTAAAGCTGCCATAGCTTCGTCAAAACCTTCTTTCAGTATTTCGCTTCCTGATTCTACATAGGTCTTGATGAAGTCTTTGATTTTGAGCTTAATGTCATCCCAATTGTAGTTGAACTCTTTTGTGATGGTAACAAAGTTATTGCAGATATAGACTCCTTTGACGTAGGGATAATCAAAAAGTTCCGTAGCTAATGGCGACCAATCACGCGCTAGTAGCTCATCTCGAAAATCAGCAGTTCCCCTATACAACATTCGATTGGTAACAAATTTCAAGGATTCTGGATTGGGCGTTTGCTCTGTGTAAAGCATCACATTCCCTTTTGATGCGGTCGTCTCCATGATTTACTATATATTTAGATTAATTCTAAAAAGACAAAACAACCACTATTCTTAAAAGTTGAAAAGAAGGGAGAAAATTGTTTTTTACCAACGAAGTATCTTGACTCTAGCCGTTGAAGTTTTGTATTTACTAACGTTTCTAGCACAAAACGCCTGTTTAGTTACTGGTTGCGAATTTATCATTTGATAATGATGCTGTACATTTGGCTGGTTGTAAGATTATTTGATAGGGCTTACCCTTTGACGCTTTAGATGCTTTGCGATGAAGCATCTAAAGCGTCAAAGAGTAATATCACCCCAACGAATAACCAGTTATGTAATATCAATCCTAACTAGAACCCTCGAATGATATTATTCATGTCTGACTTGATTTTGTCTGCTAAATTATCCGCAATTACTTCTGAACTTCCTTCTGCATAAATGCGGATAATTGGTTCTGTATTAGATTTACGAAGATGTACCCAACCAATTTCCAAGTCAATTTTTAACCCATCAATGGTGTTAATATTTTCATGTTGGTATTTCTCGCTTAATTTAACAATGAGTTTATGATAATCAATATCAGGAGTAAGCTCAATTTTACTTTTTATAATATGGTAAGAAGGATAAGTATGTCTGAGTTGTGACATTGTTTTGCCTGCCTCTGCTAAATGCGACAAGAACAAAGCAACTCCCACCATAGCATCTCGACCGTAATGTAAGGCAGGATAGATGATACCACCGTTGCCTTCCCCTCCAATAGGAGAGTCAAATTCTTTCATTTTCGCTACCACATTCACTTCACCGACTGCCGAAGCCAAGTAGCGTTGTCCATATCGTTGAGTAACATCTCGCAAGGCACGAGTAGAGGACAAATTAGAAACTGTCGCGCCTGGTGTATGCTTCAATACATAGTCTGCTACGGCTACTAAAGAGTATTCCTCTCCGAAAGGCTCTCCATCTTCACTTACAAAAGCAAGGCGATCCACATCTGGATCCACACAAATACCGAGATGCGCGTGTTGCTTGACCACTTCAAAACAAAGTTGTGATAAATGTTCTGGTAGCGGCTCAGGATTATGGGCGAACTCGCCATTAGGTTCACCGTTAATCAAAATCACTTCACAGCCTAGTTCTTCGAGTAAAGGTGGCAATGCTAAAGCACCTGTCGAATTTACTGCGTCAACTACTATTTTAAAGCGTTTTGCTTTAATTGCCTCTACATTGACTAAAGGCAAATCCAATATTTTTTGAATATGAATATGGATATAGTCGTGGCGAAGGCTGTAAGTTCCCAATTTGTTAATGTCAGGATAAACAATAGTTCCTGCTTCAATTAATTCCAAGACATCTTCTCCGTCTTGAGCAGAAATAAACTCTCCTTTTTCGTTTAAAAATTTTAGCGCGTTCCATTGTTTTGGATTGTGACTGGCAGTAAGGACGATGCCAGCACCTGCTTTTTCTTCTGTCACTGCTACTTCTACCGTAGGAGTGGTAGATAGTCCTAAATCCACTACGGAAATACCTAAAAACTGTAAAGTACTCACTACTAAATTATTAACCAATTGTCCAGACACTCTTGCATCTCTACCAACGACAATTTTAGGGTTATTCGTTTTTTGTAATGTCCAGTAGCCAAATGCCGCCGTGCAGGCTACGATGTCTTGAGGAGTTAGGTTTTCGCCCACCATGCCGCCAATGGTTCCTCTGATTCCTGAGATAGATTTGATTAGTGCCAACGCTGTTAATTTTTTACTGAAGTTAAGTAACTAAAAGAGTTTTTCGTATCTAGCATCAAAGTTATTAATTAGGAGTAAGCAATAGCTAATATTGTCAGGTTAGTTTCTTAATTTGCTTATTACAGCAACACTAATTTGCAATTTAGCAATCCTAATAAGTCAAAATTTTATATTTATGTCGTAAAAGTTAAAATTTTAAAAAATCATCTGTTCGGATAATTTAAAAAAATATAAATTTGCCATTGAAATATAAATCAACACTTTCATTTTATCATTTCAAAGTATTGACCATCAAATTTTGATACTAAAAATGTTAGATTAATTCATTGCTTGAGGACAACACGAAACCATTGGCAAAATTAAAAACTACTAGCGCATTTGGAAACTATTTTGCAATTAGATGAGACGATTTTCTTTTTTATTAATCATAACCTATCCAACCCTTTATTAGATGCTATTATCCCATTATGGCGGGAAAAAACGACGTGGATACCTTTGTATGTTGGGTTAGTAGCGTATAGTATCTATTATTTTAAATGGAAAAAGGGTTTGGTTTGGGTTTTGATACTTGCCGCCACAGTAGGTTTAGGCGATCAAATCAGTAGCCAATGGATAAAAAAAATGTACAACGTTTACGTCCCTGCAATAATGTAGAAATTAGCGCAGAAGTACGATTGCGAACAGACTGTGGGAGTGGTTATAGTTTCACCTCTTCTCATGCGACCAATCATTTTGCCATAGCTAGTTTTGTGGTAACGACTTTGGTAGCAGGGGTATGGTGGGCGCGCACATTGTGGATAGTTTGGGCAGCCAGTATAGCGCTGGGACAAGTCTATGTTGGTGTTCATTATCCGCTAGATATATTGGTAGGCAGTTTGCTAGGGTTGACATTAGGCTGGCTCGCGAATCTATTTTGGAGCTATCTGGTAAAAAAGTGGTTGAAAAAACAAAGTGTAGCATCAGCCTAATTTTTTTGTAGCTTGGATAACTGCGTTTCATGCTAAACTAATGACAAATCAATTAATTGTTAGATATAATTGCTAAAGCGAACTAATTTGCCCGAAATGTAAAATTTACTAAAATTTATTATTAAATTTTAGTAAACAAAACAAATTTATATTTACCGAGTTTTATATAAATTGCACGCGATTTAAAATCCATGCTAACGATGAGAAAAAAAGTACACATAAAATTTTTATTTTGCGCTATTTTTTTGTTTTTTTTATTCTGAATATCAATTTAATGGCTCAAATTACAATTAAAGGTAGCATACTTGACGAAGATAATCAAGAGCCTTTAATTGGTGCTAACGTGCTAGTGGAAGGTACTTCTGATGGTAATGTATCAGAGGTTGATGGCTCTTTTGAAATAAAAACTTCCAAATCATTACCCTTCAAATTGATTATCTCTTACACTGGTTACGCAACCAAAACTGTGGATGTAATTAGTGTAGAGCAAAAGATTACAGTTACCCTTTCTACCGACGCACTTACGATTGATGCAATAGAAGTGCGAGGTCAACGTATCAGCGATAAACAAAAGCAGTCGCCATTGACGGTAGAAGCCTTAGATAACATAGCAATTAAGGAAACGGCTTCTGATAACTTTTACGATGGCTTAGGCTCTTTAAAAGGTGTTGACTTAACAGCAGCCAGCTTAGGTTTCAAAGTAATTAATACTAGAGGCTTCAACAGCACTAGTCCCGTTCGTTCACTTCAAATTATAGATGGGCTTGACAATCAAGCTCCAGGTCTGAATTTCTCATTAGGAAATTTCTTAGGTTCTTCGGAGTTGGATGTGAATCGCGTAGATTTGATAGTGGGTGCCAGTTCCGCATTTTACGGACCCAATGCTTTCAACGGCGTGATTAGCATGGAAACTAAAGACCCTTTCTTCCACAAGGGACTTTCTGCTATGGTTAAGACAGGAGAGAGAAACTTACTGGAAACTGCTATTCGCTGGGGAGATGCGTTTAAAAATAAAGATAATCAAGCTGTTTTTGCCTATAAATTCAACTTCTCTTACTTACGTGCTGATGACTGGGTGGCAAATAACTTCGACCCAGTGGATGGTTCGCTAGTACCCGCAGATAACCCAGGAAGGTACGATGCAGTAAATATTTATGGAGATGAATACCAACGCGGCAATGATTTTTCTACTTTTGCGCCTTGGCAGTATCCTGGCTTAGGCACTTGGTATAGAACAGGTTATAAAGAAGAGGATTTAGTCAATTACGACACTAGAAATATTAAAGCGAGCTTTGCAGGACATTGGAGGCTTCAACCTGCCAAGATGGAGTATTCACCAGAGGTCATTGTTTCTTCAAGTTTTGGTGCAGGTACAACCGTGTATCAAGGCGATAATCGCTTCAGTTTAAAAGGCATTACTTTTCTTCAAAACCGCATCGAACTTAGAAAAAGAGACCAATTTTTTATTCGTGCTTATTCTACCCAAACGAGTGCAGGCGATTCTTATGATCCCTATTTCACTGCTTTGGAACTTTTGGAACGCGCTAAAGACGACCGCACTTGGTCACAGGATTATGCCAACTACTGGTTGAGAAATGTTAATCCACAAATTTTCGACGATGGTTTTCCACAAGTATCTACTTCTTTCGACCCTCAAACTGGAATGATTGCCTTTCAATTTGATAAATCTAAAGCTGACCAATGGTTAATTGATAATTACGACCGCTTGGTAGAATGGCACGCAGAAGCAGAAGCAGCAGCCAACAAAAAAAACGATTGGCAACAATTCAGTAGATTTTTTTGAACCAGGTACAGCTCGATTTGAGGAAGCATTTAATGATATTTCTGGCAAACTAAGAACCGAAGGGGGGGACAAAGTTTTTTGATAACTCCGCACTCTACCACACGCAAGGCGAGTATGTCTTTAGACCTTATTGGATAGACAAAATAACAGTTGGGGCAAGTGCTAGATTGTATTCGCCAGATTCTAGAGGAACGGTGTTTTATGACACCGCTGGTATTAATATCAATAACTTTGAATATGGTATCTATGCAGGTGTTGAAAAATCATTCTTCGCAGAACAACTCAAGTTACAAGTCACTTTGCGAACTGACAAAAATGAAAATTTCAACCGTTTATTTTCTCCAGCCGCTTCTTTGGTTTGGACACCTAATGACAAGGATTATTTGAGGGTATCCTTTTCTTCCGCCATTCGCAACCCTACACTTAACGACCAATACCTCTTTTTGAACGTAGGAAGGGCTATTTTAGCGGGTAATTTAGAAGGTGTGGATAGTTTAATTACAGTGGAATCCTTGACGGAGTATTTCAAACAGCCACGACCAAATGTGTTGGAATATTTTGATATTGCGTCCGTACAACCAGAACAGGTTCGAACTTTAGAAGCAGGTTACCGCACCACGCTGTTTGATAATACTTTTATAGACGCAGGTTACTATTACAGCACTTACAATAATTTCTTAGGATTTAACATTGGCGTAGAGGGTGAATTTGATGCTCTTACAGGCTTGCCTCTTCGCCTACAAGCCTATCGTTATGCCGCTAACTCCGTGAACACAGTAACCACACAAGGCTTGTCGGCAGGTATTAATCATTATTTTGCGAAATATTATATGGTGAGTGGTAATTATTCTTGGAACAAACTTATCAAAGCCGCAGACGACGATCCTATTATTCCTGCTTTCAACACGCCGGAACACAAATTCAACTTGGGTATTAGTGGCAGAGATATTGATTTGGACTTGGGCTTCTTCACCTTGAAGAAAGTAGGTTTCAAAATTAATTATAAGTGGATTGAAGGATTTTTGTTTGAAGGCTCACCACAATTCACAGGATTTATCCCAACTTATGATCTAATGGACGTACAAGCCAACGTCATTTTACCTAAAATAAAAACCACGCTAAAAATAGGTGCTTCTAATGCGTTGAATAACAGGAGCTTCCAGACCTATGGTGGACCGCGAATTGGTCGTTTAGGGTATATTTCTTTGGTTTACGAACAAGGTAAAAAATAATGGTCAGCCATCTGGCAAACGGTGTAATTGTCAATAAATTAATTATCTAGTTTTAAAATTACTAGTTTTTATTTTTGAATATTTTAATTTAAACAAAACAAAGTTCTTATGAAAAAATGGAATACATTAATTGCCTCACTGATAATCGGTTGTGTTATCCAGTTGAATGCGCAAGAAGGTAGATTTTTGACTAATGTTTTTGATGAAGTAAAAGTGACTAGAAATGTGGTGTATGGCGTGAATGCTACAGTAATTTTATTGCCACAGGTTGGACAAGCTGTGCCTCAACCTTTGACCATGGATGTCTATGAACCTGTAGGCGACGAACGCACAGAGCGACCATTAGTATTAATCTTCCATACTGGTAACTTTCTACCAGTGCCACAAAATCTTCAAATTGGAGGTACAAAAAACGATTCTTCTATTGTAGAGTATGCGACCCGTCTAGCTAAAATGGGTTATACTGCCGCTTCTTGCACTTACCGCCAAGGTTGGAATCCTGCAGCACAATCGCAGCCAGAACGGGCATTAGGTTTAATTCAAGCTGCTTATAGAGGAATTCAAGACGCGAGAACAGCTATTCGCTTTTTCAAACGAGATTACGCAGAAAGCGGCAATAGATTTGGAGTGGATACCAGTCGTGTGGTTCTTTGGGGAGAAGGAACAGGTGGTTACATTACTTTAGGTGCATCTGCATTAAGTAATTATTTAGAAATCTTAACTACTACGAACAGTCCAGGAAAATTCTTATTAGACACCAACGGTATGGTATTCCCGATACGCCAATGGTGGTAGAAGCAGTGCATGGAGACATTGAAGGTAAGAAATTCTCTTTTGGTATTCCAGCTTTTGGTTTCCCACAAGGCGATACTTTAACCTATCCAAACCATGTAAATTACAGTTCTGAATTTCAACTACAATTCAATATTGGTGGTGCTTTAGCAGATATTTCCTTCTTAAATGCTGGAGAAGTACCAATGATCACATTCCAGTCCCCAAATGACTTTTTTGCACCTTATGAAGACGCAGTATTGATTGTACCAACCACTCGTGACCCAATCGTGCAAGTTCAAGGTGGATTGACAGTACATCGTGCAGCTCAATCTTTTGGCAACAACAAGGTGTTCATTGATGCCAACATTGATGATGAGTTTACTAAACAAGCTATGAGAGCTTCTCAGCAGGCTGGTCATGAGTATATCGAAGGTTTGTATCCAATCATCCGACCACTAAACCAATTTGGTCAAGACGAAGGCGTACCTGTGCAGTGGTGGAATAAAGAAATTTGGGACGCACTTCCACACCCACTTGGTGGCACTTACCATACGCAAGGCTTATTTGGAAACGCCATGATGTCCGCAGAGCAAGGCAGAACATATATTGACACCATCATGGGCTACTTTGCGCCGCGTGCTTTCGCTGCTTTGGATTTGTTGGAATATACTAGCACAAAAGAAATTAGCGAAAACGATGCAGCATTTGTTATCTCACCAAATCCTGCTTATGATCAAGTTATTTTGCGTTCAGCAGCAGAAAAGCCAATGCAAGATATTGAAATTTACGACCTAAACGGTCGTTTATTGAAAGCTTATCGAGGAGTGGATACCCATTATTTCTATCTTCAAGGGGCAATCTGCAATGGTATTTATGTGGCTAAAGTGCGCTTTGAAGAAGGCACTCTGGCTAAGAAAATCATGTTTAATTAACACGAGAAATTTTGCTATCGGATACGCACAAAGTGTCCGATAGCAAAATAAGTAATGAAATAGGATATCACTTACGTCAAGTGATGAAAAATGGATAGTTAACTGATTATAAAAATTATTTTCTAATAGAAGGCTGCTCAATCCAAATGAAAAAATTATACAGGCTAATTTAAAAAAAATTATGTTATTTTAAACTGTATTTAACGAATTAAAAGAAATAGAACGTTCTTATTAGGGCACGTAGTTAAAGAAAACAGTTTATTCAACTCCATAAAGTAACTTATTTGGAGTATATTTTTTCTAAATTAAGCCGTTTATAATGAGAAAAATCACCTTCCCTATCATTTACAATATTTCTTTAAACTTAATCGTCTCCTCTTTTTATTGATTTATTTTCTGGTGCTTTCCTTTTTCCCATCAAACGCCCAACCGACACGAGGTGAAATCTACCAACTGCCCGAAGGTGTAAGCCTACAAACTTTACCTTTAGATACTGTATTGAAAAAGGTGAATATCGCCTTAGATAACATGACAGGCACTACTGATACCCTAATAAAACAAGACTTATGGAAGCTATTGGCGCGTGCGAAAGCAACAAAAGACCCTTTATATATCGCCAAGGTGTATCAATGTTTAGCCGATTGGCATTACATTAGCCTAAGTTCTGAAAAGGCAGATTCTATCTATTTCTACGACCAAAAAGCATTGATACTCTTGTTGCAAACTAATGATAAAGAATTGATTAGTAGAGCGTATAGAACCGTTGGTATGGATTTGGACGAATTACAACAGTATGCGCAAGCCGAAATTCATTATTTTAAAGGTTTAGAAATAGCAGAATCTATTGGTTCTCAAAAAAATATCAATTCGATTTATGCAGCACTTAGTGTTCATTACTCCAATATCAAGGATTATGAATCAGCTTTGAAATATAACCAATCAGCAGTTGCTGCTTATGAAAAAGAAGAAAACACTCATCCTTAATCAGGGCATTAATCAACCAAAATAACATCTATGTCGAACTGGGAGAGCCTGAAAAAGCCTTGACCATTATCAACCGCGTTATGGAATTGATACTGAAGTTACCAGAAGATGTCAGAGAAACAGAAACCCTAAATGCCATAGCTTGGCGAGGAAAAGCGCATAGAAGTCTAGGAAAGTATGACAAAGCGTTAGCAGATTTCGAGTTTTCATGGAAAGGAATGAAAGCGAAATATGGTGAAGAAAAAACCGACGGTTGGAAAGGAGACATCGGTAGTATTTACTTTTTGCAAGGTAAATATGAAGCGGCTATTCCTTACATTAAAGATTATCTCAAACACCTTGAAGATAAGAAGATTTACAATCCCGATGACCTAAAAAAACACCATCTATGGTTAGCTGAATCTTACAAAGCATTGAATAAAATAGACTCGGCTTATGTTTATTTTGAAAAAGGTAAGGCTGTAGAAATCAACATTCTAAAGCAGGATGTGGAAGCATTAAGAAAAGAACTCCGCATCAAATACGAAACCGAACAAAAAGACCAGACTATACAATCCCAATCCAGTCAAATCCAACAACAACAGCAAATTCAATGGCTTAGCTACGGCGTTGGAGGATTATTGACTTTGTTGCTCGGAGGACTATTTTTTACTTATCGCAACAATAGCGCAAAAAATGTTCAACTTCAAACCTTAAACAAAGATTTAAAAACAACTAACACAAAACTCGACCAGCGCAACGCTCAAAACGAACTCCTACTCAAAGAAATTCACCATCGAGTAAAAAATAACCTTGAAATTGTATCTAGTTTATTGGAGCTACAATCCGCGCAAGTGGGAGATGAAAATACTCAAAATATCATGCAAGCCAACCAAAGCCGCATACAGTCTATGAGCATTATCCATCAAAAACTATATCAAGGCGAAAACTTGGCAAGTATTGAAATGAAAACTTACTTTGAGCAACTAGGAGAAAGCCTACTCGACACTTTTGATGCCTCCGAACAAGTGACCGTTGAGTGCAACATGCCAGAAATTGAACTAGATATTGACATAGCAATTCCTATTGGACTGATTATCAATGAGTTAATAACCAATTCCTTAAAATACGCTTTCTCTGATAACGAGAAAGGAATCATTACCATTCAACTTAATCGAACAAGTGCTAATGAATTGTACCTGCAAGTTGCTGATAATGGAATCAGTAAACCATTTGCTCTTTCAACAAAAGGAACTGGATTTGGTACACAATTGGTACAACTCTTGACGCGACAACTCAATGGTGTTATGCAAGTATCCTCCAAAGAAGGTATGGTCACTACTTTTGTATTTAAAGCTTTTTCGATTTATCAAAATCAAAGCAATAATCCTCTAGTGCAACCATAACTTAATCGCTATCGAATTGCCATAACTTAAGCAAGTCTTTTTTCCTTCGGAAACTCAAAGTACAGTTTTGGAAACTCAAACACCTCCTTCGGAAGAAATCGCTTTACAATTTGTATCAATTCATTCATATTGTACCAAATTTTTCGACAATGATCAAGTTTACATTACCTACTCCTGATTTAATTGTCGCGTTGTGTCTCAGAAAGGCTTTATGTGATGAATTATATATTATTAATTCACAATACATTAATTTTTTATGTTAGAAAAAATGATTACAAAATGCGCCTTTTTCTACTGCTATCTATTGGCGTTCCAAACTTTGCAATGTCGCAGCAGGTAGAATCCAGCACAACCAATACCAATCTAGGGGTTCAAATAACCTTAGATTTGAAAGCCCTTCGAGGAGAACTCATGGAAGCGGCTTTAGAGAAGAAAACTTCACGCATTACGCTACCCCTTCAAAATGGGGAAAGTATGGACTTCGAGGTAATCGAATCGCCTGTCATGGAACAAGGTTTGGCGGATCAATTTCCAGAAATTAAAAGTTTTTTAATACAAGGTATCGCGCAACCTACTTGGAAAGGGCGTATTGCTATTTCTCCTTTCGGATTGGTGGCGGTAGTATTGACCGAAGAAGGAACGATGGTCATCGAGCCTACCGAACGTTACAGCAATCCAAATAAACATCGCGTTTATTGGAATCATGAACTGGCTGCTTTAAGACAAGAAGTGTCTTGTGGTGTAAACAGCCAAAAACAGTCCTTTTCACCTTTGATGACTTAGAAAAAAAACGTCAACTGCCTTTCTCTTGGTACTACATTGAAAAAATATCGTATCGCCATCGCTGCTACTGGAGAATTCACGAATGGTGTTGGAGGTGGAACCCTCGCTGGAACAAATGCCCTAATCAATGAGCGAATAACTGCCTTAAACGTCGTTTACGAAAATGAAGCAGCTATACACTTTGATTTAATTGCGTCCAACAACAACATTATCTTCTTCAACGCAGTAACGGATGGATTGGACCCGAACGACGAAACGACATCAGCAAATACAGTTATTCTCAACACAATTGGTGCTAATAACTTCGATATTGGTCACGTCTTTTACGAACAACCCGGTTCAGGCGGTGCTGGCGGAGTAGCTGGTTTGGGCGTGGTCTGTAGCAATACAAGAAAAGCAGAAGGCTGGTCAGGTGCTACAAGTGACTTTTCACTTGGAGGCTTCATGGGGATTTTCCTCCACGAAGTGGGGCATCAATTCAATGCAGATCACTCCTATTATGGTACCGACAACTTCTGTAATCAACGCTCGGCTGGAAATGGGTACGAGCCAGGTTCAGGAACTACGCTGATGGGATATTCCATTTGTAACTCACACAATATTTTACCACAAGCTACTAAGGACTATTTTCATATCCATAGCTTAGGGCAAATCAATACCTATGCCAATAACAACACTTGTCAAACAAATGTAAACAGCGGCAACACACCACCTGTCGTCACCATTCCTGGCAATTTCACCATTCCGAGAGGAACACCGTTTGAATTGATAGGTTCTGCAACCGACGCGCAGGACGGAGGATTAACGTACACTTGGGAACAATACGATACTGACAATCTTGACTTGACCTTCCCCGCAGGAAATCCTAATTCAGCAGCTACCAGCACGACTGCACCTTTGTTCCGAAGTTTCGATCCTTCTAATGCAGGCAATAAACGAATATTTCCGCAACTGTCTGATATTATCAATAACACACAAACGCTCGGAGAAATCCTGCCTCAAGTATCGCGCACCATCAACATGAGATTGACTGTGCGAGATAACCATGCAGGCACAACTGGACTAGGCAATACGGCTGGTGGAGTAACCTGCGAATCATTAAGCATTACAGTAAATGCAAACGCTGGACCTTTCGTAGTGACTTCACCCAACACCAATGTCACCTGGGCATCAGGTTCAGCGCAAACAGTAACTTGGAGTGTAGCAAATACGGCTGGTTTCTGTGGTAATGTCAATATTTTATTATCTATTGATGGCGGCTTTACGTTTCCTTACGTTTTGGCAAGTAATACGCCCAATGACGGTTCGCAAAGCATAACCGTACCAGCAGGTGTGGTAAACACTACCCAAGCAAGGGTGCGCGTGGAATGTAACAACGCCAATGCCAAGTTTTTTGACATTTCTAACGTCAATTTCACGATTACCTCCACTTGTTTGGCAGCTAACAGCCGTTTGTGTCCTATAACTGGCGTAGTGACTACTGCGGGGAATCCATTATTGAATTTAGGTACAAAAAGATTCTTCGGCAACCAAGTGCTAGGAAATAGAACAATAACCTTCGATGCGACTGATCCTACTGCTCCAGAGGCTTCTGCGACTTCAAAAGGCGGCACTACCTGTACTTCTGGTGGTAATTCAAGATACGAATCGGTTCGATTTTACGTGGAACAATCTGGTACTTACAGTTTGGGGACTACGTTTAACGGATTCGTAATTACTTCTGTTTATGTTGCCGATGGGTTCAATATCAACACACCATGTGCCAATAATAAATTTGTTGGTTCAAATGGTTACAACGAAGGAAACGGAAACCAATTATTTTCTCCTGCATTGTTAAACTTAACGGCTTGTACGGAGTATATCATGGTCAGCTATGGTTCTAATAGTACAGAAACGATTAGCCTTTCTGGTCCTGGAACAATTTATGTAGCCGCAGCAGCACCAAGTGCCAGCTATTCTTACACCTTTGTTGCCATTAACCAAGCAAATGGTCAAGTCGCTGCGATTTCACCAACCGCCAACTTTAGCGCACCGTCACAAGGCACTTTAACTGCTGGTAACTATTTGGTAAAAGGTGTTTCTTACCTGACCACCGATGGCAGCACTATTGCAGTAGGCAGCACAGAATCCGCTATTGTGAATAGTGGTAAATGTTTGTTATTCAGTACAAATGCAGTTCCTGTTACGATACAAGGTGCGCCATCCACTTGTACGATTACTAACATTACGGCTGGTACACAAACGGCTTGTAACGCTGCAAACAATACTTATACCCAGCAGGTGACGGTTACATACAGCAATCCACCAGCATCAGGCAATCTTGTCGTGAATGGTCAGAGTTTGCCATCACGAGCAGTCCACAAACCGTAACATTGACAGGGTTAGTATCAAACGGTAGCCCAGTGAACGTGACTGCTAATTTTTCGGCGCAAACCAACTGTACTTTCACTGCCAATGCCTTATTCACAGCACCACAATCTTGTCAAGCGTCCTCTCCTTGTACAACCTACAACAACAATACGGCTGTACCAATAGGAGCAGGTCCAGCAAATACCATTACTTCTACGATTAACGTTCCAGCAGGTACAGGCACTATTTCTGATGTAAATATTACTCTAGTTGGAACGCACACTTATGTCAGTGACTTGGTGTTCACGTTGCAAAGTCCTTCAGGAACTATCGTAACGCTGATTGCAAATCAATGTACGTCTGAAGATAATTTCAACATCAAATTGGATGACCAAGCTGCCAACGCGCTGGCTTGTCCGATTAGTGCCGGAAATACCCAACGTCCACAAAACCCACTATCCGTATTCAATGGTCAAAATCCGGCTGGAAACTGGATACTAACCATTGCCGATCAAGCTACGGACGACGGTGGGCAATTGTCCAACTGGGCTTTAGAAGTTTGTCGCCAAACTACGGGTTGTAGCATCACCAACATCACAGCAGGTACACAAACGGCTTGCGTTCCTGCAAGCAATACTTATACGCAACAAGTGACGGTAACTTTTTCTAACCCTCCTGCTAGTGGAAACTTAGTTGTGAATGGGCAAAGTTTTACTATTGGCACGAGTCCAAGAACGGTAACCTTGACGGGACTTACCTCTAACGGATTACCAGTAAATACAACCGCAAGTTTTTCGGCACTTACTACATGTTCCTTTACTAGAACCGCATTATTTACTGCGCCACAATCTTGCCAATCTTCTACCTGTACAAATTACAACAACACAACTGTTGTACCTATTTCATCAGGACCACCAAATGCGATTACTTCAACCATCAATGTACCGCAAGGTGGAACGATTACAGACGTGAATCTTACCGTAGTTGGTACGCATACTTACGTTGGAGATTTATCCTTCTCCTTGAGAAGTCCAGCGGGTACGACTGTGAATTTCATCATCAGTCAATGTACATCCGCAGATAATTTTAACATCAAATTAGACGACCAAGCTGCCAATCCGCTTGCTTGCCCAATCAATGCAGGCAACACGCAACGTCCGCAGAATCCGTTTTCTGTTTTCAACAACCAAAACGCTGCTGGCGATTGGGTGCTGACGATAAGCGATGACGCAGATCAAGATGGTGGACAATTGACCAATTGGACGCTAGAAATCTGCCGTGCTGCATCATCTTGTAATATTACTGCCATAACTGGTGGCACTCAAACGGCTTGTAATCCAGCAACAAATACTTACACTAAGCAAGTAACTGTAACTTACACGGGCGCACCCGTTACGGGAACGCTTGTTGTGAATGGTCAGAACTTTGCAATAGGAACAAGTCCACAAACCGTTACCTTGACAGGTCTTCCATCGAACGGTAATCCGATTGATGTGGTGGCGAGTTTTCTGCATTGCCGAATTGTACTTTCTTCAGCAATAATTTATTCACAGCGCCAACTGCTTGTCAAGGAACTTCTTGTGTCACTTACAATAGCACCACCGTTGTTCCAATCTCTGCTGGCGCGCCAAGCACCATCAACTCCACCATCAACGTTCCAGCAGGAGGAACAGTCTCTGATGTGAATATTACTTTAGTCGGAACACATACTTACGTCGGTGACTTGGTATTCACGTTGCGAAGTCCTTCCGGCACTACCGTAACGCTAATTACAGAGCAATGTACTTCGGCAGATAACTTTAACATCAAATTAGATGACCAAGCTGCCAATGCGCTGGCTTGCCCAATCAATGCTGGTAACACGCAACGTCCACAGAATCCGTTATCCATCTTCAACAACGAAAGTGTTGGAGGAAACTGGATACTAAGTATCTCCGATGTGGCACAAGACGATGGCGGGCAATTGACCAGTTGGGCATTAGAAATCTGCCAAGAAGGTGGTGCTTCCAATTGTAGCACACCGCCACCAGCAACAGGAACTATCGCGGCGGGCACGTACCAAGTGAGCAGTACCATCAGCACCGCAGGAAAGATATTCTCTCCTTCTACGGTGGTGTTCAAAGCTGGGACTAGCATTACTTTGACTGCAGGCTTCGAAGCAAGAGCAGGTTCTACCTTCACCGCTTCGATTGAGGCTTGTGCTTCTTTGAACGACGAAACTGTGGAAGTAAGAACAACAGATGTAGTGCCGCAAAATTTTTGCTAAAAAATGGATTAGACATCGCGCCCAATCCGTTCAGTGCACAAACCACTATCACTTACACGCTTGCTGAAGCCACAGAGGTCACGTTAACCATATACGATTTGCAAGGAAAGCGAATTGTGCAGCCAATTGCGCGCCATACTCAAGAA